>JAFAQA010000108.1 GCA_019246665.1 Hyphomicrobiales bacterium
CAACGATCCCACCTTCCGCGGCACGGACCATACGCGCGAGCACACGCCCATTCTCTGTTTCGGGCCGAAGGTGCGGGCGACGCCGCTCGGCCGCCGCGAAAGCCTCGCCGATATCGCAGCGAGCCTCTCGGTGCATCTCGGGCTTTCACCGGGTGAAGCCGGAACGAGCTGGTGGTGATTGACTGCCTCGGACGCGCGCTTGTCGCGGACAAAGTCGTGGATGACCGGGCCAAGCCTGGCCAGGACGAGGTGGGAACGCTCACTCCTTAAGGGGCCTACGCATGAACCGCGTCATGCCCGCGCTTGGCGTCGCTTGGCGCGGGCATCCACGCCTTCCTTTCGGCCCGGTAGCGGGACGCGCTGATGACTAAATCGGACTCTCTACCGAACCGCACGCTTGTGCACGTCGCGCGGCACCTGCGTGTCACGCACCTCCTCGATGGTGCGTGCGAGATGCGCGAAGGCTTTTTCGAGCTGGCGCGTGTCGAGCGGCGCGCCGGTCGGAGCCGAATGAGCGACCTCCTGCTCGTGCAGATGCTTGAGCAAGGAGAAGCGCAGCTCGCTGCTGATGCGCCCTGTCGCATCGACATCGGCGACGAAGCCGAAGAGCTCGAAATCGATGCCGTTCGCGTTGAAATTCTTAAGCTGCACCACAGGCGCGGGGTCCTTCAGGATTTGCGGATGCGCCCGCGCGCAGCGCATGAGCAGGTCACGGACCGCCTCCGCATCCTCGGTGATCGCGACCGTCACCTTGAGCTCCACGCGGCCCGTGCGATCCGAGAGCACCTTGTTCTTGACGATGCCCGAGATGAAGGTCGAGTTCGGCACGATGACGGCCGTGCGGTCGAAAGTCTCGATCTCGGTTGCGCGCACATTGATGCGGCGCACGATACCCTCCTCGGTGCCGACCACGACCCAATCGCCGACCCGGATCGGCCGCTCCCATAGAAGAATAAGGCCCGAGACGAAATTATTGACGATCGATTGCAGGCCAAAGCCGATACCTACCGAAAGCGCGCCCGCGACGATGGTGATACGTTCGACCGAAAGCCCAAGCACCGAAAGCGAAAGCGCCGCGGCCGTGAAGATTCCGAGATAGCCGACGCCAGTACGGATCGAGTTGCGCAATCCCGCATCGATCCGCGTGGTCGGAAGGAATTCGGATTCGAGCCAGCGCTGCAGCAAATGCGTGACGAAGACGCCGGCCGCGAACAGGATCGCGGCCACGATGAGCGAGCTGATCGAGATCGTCACGCCGGCGACGCTGAAGCCGAAGATCACGCCTTGCAGCGCTTCGAAGATGTTTCCCGATTCGACGCCCCAGGGAGCGAGCAAAAGGATCACGGCGAGGGCCAGCGTCGCGGCCTTGAGGCCGCCGCCGATGAGCGCTCCCGCTTGCTCGAGAGCCCGCTCTGGCAAGCCCATCTGAAGATGCGCAAAACGCGCGATCGCCGTGTCGCGGCGCTGCATCTGCGCGGCGACGGCGTTGATCAAGGCGAGCGCAATCGTCGTCACGGCGAAAATCGCCGCTGCCCAAAGCATCTGGTGCGCCATGAACCAGGTGAAGGCCACATAGCCGAGAAACGCCGCGAGGGTGAGGGTCGCCGCGGCCGCCCAGCCGAGAATGCGCGCGAAGCCACCGAGCTTTCCGCCCGGATCCACGTAAGGGCCAAGGCAAGCGGCTTCCGCCGCTGCATCGGATTCAGCGGCGCGGCGCAGCGTCGCCGCGAGAAGCCCCGAAAGGGCGAGCGACGCCATGCCCTTGATGGCCACCGAGTAGGAGATGGGCGCACCGACGCTTTGCGCAGCGGCCTCGAAAATCGCCGCGATCCCCAAGGTCGCGACCGCGGCAGTGGCGAAGCGCAGCAAGGTCCTGGCGCCATCATCGGTCGCCGAGACGAGCCGCAGGCGCGGAACGCCCGGCGCCAGTAGCGCATGCACGATGGAGCGTGCCGCCAGCACCCAGGCCGGCGTCATGACAAGAGGTTCGATCAGCGTGAGCAGGCGAGGCGGCGCGATGTTGAGCTCATCCAGGGTGTCGAGAAACAATGTTCCGGCGAGGAGCGGGAGCGCCGCGCCTGCGATGGCGAGGATCGCCGCGCCTAACGCCGTGCTGAGCGGCGAGGGGGGCCGCCGCGCTTCCGCCTTGCGGATCAAGAGGCAGATGAAACGCCGCCCCGGCCAGGCGACGAAGAGCGCGAGCACCCCGGCGAGCATGAGCTCGAACGTCTTCTGCGCATCCATCTCGGCCGGCAGGCCGCGCAACCAGGAAAGCGTGGTGCGCGCCAGGAGGCCGCCGAACAAAGGTACCGTCGAAAGCACCGTCTGCCATAGGCTTGGCGAGATGATGCTCGGCGATTGCTGAAAAGTGCGCTCGGTGAAGGCGGCGCGACGACGATCCGCGATGCGTGTCGCGAGCTGCCCCGCCTGGACTTGGAGCGAATTGGCGCCGGCGAGAAGGCCGACGGCCGCATCGCGCGAAGCGGTCACCTGCTCGCGCAGACGCGCGCTGTCTTGAGTGTCGGGAATGTCAGGGCTCTTCGGCGCGAGGAGGGCGACGCGCTGGTTCAAATCATCGACCTTGGGGCCGACGCTCGCGATCAAGCTCGCGAGCTGCTGCGCCAGAGGATCGAGCCGGTCGCGCAGTTTCATCAACGCGGCGTCGTCGAGCTTGGCATCCCCGAGCGCCTGCTCGATTTGATCGAGCTCGCGCTTCGCGCCATCGAGCTGCCCTTGCTGACGCTGCGCGTCGGCATCCGGCGCTTGCGAAGCGCTTTGCTCAGGCGCCGCCGAGCTTGGCCGAAGGGCCGGGGGCACCGCCGTCTGAGCCCAGCCAGCGGCCGAGAGGAACGTGAAGGCAACCAGCGCGGCGACCGCAAGAGGAAGCTTCGGCCGGCCATTTCCGCGCTTCTCAACTCGATCGGCGATGGCTCGCATGACGGCCCCTCCGGAGTTTAGGCAGATCCGGAACAAAGGAGACCTCTTTTCCGGAAATGATCGTGTTTCAACAAAAGCTTAGAGCATGCTGGCGGTTCTGCTCAAAGCGAGCGATGCGCACGCGCAAGGCGTCGAGATGGTGCCGCGACGTCATCGTGCCTCTTTATTGAGTTTCATAACCT
Organism: Hyphomicrobiales bacterium; assembly: GCA_019246665.1. GTDB lineage: Bacteria > Pseudomonadota > Alphaproteobacteria > Rhizobiales > Beijerinckiaceae > GAS188. The sequence continues at coordinate 3,120 of JAFAQA010000108.1, forward strand.
ATTGCAAAAGGGTTCATTTTCAGGGCGCGCTGTTTCGGAGCCTTCCCCGCCCCTGTAGAACCTTTTCGACAGCCAGGATCATCGCGCCTCAATGGATTGCGGTCTCGAGCTCGCGCGCCATGTTGTGATGCGACGGAGCTTGTTCGCCAGGTTGGCCGAGCCGCTCGGCGAGCCAGGCGAGATGGGTGTCGCGGACGCCGAGGCTCACGAGATGGCGGTGCGTCGAGACGACATAGTCCCGGCAACTTCCCTTGTTGCCACGGCCTTTTTGCGCATGGCCGAGCAGCTCCGGCAAGGGAAGTCTGCCGGCATAGTGCGCGTGGGAGCGGTTCACCACATAGGCGAGCGCCTCCACCTTGCGCCCATCGACGAGTTGAAGCTCGACCTCGGTCTCGCGATACACCGAAGTGCCTTCGCGCCAGGTGAGGTACGCCAAGGTCGCGGCGCGGTCGGCCGCCGCGACTCGAAAGCCGACGCCGACGCAAGAACCCCCGTGATCGAGCCCGAGGACCAGACCAGGGCACTCGGGTGTGCCGCGATATTCATGGGAGAACAGACAAAGGGAACGGTGGTAGCCGAAAAGCCGGGCGGCGTGGCGTTCGGCGTGCGGAAATCCCGGACGCCACATCAGCGAGCCGTAGCCGAACACCCAGAAATCGCCATGCTGATCCTTGACCTTCATCGTGCCTTTAGCTCCATGCGGGTGCTCGCCGTATCAGCTCGAAACCTCGTGAACAATCCTCATGCCGACCAGCATTCCCTCCGTTCCAGCCCGTCGCGACCGCAAGAAGCTCAATGGCGCGCGCCGCACGGCCCTTGTGGCGCTCTGCCTCTTGCTGCTCGTCTGCGGCGCTGGAGCGGGCTTCTCCTATGTGGTCTCCGGCCGGGTGCAGGCAGGAATCGATGCGGACCTGGCGCAAGAGGCGCAGAACGGCCGCAAGCTCTCTTGTGCCACGCGGGAATTTTTCGGCTTCCCTTTCCGTATCGCGATGCGTTGCGATGCCCCGAGGCTCGAGATCGAGCGGCCTTCCGGCAAGGTTGTGCTCTCGGCGGCGCGCCTCACCGGCGTCGCGCAAATCTATGACCTCAACCATGTGATCATCGAAGCGCAGGGCCCGCTGTCATTCGAGGCGCCGGGCGTTTCCGACACCGAAGCGGATTGGCATTCGCTTCTCATGGGTTTGGTCGCGCAAGGCGGCGTGCTCGACCATGCCGATATGGCTGTCGAGGGGCCGAGCCTTCGGGTGCGCGACGGCCAGAACATGCTGACGACGCAAGCGGAGCGCTTCGAGCTTCATGCGCGGCGCGATCCCGGGCGTTCGCCCGAAGATGGCGCGGTCGAGCTTTCATCGAAGCTCGTGCGTCTCGCTTCCCCGCTGCTCGATGGCATTCTCGGGGAGGAGACGCCGGCTAACGCCGATATCGATGTGTCGATCTCGAATGTCGCCGCCCTTCAGCCACTGGCACCCAGCGCTTCATCAGCTCCCCTCGAACGCTGGCGGCTCGCGGGAGGCACCGTGCGGGTTGCGGCTGCTAACCTCGCCAAAGGAAGCCTCAAAGCCGGAGCTTCCGGCGAGCTTCAGCTCGACGAGCTGCACCGCGTCACGGGCAGGCTCGACACTTCCCTTGAAGGAGCCGAAGCTGCGGTGACGCGCCTGGGCTTGCCGGCCGGTGCCCTCGCATTCCTCAAGTTGAACGGCGGAAAATTGCACCTCCCGGTCACCATGGCCAACGGCCGAATGGCGGTCGGCCCCATCTCGGTCGCGCGACTGATCCCCTTGTATTAGGGCTTCCTTGCGCAATCATGCGCGCAAGCGCAGGGCCTCTCTTCCCCAACGAGTGAAACGAGTGGCGGGAAGAGTTCGGATGGGGGGTCACTGTCGCGGGGGCGCGACGCAGCCTTGCGTTTGGAGGAGATCAGTAGCGTCAGGAAATCGCTTTGTTTTCCGCCGATCTTACCGCAAAAGTCGGGCCACTTTCGCCGATCATGCTGTAGAAGTCTCACCGAACAAGAGGCACGTCCGCTTTCTCTCGATTTCGCCATCTGCGATTTTGGTCCCGATCCGCCACCGGATTTCCTCCATGAATCCCACCTTCTCGAACCTGACCACCTCGATTTTCGAGACCATGTCGCGCCTCGCCCGCGAGCACCAGGCCGTGAATCTCGGCCAGGGATTCCCGGATGATCCAGGGCCCGAGGATGTACGCCGCAAGGCGGCCGAGGCCGTGATCTCCGGCTGGAACCAATATCCGCCGATGATGGGCCTGCCGGAGCTTCGCCAAGCGGTGTCCGCCCACTACGCGCATCATCACGGCATCGGTTTCGATCCCGACGCCGAAATCATGATCACCTCGGGCGCGACCGAGGCGATCGCGGGCGCGCTTCTGGCGCTGGTCACGCCGGGCGACGAGGTGATCCTCTTCCAGCCGATGTATGACGCCTACCTGCCGCTCGTGCGGCGCGCCGGCGGCGTGCCGAAGCTCGTGAGCCTCTCCCCGCCGCATTGGCGCTTCGATGAGCAGATGCTGCGCGAAGCCTTCTCGCCGAAGACCAAGGTGGTGCTCTTCAACAACCCGCTCAATCCCGCGGGCATCGTCTATTCGGCCGAAGATCTCGATCTTCTGGCGCGATTTTGCACAAAGTTCGATGCGGTCGCGCTTTGCGATGAGGTTTGGGAGCATGTGGTCTTCGACAATCACCGCCATCTCCCCTTGATTTCGCGTCCGGGCATGCGCGAGCGCACCGTGAAGATCGGCTCCGCCGGCAAGATCTTCTCGCTCACCGGCTGGAAGGTCGGCTTCGTCTGCGCGGCGCCCGGCTTGATGCGGGTGCTGGCAAAGGCGCACCAGTTCATCACCTTCACGACACCGCCCAATTTGCAGGCCGCGGTCGCTTACGGGCTCGGCAAGGATGACGCGTATTTCACCACCATGCGCCAGGCCTTCGGTGCGAGCCGCGACCGCTTCTCGCAAGGGCTTTCGCGTCTCGGGCTGAAAGTACTTCCTTGCGAAGGCACGTATTTCCTCAACCTCGATATTGCGCCGCTCGGCGAGAAGGACGATGCCGAGTTCTGCCAGCGTCTCGTCAAGGAACGTGGCGTCGCCGCGATTCCGGTCTCGGCCTTTTACGAGGAAGCGCCGGTGAAAACGGTGGTGCGCTTCTGTTTCGCCAAGACCGACTCGACGCTCGACGCAGCGCTCGAGCGCCTCGGACGTGGGCTGTGAACGTAAGCCGCCACCCTTGACCCTGAGCCCGCCATGGTCGACAAGCCCAGGCGCGGAGCCTCACTCATGAACGAAACCGCCGGTTTGCAAGATCAAGGCCAAGGTCCCGGGCAGGATTGCGGGCAAGATTCCGGCCACGCGCCTCGTCATCGTACCGTCGCAGTCAATGTCGGCGGCGTGACCGTCGGCGGCGGCGTTCCGATCGTCGTGCAATCGATGACGAACACCGACACGGCCGATGTGGAGGCGACCGCGCGGCAAGTCGCGGCGCTCGCGCGCGCCGGTTCCGAGATCGTGCGCATCACGGTCGATCGGGATGAGGCGGCGGCTGCCGTGCCGCGCATCCGCGAGCGCCTTTTGCAAATGAGCATCGCGGTGCCGCTCGTCGGCGATTTCCACTATATCGGACACAAGCTCTTGGCCGAGCACCCGGCTTGCGCGGCGGCACTCGATAAATACCGCATCAACCCCGGCAACGTCGGCTTTCGCGAGAAGCGGGATCGGCAATTCGCCGCCATCATCGAGATGGCCGCGAAATACGAGAAGACGGTGCGCATCGGCGCGAATTGGGGTTCGCTCGATCAGGAGCTCTTGACGCATCTCATGGACGCCAATGCGCGCTCGGCCGCGCCCAAGCCGGCGCGCGCCGTGACCCATGAGGCGATGGTGCAGTCCTGCCTGCTCTCCGCCGCGCGCGCCGAGGAGATCGGCCTGTCGCGCGACAAGATCATCCTCTCGGCCAAGGTCTCGGCGGTGCAGGACTTGATTGCCGTCTACCGCATGCTCGCGGCGCGCTCCGATTACGCGCTGCATCTTGGCCTCACCGAAGCCGGCATGGGATCGAAGGGGATCGTCGCCTCCTCGGCTGCGATGGGCGTGCTGCTCCAGGAGGGCATCGGCGACACCATCCGCGTCTCGCTCACACCGGAGCCGGGCGGCGACCGCACGCTCGAGGTGAAGGTGGCGCAAGAGCTGTTGCAGACCATGGGCTTTCGCACCTTCGTGCCGCTCGTCGCCGCCTGCCCCGGCTGCGGGCGGACCACCTCGACGGTATTCCAGGAGCTCGCCAAGGACATCCAGGACTGGATCTCGACCTCGATGCCGCAATGGAAGACGCGCTATCCGGGTGTCGAGGCGCTCAACGTCGCGGTGATGGGATGCATCGTCAACGGGCCGGGCGAATCGAAGCACGCCGACATCGGCATCTCGCTTCCGGGCACGGGTGAGCAGCCGACGGCGCCCGTATTCATCGACGGCGCGAAGGCCGCGACCTTGCGCGGGCCCAGCCTCGTTAACGACTTCAAAGCAATCGTCGGCGACTATATCGAGCGGCGCTTCGGAAAAGGGGACAGCAATGCCGCTTCGCGCCGCGCCTCTTGAGGCCGAGAGAAGCGACGCTGTCGCCTCGGCCCTGCGAACACTTGCGGCCGAGCGCGAAGGGCTCGAGGCCTTGTCCTCGGCGCTTGCCGGCAATCTCGGCCAGGCGCTGAAGCAAGCCGTCGCGCTGATCGGCGCCTCGAAAGGGCGCGTGATCGTCTCCGGCATGGGCAAATCCGGCCATGTGGGGCGCAAGATCGCCGCGACGCTCTCGTCCACGGGAACGCCCGCTTATTTCGTCCATCCGGCCGAGGCGAGCCATGGGGACCTCGGCATGATCCACCGCGACGATGTCGTGCTCGCGCTTTCATGGTCGGGAGAAACCGCCGAGCTCGCCGACCTTCTGTCGTATTCCCGGCGCTTCCGCATCCCGCTCGTCGCCGTGACCTCGGAACCCCACTCCACATTGGCGAGCGAGGCGGATGTCGTGCTCGTCCTGCCGAAGGCGCGCGAGGCCTGCCCGAACCGCCTCGCGCCCACGACGTCGACGACGCTGCAAGTGGTGCTTGGGGACGCGCTCGCCATCGCGCTTCTGGAAGCCCGCGGCTTCTCGGCGCGGGATTTCCGCGTCTTCCACCCGGGCGGACAGCTCGGTGCCCAATTGCGCCATGTGCGCGAGGTGATGCATGCGGGCGACGAGTTGCCGCTGGCGCGCGAGGGCGCGACCCTCGGCGAGGTCATCGCCGTCATCTCGGCGAAGGGCTATGGCTGTGCCTTCATGATCGACCGCGACGGCAAGCTCGCCGGCATCATCACGGATGGCGATCTGCGCCGCCATCCCGGCCTTGCGCTCGACACTCCGGCCGGGGGCATCATGACCAGGAAGCCGCGCACCATCTCGCCGGAGGCGCTGCTCGCCGATGCGCTCGAGATCATGCAGACCGCCAAGATCAACGTGCTCATCACCGTCGAGGACGGGCGCCCGATCGGCCTCGTGCATCTCCTCGACCTTTTGCGCAAGGGCGTCGCCTGATCCGCAAAAGTGGCCCCGGTTTGCGGTAAGATCAGGCGAGAAAACGACACAAGGTCGCGCTGCAAATTAGATCTCAACGCACTCCGCAGGCTCTTTTCACCACCAATGGAAACGATCGCGTAGCGGCGCCGGGCGAGAGCGCGGACACCGGAGCGGATCGGCACACAGGATCGCGATGCGCTTTTGCTATGTCATCACCTTCGAGAACGCCTCGCCCGAGGCGCGGATCAGCGCTTCCGACAAGAGCGGGATCGCGGCGCTGATCGCCGAGACGCCGGCGCTGCGCCACGCCGAGATACACACGCCCGCGGTCGCGACCGACATCTACACGGCCGATGGCGCCTCGCCGCAACTCGCCTTGCAGCTCTATTTCGACGACCTTCTCGAGCTCGAAGCCGCGATCTCGGCGAAGGGGCATTTGCAAGCGCTCGCGGAGCGTGCCTGGCCGAGCCTTGCGGGCGCGAAGGCGAGCCAGCAAGCGATGTATGCGCGCCATTTCGAGATCGCCGGAACGACCACGGCGACCGAACCGCGATGCAGCTTCCTCGTCCATTATCCGGGGCCTGCCGAGGACTTCAACATCTGGTTCACCCATTATGTGGCGAGCCATCCGCCGATCATGCGGCGCTTTCCGGGTATTCGGCAGATCGAGATCCTGAGCCGCGTCGATTGGATCGATGCCATGCCTTTCGCGCGCGCCGCGCATATGCAGCGCAACCGCGTCGTCTTCGACAGCCCGGAAGCCTTGACGGCGGCGCTGCAATCTCCGGTGCGCCACGAGATGCGCCAGGATTACCATCGCTTTCCAGCTTTCGAGGGCGGAAGCTTTCATTTCCCAGCGCTTACCGAGACGATATTGCCGGCGTCGAGACGTTGAACGCCTTGGCTTCCCGCAAGGAGACACGCTCATGGATCTTCGACTATCCGGCCGACGCGCGCTCGTGACCGGCGCCTCCAAGGGAATCGGCCTTGCGAGCGCCAAGCTCCTGGCGCAAGAGGGCTGCGACGTCGCGCTCGTCTCGCGCACGAAATCTGATCTCGAACGCGCAAAGGCCGAGATCGAGGCCATGGCTCCGAAGGCGCGCGTCGAGGTCGCGGCGCATGACCTTTCGAAGGACGAGGCCGTACCCGCGCTCGTCGCGCGTTTTGGCGACGCGACCGACATTCTCGTGAACAACGCAGGGGCCATTCCGGGCGGAACGCTTGCCGATATCGATCAGCCGCGCTGGCGCGACGCCTGGGAGCTCAAGCTCTTCGGCTATATCGCGATGACGCGCGCTTTCCACGCCAGGATGGCGGCGCGGCGCGCCGGCGTCATCGTCAATGTGATCGGCGCCGCGGGCGAGCGGGTGAGCGCCTCCTATATCGCGGGCTCCACCGCGAATGCGGGGCTCATGGCTTTCACGCGCGCGCTCGGCGCCGCAAGCCCGAGCCAAGGCGTGCGCGTCGTCGGCATCAACCCCGGCCCGGTCTCGACGGATCGGCTCGAGACCTTGCAGCGCGGCCGAGCGAAGAGCCTCCTG
>JAFAQA010000150.1 GCA_019246665.1 Hyphomicrobiales bacterium
GGCTCGACGCCGATCGCCGAATATGTGTTCAAGACCGCGACTGCCCACGGCAAGCGGGCACAATGCTTCGGCGGCGCCAAGAACCATATGATCGTCATGCCGGATGCCGACATGGATCAGGCCGTGGATGCGCTCGTGGGCGCGGGATACGGCTCAGCGGGCGAGCGCTGCATGGCCGTCTCGGTCGCGGTGCCGGTCGGCGAGAAGACCGCAGACGCGTTGATGAAGAAGCTCACGCCGCGGGTCGAATCCTTGAAGATCGGGCCTTCCACCGATCCGTCGGCCGATTTTGGCCCCCTCGTCACGAAGGAGGCGCTGCAGCGGGTCAAGAACTATGTCGAGGTCGGCGTGAAGGAAGGCGCGAAGCTCGTCGTCGACGGGCGCGGCTTCAAGATGCAAGGCTACGAGAACGGCTATTACATGGGCGGCTGTCTCTTCGATCATGTGACGAAGGACATGCGCATCTACAAGGAAGAGATTTTCGGCCCGGTGCTCTCCGTCGTGCGCGCCAAAGACTACAATGAGGGGCTCGCGCTCGCAAGCGACCACGAATATGGCAACGGCGTCGCCATCTTCACGCGCGACGGGGACGCGGCGCGCGATTTCGCGACCAAGGTCGATGTCGGCATGGTCGGCGTCAACGTGCCGATCCCGGTGCCGCTCGCCTATTACACTTTCGGGGGCTGGAAGCGCTCGGCCTTCGGCGACCTGAACCAGCACGGGCCCGATGCCTTCCGCTTTTACACGAAGACGAAGACGGTCACCTCGCGCTGGCCGACGGGCGTCAAGGAAGGTGCGGAATTCGTGATCCCGACGATGGGGTAGGTTGTTTAGCGGCGGGCTCTCGCAAACCGTCCTGGCCGGGCTTGGCCCGGCCATCCCTGCCTTCGCTTTCAGGTGAAAGGCGTGGATCACCGGACCAAGTCCGGTGATGACGAAGCGGAGATGCCCATTCCGCCATAGTCGGGGCACAGGGCGCTATTCTGAGGTCAAGTGGGAGCCGGACGCTTCAGGTGGGGACCAGTCATCGTTCTGCTACTCGGCCGCCGTCCCACGCTTTTCCTTTCCACCGACTCGGCCCATATTGGAAGCATGGCCAAACGATCCGAACCGTCTCGCCCGGCAAAAGCCGGGAAGGACCCGCACGCCATCATCCACACGCGCGCCAAGGCGTCGAAGCCGCTGCAGAAGCCGCTCGACCAGCACCTCGCGGCCTTGCTCAATCCGGCCCTGACTTCGGAAGGTCCGCAAGGCGGCTTTGGCGAGGCGCCACAAGGCGCTTTCACGACCGCGGAATCCGAGGCGCTTCGTTCCCTGCTCGGCTCGCCATCCGGGACGATACACGAGGCGCTACAAGGGAAAGCGTCCGCGGAAGCCGGTTCCGATCTGTCGGGCGGTGTGAGCCGCAAGCCCGAGCGCCTTCCGACGCTGCCGCCTTCGCCGGATGCGCTCATCGGCGCGCCCGCGACCGTCGAGGCGCTGTCGAAGCTTCTCACCGAGGGCGATCCCCGCATCTCCAAGGATCGGCCCTGGATGCCACATCGCCCGCCGCGTCCCGAAAAGACCGAGGGCGGCATCCGCTTCGCTTCGGTCAGCGGTTATGAGCCGGCCGGTGATCAGCCGCAGGCGATCGCCGAGCTCGTCGACGGCGTGCGCCGCTTCGAGCGCGACCAGGTCCTGCTCGGCGTCACCGGCTCGGGCAAGACCTTCACCATGGCCAAGGTGATCGAGGCGACGCAGCGGCCGGCCCTCATACTGGCGCCGAACAAGACGCTCGCGGCTCAGCTTTACGGCGAGTTCAAAAGCTTCTTTCCCAACAACGCGGTCGAGTATTTCGTCTCCTATTACGATTACTACCAGCCCGAAGCGTATGTGCCGCGCACCGATACCTATATCGAGAAGGAATCCTCGATCAACGAGCAGATCGATCGCATGCGCCACGCGGCGACCCGCGCCCTCATGGAGCGCGATGACGTCATCATCGTCGCCTCCGTCTCCTGCATCTACGGCATCGGCTCGGTCGAGACCTATACGGCGATGACCTTCGGCGTGAAGGTCGGCGACAAGATCGAGCAGCGGCAATTGATCGCCGATCTGGTGGCGCTCCAGTACAAGCGCACCCAGCTCGATTTCTCGCGCGGCTCCTTTCGGGTGCGGGGCGATGTGATCGAGCTCTTCCCGGCCCACTATGAGGAT
>JAFAQA010000400.1 GCA_019246665.1 Hyphomicrobiales bacterium
GGGATCGCATACGCGACGGAGTGGCTCGACGACAATGCGCCAGAACCCGATCGTCCTCCCCTTGCGGCCCGCGTGTTGCGGTCAGGTTATGAAACGCACATCCATCCTGGGCGGCGTTATCGAGTGAGGCAAATGGCCAGCATCGTATCAAGTGCGATGCACTCTCAACCGGACCTGGCAGCCGTTCGCCAAATCGCCTTGGCGAAAAAGAAAGGATTTGACGCCATCCGTCATTCGAACAAGGCGCGATGGGATGATTTGTGGAAGGGCCGCATTCGGTTGGACGGACCTTCCCGACGTTGGCAAGCTATAACTGACGCGTCTTTTTTCTATCTGATGAGCTCCACTCACGTCGCCTCGCCCGCTTCGACCTCCATCTTTGGTCTCGCGACATGGCACGATTACCACTACTATTACGGACATGTGATGTGGGACATTGAGACGTTCGTGGTCCCGGTCCTAAGCCTTCTCCAGCCCGACGCAGCAGAGAGTATTCTTGACTATAGATCGCGGAACGTCGCGAGCGCAGGAAGTAACGCGAGGCTCCGCGGACGAAAAGGTCTTCAATTTCCTTGGGAAAGTGGTCCCTCTTCCGGACAGGAAGCCGCGCCGCTCCCCGGCTCAGCTGCTTGGCACGAGGATCACGTCTCATTGGACGTCGCCAGGGCCTTCGCTTTTCACGCAAGCATCACGGGCGATCTCGAATTTCTCCGCGCCAAAGCTTGGCCCGTGTTGTCGGGCGTCGCCAAATGGATCACTGGTCGCGTAACTTCAAGCCAGCGCGGCTACGAGATCCGATCCGCAATGGGAATCGCGGAACGTGAATCCGAGTGCGATAATTCCGCGTTCACGAATATGTCGGCTGCCATTGTGCTACGGGATGCTATTCGGGCGGCGAAGAAACTTGGGTATGAGGCTGATCGCGACTGGTCTCTCATTGCCGAGCATTTGGTCGTTCCCATGCGCGATCAGGCGATCATTTCGCATGATGGCTACCGGGCGTCCGAAAGCAAGGGCGCCACTCCTGACCCACTGATGGGAATATTCCCGCTTGGCTTTGAGATGACGAAGGAGGTTGAGGCAGCGACCTTGAAACTGTACCTCCGCCTTCGGAAGGATTACCTCGGAAGTCCCATGCTGTCGGCGTTATACGGTGTATGGGCAGCCTACGCAGCGGATCGAGCGTTGTCGGCCCGTCTTCTCGAGGATGGTTACGGCCGGTTCTGCGTCGGTCGTTTTCTTCAGGCGCTGGAATACCGGCACGATGTTTTTCCCGAGCAGCCTCGCGCAGGACCTTTCTTCGCCAATATAGGTGGGTTCCTTTCGAGCCTCTTGTTGGGTTTTCCCGGCATTCGACCGGGAATGGACGATCCCTCCTCGTGGCCACGACGTCGGGTCGTATTGCCAGAGGGATGGAACGTGATCGAAGTCGATCGACTTTGGGTGCGCAATCGTCCGTTCCGGCTATTGGCCAGGCATGGCGCGGAGCGAGCGGAGCTTACGCCGCTGTAGGCTCGTATGTTTTCCCAGCGGAATAAATTGAACCCCCCGATTAGAATTGGCGGTGACAAGGATGGACGGGCATTGGTGGCAAAACGGGGTGCTCTACCAAATTTATCCGCGTTCCTTTCAGGATTCGGACGGCGACGGCGTGGGGGACCTGAAGGGAATCCGCCAACGACTGGATTATCTCACTCAGCTCGGAATCAATGCCGTGTGGCTTTCGCCGATCTTTCTCTCGCCAATGCGCGACTTCGGATATGATATTGCCGATCACTGCGCGATTGATCCCATATTTGGCACTCTCGCCGATTTCGACCTCTTACTGAACGATGTGCACTCGCGTGGGATTAAACTAATTCTCGATTTTGTGCCCAACCACACTTCGAATGAGCATCCTTGGTTCCGCGAGAGTCGATCTTCACGAGTAAATCCCAAGCGCGACTGGTATATTTGGCGCAACGCCGCTAGCGACGGTGCTCCCCCTAATAATTGGCTTGGTGCCTTTGGGGGCAGCGCCTGGGAGTGGGACGAGGCGACCGGGCAGTTCTACTACCATGCTTTCCTCAAGGAGCAGCCGGATCTCAACTGGCGCAATCCCGAAGTTCGGGCGGCCATGCACGGTGTGCTTCGCTTTTGGCTGGAACGAGGAGTCGACGGCTTTCGCGTGGATGCGCTCTGGCACCTTATAAAGGATGAGCAGTTTCGAGATAATCCGCCTAATCCAGCTTTCAGACCGGAACAAGCGGGCCTCGAACGGTTTTTGCAGCTTCGCTCGGCGGACCAGCCCGAGATCTACGACGTAGTCGCGGAGCTGCGTAGGATTTTGGACGCTTACCCGGATCGCCTTTTAATTGGCGAAATCTACCTGCCTATCGAGCGCTTGGTGACTTACTACGGCAAAGATCTTTCCGGTGCCCATCTGCCTTTCAATTTTCAGCTGCTTAATACGGCCTGGAGCGCCCAGCAGATCGCGAACATCGTTGCCGAATATGAGAGCGCATTGCCTCCAGGGGGGTGGCCGAATTGGGTGCTCGGCAATCACGATCGGCCGCGAATCGCGACGCGGGTGGGCGAGGCGCAAGCCCGGGTGGCGGCAATGCTTCTCCTCACGCTAAGGGGCACGCCGACCCTGTATTATGGCGATGAATTGGGTTTTGAACAGGCGATCGTTCCGCCCGAGGCAGTTCAAGACCCTTGGGAAAAGCAAGAGCCTGGCTTGGGATTGGGTCGGGATCCGTGCCGCACGCCCATGAGCTGGGATCGCTCGCTCAATGCGGGTTTCAGCCCTGCCCGTCCGTGGTTGCCGCCGGCTTCCGATTGCTTGCGCCGCAACGTCGAGACATTCACGGGCGATCCGAATTCCATTCTCAATTTGTACCGTCGTCTGCTCGCGTTGCGAGCTCAAAGCACGGCCTTATGCACGGGAGATTATACCGCGGTCTCCGCCGACGAAGGTGTTTTCATTTTTGAACGACGCGCAAAATCCGAACGCTTGGCCATCGCGCTAAACCTTACCCATGAGCCGCGTCGGGTAAATTTGCCAGGGACGTTTGAGCGAATCCTGATCTCGACCGTGGTCGCGAAACCAGCGGGGTCAGTGGCAGGGGAAGTGACCCTCCGCCCGGACGAGGGCATCATCGTCGCGGCTGCACGAGAAAACGATCGGCGCGACGTCGAAACAGGGTCGCAATAAACGATCCAAGTGGACGGGGCAGACTCCCTACGTCGCCGACGTCTTCTCCTCGCCATAAAGAATCCGACGCAACTCTTCCCTCTCGGGACCCGCCCCGCGAATGCGTAAGACGTCAATTGCGGTATCCGTAACCAGCCCGCCTGCCGAGGCGCTAGCCTGATGCCGAACGAAGCGGCGTCCCGATCCGTCACGGACCGGGCGGTCGCCGTTAGAGCTTCGGTAGATCTCTTGCACCACGGGATCGGTTCCCCCAATCGTGCTTGCGCGCGGTGCGCTCGCGGCTGGCGCCCCGTCCCTGCTAGTCTCGCCGTCGCGGGGCTTCACGGCACCGCCCGGCATGACAACAGCGCCTGCTTTCTCAATTTGGCGGGAACCCCCAACGGGGACGCGCCGAAGCACGCAAGCAGGGCAGCCGGTCCGGGATAAACCGCAACGCAGCCACCCTTGCGGAGTTCGGATTCAGTGAAGCCGCCGCAGAGCATTCCAATGGTGGGAATTCCGGCTTTGCCAGCCGCCTCGGAGTCGTAAGGAGTATCTCCGATGGCGACGGCATCTGGGCCTGCCATGCCCAGCTTGTTCAAGGCAACCTGGAAAATGTCCGGCGCCGGCTTGGACTGCTCGGCATTCTCGGACGAGGTTGCCACGTCTACTAGTTCAGAGACGCAGGCGATCTCAAGATAAACCGCAAGCTCGCTTGCCTTGGCCGAGGACGCGATGGCCACCTTCAAACCAGCGTCACGCACCCGCTGCAGCAGCTCCGGGACTGCCGAGAAGGGCCGTACTAAAGGCAGGTATTTCGATCTGAAGCGCTTGCCGCGCCATGCTTCCATCTCCTTGCCATGATCTCTCTGCTCGGACTCGGAGAGGAAAACAGGAATAAGCTGGTCGCCGCCTTTGCCAATCTGGCCGCGCACTTGTTCGAAGGTCACATGATGGCCGAAGTGTTCGAGCGCCTCCTGCCAGGCGCTCGCGTGCAAGTCGACTGAATCGACAAGGGTCCCATCGACGTCGAAAATGGCTGCTTGCGGCATTCGCGCTCCTTAGAATTGCATGAGACAACGCGGTGCGGCGCAACTCTGAGTAGGAGGACGGGAGCAATAAGAAGCCAGCCACCAAAAAACCTCCAATTAACGATCACATCTTCGACACGTCCGAGAGGGTGTTCCCAGTTCCTGTTGTCAAA
>JAFAQA010000164.1 GCA_019246665.1 Hyphomicrobiales bacterium
TGCCGAGGATCGACAATCCGCCGACGATCCCAAGGCGGCCGTTCAAGGTGCGTTCGGCGAGCCTCTCGCCGCCCGGAATAGCGATCTCGACCTCCACGTCACCGCTCGCGTCGGCGAGCGCCGCGGCTTCCGCGATCGCGGCGCGAACCATCGCGCGCGGCACCGGGTTGATCGCCGGCTCGCCAGGCTCGACCGGAAGGCCAGGGCGCGTCACCATGCCGACGCCCTCCCCGGCGCGAAACATGACGCCGGTGCCGGGAGCCCGGTGCCGCACTGTCGCGACAACAAGCGCGCCATGCGTGACATCGGGGTCATCGCCAGCGTCCTTGACGACACCGGCACGCGCAAAATCCGCACCCCGCTTCTCGAGCGCGAGCGCGAAGGCCGGCCGCTCGCCGCCCGGCAGCGCGATGGTGACCGGATCGGGAAAGGAGCCGGTCAGCAGCGCCTCATAAGCGGCGCGCGTGGCCGCGGCCGCGCAGGCGCCTGTCGTCCACCCGCGGCGAAGGACGGCCGGGCGCGTCTCCTCACTGGCGCCGCCAAAATTCATGAGTGGGAGGCATATCGCGAATGCGAGGCGGCCAAAAGGCCAGTGGTCCGGCCCCGACAAATGTTTCCCATTTGTCGAAAAAAGCCTGACCACAGAGCTGTAATTTTGTGGATCAGATTTTACCGACGGATCGGGACCCTCCGTCGGTTACGATCCACTGGCGGCCGGAGCCCTTGCTTATGACCAATGGCGATCCCATTCTTGCCGAGCTTCCCGCTTTCGAGAGCGGCAGCGTCTGGCTCGTTGGAGCCGGACCTGGCGATCCGGCGCTCTTGACGCTCGCCGCCCTCAAGGCGCTCCGCGAAGCCGATATCTGCGTTTACGATGCGCTCGTCTCGCGTGAAGTGCTCGCGCTCGCGGCGCCGAAAGTCGCGCTCGAATTCGCCGGCAAGCGGGGCGGCAAGCCCTCGCCGAGCCAGCGCGACATCAGCCTGCGGCTGATCGAGCTCGCCAAGCTCGGCAAGAAGGTGCTCCGCCTCAAGGGCGGGGACCCCTTTGTCTTCGGCCGCGGCGCCGAGGAGGCCCGAGCCCTTGCCAGAGCCGGCGTGAAGTTTCGTGTCGTTCCTGGCATCACGGCTGGGATCGGCGGCCTCGCCTATGCGGCCATTCCGGCGACGGCGCGCGAGACCAATCACGCGCTCATCCTCGCGACCGGCCATCTCGCCGAAGGAGCGCAAGGTGCCGCCGATTTCGCGGCGCTCGCCGCGACCGGCGCACCGCTTATTCTCTACATGGCGATGAGCAATCTCGACGCGATCGCCAAGGCGCTCATCGCTGGCGGGATGAGCGCCGACACGCCGCTCGCGATGGTGAGCGAGGCGACGACGAAGCGTCAGCGCGTGCTCGTGACGAAGCTCGCGACGGCGAGCGCTGAAGCGAAGAAGGAAGGCCTTGGGGCGCCCGCGATCGTGGCGATCGGCGCGATCGTGGAGTTGCGCGAGATGCTCGCGCCGTTCGCCGTGACGCTGGAAAGGGAGGTCCCACCCGAACCCATACCGAAGGAGCGGGCGTGAGCGGCCCGGGCCTCGTCGTCGCGGCTCCGCGCTCGGGCGCCGGCAAGACTACGCTCACCCTTGGCCTCATGCGCGCGCTCGCGCGGCGCGGCGTCGCGGTCTTTGGCGCGAAATGCGGCCCCGATTACATCGATCCGGGTTTTCACGAGGCTGCTTGCGGGCGCGCGAGCGTCAACCTCGACAGTTGGGCGATGCCTGAACGCCTTATCCGCGCCCTCGCGGCCAAGGCCTCGGGCGAAGCCGATCTCGTGATTTGCGAAGGGCTCATGGGGCTCTTCGACGGCGTGTCGGGGGAAGCCGGCACGACCGGATCGAGCGCCGATGTCGCGGCCCTTTGCGGCTGGCCTGTGCTTCTCGTTCTCGACGTTTCGGGCCATTCCACGACGGCGGCCGCGGTCGCGAAAGGCATGATGAGCTATGATCGGCGCATCGAGATCGGCGGCATCGTGCTCAATCGCGTCGGCAGCGATCGCCATCGTCGCCTCGTGCGCGAGGCGATCGAAAGCCTGGGCGTGCCGGTGCTCGGAAGCCTGCCTCGCAGCGCGAAGATAACGCTGCCGGAACGCCATCTCGGCCTGGTGCAGGCGGGCGAGACCGCGGGCCTCGATCGTCTACTCGATGCCATGGCGGATTTCATCGAGGCGCATGTGGATGTCGAAGCGGTGAAGCGCGTCGCGCGGCGCGGCCTCGCCGAGGAAACTGCGCGCGATGCTCGGGTGCCCGACGCGGAGGTCCCGATCGCCATTCCACCACCCGGCCGTCGGATTGCGCTTGCCCGTGACGAGGCCTTTTCCTTTGTCTATCCGCATGTGCTTCAAGGGTGGCGCGCTTCGGGTGTGAAGATCGTGCCGTTCTCACCGCTTGCCGACGAGCCACCACCCGCCGATTGCGATTGCTGCTGGCTGCCCGGCGGCTACCCTGAGCTGCACGCCGCCCGCCTCGCCGCGGCCCAAACCTTTCTCGACGGCTTGCGCGACTTCGGGCGCACACGCCCGGTCCATGGCGAGTGTGGAGGCTATATGGTGCTCGGCGAGGCTCTCATCGATGCCGCAGGAGCAAGCCATGCCATGTCGGGGCTGTTATCGCTCGTCACGAGCTTCGCCCAAAGAAAGATGCATCTCGGCTATCGCGATGCGCGACTCGTGACCGATGCTGCGCTCGGGCGAAAGGGCACGCGGCTCAAGGGTCATGAATTCCATTATTCGACCCTTCTGGATCGCGGGACCGATGAACCCCTCGCGCTCGTTTCAGATGCTCATGGCACGGTGCCGCAACCGGCGGGCTCGAAGCGCGGCCTCGTCAGCGGCTCCTTCTTCCACGCCATCGCGTGTGTGGAGTGACGACGAACGCCGAGCGAGTTGCCAAGGCCTCTCGGCTCATCCTTGCGAATGCGGGGATCCAGGCCTGTTCTCTCTGCGGCATAGGTTTAGGTTCCCGCGTCCGCCGGAACGAGCGCGAAATTCTCCCATCTATTTAGGCGCCCGAGCCCGCTCACTTGAAAAACCATCGCCTCCGGCAGAAAACAGCGGTGAGGAGGACGCGAATGCGCATCGGCGTCGATTTCGGCGGCACCAAGATCGAGGTGGCGGTCATCGAGAGCGATGGACGCGAGATCGCAAGGCAGCGCGCCCCGACGCCACACGGCGACTACGAGGGTTGCGTGCGCGCCGTCGCGGGGCTCGTGCGGGCGATCGCGGCGAAGACCGGTGCGAGCGGGCCTGTCGGCATGGGCATTCCGGGCGCCATTTCGGCGAAAACCGGCCTGGTGATGACGTCAAACGCCACCTGGCTTGTCGGCAAGGCGCTCGACCGGGACGTCGAGGCAGCGCTCGGCCGCAAGGTGCGGATCGAAAATGACGCGAATTGCTTCGCGCTCGCGGAGGCGGTGGACGGCGCCGCCAAGGGCGCACGCTGCGTGTTCGGCGCCATCCTCGGAACCGGTGTCGGTGCCGGTATCGTGCTCGACCACAAAGTGTTCTCGGGACAGACGGGCATCGCGGGCGAATGGGGGCACAATCCCCTGCCCTGGGCTGATCCAAGCGAATATCCGGGGCACCCTTGCTATTGCGGTCGCATGGGCTGCATGGAGCGCTATGTCTCCGGCACGGCCTTCACGGCCGAGTATGCGTCGAGGACCGGATACACGATCAAGGGAGACGCGATCGTCGCCGCGATGCGGGCGGGGGACGCCGAGGCGCAGGCGACCTATCAGCATTATGTCCGGTGCTTGGCGCGCGGCCTTGCCGTGATCGCCAATGTGCTCGATCCGAACGCCTTCGTGCTCGGCGGGGGCATGAGCAATGTCGATGAGGTCTATCGCGACCTTCCCGATCTCATGCGCCCCCATGTGCTCGCGAACGAGTTCGGGACGCCGATCCTCAAGCCGCTGCATGGCGATTCGGCTGGCGTGCGCGGCGCAGCCTGGCTCTGGGACGACAGCGACGACCTCGACGCGCAAGCGTCGACGTGACAAAAGCCGAAAGCATCGCCATTCAAGGCATCATCCGCTCCCGTCTCAGGTCATCGTCCATGACTTCGGCCAAGCCCTCGCCCGCCATTGCCACCGGCATTGCCTATGCGGATTTCGAGAAGGTCGACATCCGCGTCGGCACCATCGTGAGCGCCGAGCCCTTCCCGCAAGCGCGCAAGCCTGCATTCAAGCTCGCGATCGATTTCGGCGAGGAGATCGGCGTCAAGAAATCCTCGGCGCAGATCACGGTCAATCACAAGCTCGAGGAGCTCGTCGGCCGCCAGGTGCTCGCGGTCGTCAATTTTCCGTCGCGCCAGATCGGCCCCTTCATGTCGGAGGTTCTCACGCTCGGCCTTCCCGATGCGAAGGGCGAGGTGATGCTGATCGGGCCGGATCGCAAGGTGCCGAATGGCGGACGGATGTTTTGATAAAACAGTGAAGATTGAGCAGTGAAGAGTGAGTGGCGAATAGCAGCTTTTCACCTTTCACTCATCACTCTTCACTTTGTCCAAAGAGGAAACGCCCCAATGACGACGAAACCCATCGAGAGCTTGCGCTCGCAGCGCTGGTTCGCGGCCGACGATTTCAGGGCCTTCGGCCATCGCCAGCGCGCCCAGCAGATGGGGCTTCGCCGCGAGGAGTTCATGGGGCGGCCCGTCGTCGCCATCCTCAACACCTGGAGCGATCTCTCGCCGTGCCACGCCCATTTGCGCGAACGCGGCGAGGCGGTGAAGCGCGGCGTGCTTCAGGCCGGAGGCTTCCCGTTCGAATTGCCGGCGATGAGCCTCGGCGAGGTGCTGGTGAAGCCGACCACGATGATCTACCGCAACTTCCTGGCCATGGAGGCCGAGGAGCTTTTGCGCTCGCTCCCGGTCGATGGCGCCGTGCTGCTCGGCGGTTGCGACAAGACGACCCCTGGCCTCGTCATGGGAGCGCTCAGTATGGACATTCCGGCGATCTTCGTGCCGGCAGGCCCCATGCTGAATGACCGCTACAAGGGGAACCGGGTCGGTGCGGGAACGCATTCGCGCAAATATTGGGACGAATATCAGGCGGGCAATATCGACAAAGCCGAATGGACACGGCTCGAGCAGCGGATGACGCGCGCGCCCGGCACTTGCAACACCATGGGCACGGCCTCGACCATGACCAATATTGTCGAGGCCATGGGGCTGAGCCTGCCAGGCGCGGCCGCGATTCCAGCGATGGATTCCGGCAATGCCCGCATGGCTTCGGCCTCCGGCGCGCGCATGGTCGAGATGATCCGGGAGGACTTGAAACCGTCGCAGATCGTGACCAAGGCCGCCGTGATGAACGGCGTCGCGGCTTACCTCGCGCTCGGGGGCTCGACCAACGCGGCGATCCATCTGATCGCCATGGCAGGGCGCGCCGGCATCCCGCTCACCCTCGATGAGCTCGACGAGATGGCGCGCAAGGTGCCTGTGCTCGTCAATCTATTCCCATCGGGCGACAAGCTGATGGAGGATTTCTACTATGCCGGTGGCCTGCCGGCGCTGCTGAAGAAGATCAAGACGCATCTGCATCTTTCCGCGATGACGGTGACGGGCAAGACGCTCGCCGAGAATATCGCCGACGCTCGCTGCGAGGATGACGAGGTGATCCGCGACGTCGCGAACGCGGTCTCGACGAAGGGCGCGCTCGCGGTGTTGCGCGGCAACCTCGCGCCGAACGGCGCGGTGGTGAAGCCCTCGGCGTTCGGGGCAAAATTCTTCAAGCATCGCGGCCGCGCGCTCGTTTTCGACAGCAATGCGCAAATGCACGCGGCGATGCGCGACCCGAACATCGATGCCGACGAGAACACCGTCTTGGTGTTGCGCAATGCGGGCCCTGTCGGCGCGCCAGGCATGCCGGAATGGGGCAATCTGCCGATCCCGCAAAAGCTCCTGAAACAGGGCGTGCGCGACATGGTGCGGCTCTCGGATGCGCGCATGAGCGGGACGCACTACGGAGCTTGTGTGCTCCACATCTCTCCGGAAGCCGCGATCGGCGGCCCCTTGGCGCTGGTGCGCACGGGCGACATGATCGAGCTCGACATCGAGGCGCGCAAGCTTCACCTCGACGTCGCGCACGAAGAGCTCAAAAGGCGCAAGGCCGAATGGAAGCCGCGCGACGCGCAATATGAACGAGGTTACGTGCGGCTTTATCAGCAGCATGTGACGCAAGCCGATCGAGGTTGCGACCTCGATTTCCTCGAAGGCAATGCGAAAACACCGGAGCCGGTGATCTACTGAGCTGAGGTCGAGGAGCAGCCCTCTCGCTCATCCCCGCGATGGCGCTAAGACATGCACACATCCTTGTATGTCTTCGTTCCGGGCGAGGGTGGTGCTCTTTATACCCCCCGCCCGTACCCTCCCCACGGCTCGCCCTACCTTCATCGTTGCCGCAAGACTGAAACCCGTGGCTCGTGGGGGAGGGAGGGGCCCGGCGGCTCGCACGTCTCGGCAAAGTCAAGGATCGGCGGCGGGCATTCCCCTCCCCCCACGAGCGTAGCGAGTGGTGGGGAGGGTACGGGTGGGGGGCGGCTCGATGCGCGGGCCAACATGTGTGCATCCCCAACGCGAAGGCGGGGATCCAGGTCTTCTTGATCTCCCACGAAACTCTGCGTTTCCCGTGTCTCGCCGGCACGAGCGGAAATAAGGCTCGGCGCGAATTAGGCGGCCGCGACCGCCTCGATCTCGATGAGGAAATCCTCGGAGACGAGCTTCGAGATCTCGACCAAGGTGCTCGCCGGCCGCGGCCCTTCGCCCACGAAGCGATCCCGTGCCCGGCGATAAGCCGCGAGGTCTTTCACGTCCCGCATGAAGACCGTGAACTTCACGACGTTGCGCGCCGTGCAGCCGACCGAAGCGAGAGCCGCTCCAAGATTACGGAAGACCTGATCCGCTTGCGCCTCGAGATCGCCCTTGCCGACGAGCTTGCCTTGCGCGTCGAGTGCGATCTGGCCGGAGATATAGACAAGGCGCCCGCCGCGCACCTCCGCCACATGGGAATAGCCGGTTGGCGAGGAGAGCTCGGGCGGATTGACGAAATTGATCATGACGCGCGCATCACTTGCTTCATTGGCTCGATCGGCGCGGAGCTCCGCGCGCTAATCGCCCTCGCCGGGATTTGGCGAGAAATACTGCTCGAGCTTGTTGGGCTTGCCGTCGAACTCCTTCCCGTCCGGCGGGCCTTCGCGCTTGATGGTGATGTTCGGCCAGGTCTTGGCATAGTCGGCGTTGAGCTTGATCCAGGATTCGAGGCCAGGTTCCGTATCGGGCTTGATCGCATCGGCGGGGCATTCCGGCTCGCACACACCGCAATCGATGCATTCGTCAGGATGGATGACGAGCATGTTCTCGCCCTCGTAGAAGCAATCCACCGGGCACACCTCGACGCAATCCATGTATTTGCAGCGGATGCAATTGTCGGTGACGACGTAGGTCATTGACACTCTCGTTCTGCCGCCCGCCGCGTCGGACGACGCGTGCGGCATCTTTCATATAGTGCCTACAAAACCCGGTGAAACCGCGCAAGCGCTTAGATTTCGGCGCGGGAACCCCGAATTTTCATCCGAAAGAAGCGCTTTCGGCTGCATTGGCCAAGGAAGCGCGCGGGGCGGGATACCGGAGGCCGATGCGGACTGATCCTTGTCTCGCCCCCCCGCAAGGTGTAGGCGCTCCGACCGGGGTCGCGCCGGCAAACTCAAGACGAAATGATCTCAGAAAGAAAGCTTAACGAAACGAAGAAGATGGCGATCGTCGTCCACGACCTCGTGATGACGGCGCTCGCGGTGTTTGCGGCGCTCGAGCTGCGCTTCGACGAAGCGCGCCTTGCGGGCTTTCTCGAGCATCTGCCGCTTATCCTGGTGATCACGTTGCCTTGCGCGGCGTTCATTTATTGGGCCTCCAACCTCTATCAATCGAAATGGCGCTTCGCCTCGATTCCCGACCTCGTCAACATCGTGCGGGCGGCGAGCTTCCTGGCGCTCGGCTTTCTCGTGGTCGACTACATCCTGTTGTCACCGCAAGCCCTCGGGCATTTCTATTTCGGCAAGGCCTTCGTGATCGTCTATTGGGGCTTGCAGATCTTTTTCCTCGGCGGGCCCCGCTTCGCTTACCGCTGGTGGAAAGATCGCTCGCAGAAAGCCGGCGCGCATCGCGCCGCCCCCGCGGAGACCGCCCTCATCCTCGGCCGCGCGCAAGAGACCGACCCGGTGCTGCGCGCCGTCCAGGCCGGCCAAGTGGGCCTTCGCCCGCTCGGCCTCATCTCGCCGCGCAGCACCGATCTCGGGCACAGCATCCGCGGCGTGCAGATCATCGGCAGCTATGCGGATCTCGAGGCCGTCGTCGAACGCCTAGCGACGGATGGGCGCACGCCCCGACGCATGGTGCTCTGCCCGAGCGCGCTCGAGGCTCCGGCTCATCCGGAGACCATCTACGCGCTCGCGCGGCGATACGGAATCGCCGTGAGCCAGACACGACCGGTTGTCGGCACCGAGGGCGTGGACGCGGCTCCGCGCCTCGCCCCGGTCGCGATGGAGGACCTCTTGTTGCGCCCGGCCGTCGCCATCGATCGGGCTCGCCTCGAACGCTTGGCGCATGGACGCAAATTCGCGATCACGGGCGGCGGCGGCTCGATCGGCAGCGAGATCGCCCGGCGGCTCGTGCTCTTCGGAGCGGCGGAAGTGGTGATCATCGAGAACTCAGAGCCGGCGCTGCACGCCATCATGGAGGCATTGTCGCTCGGCGCGCCGAAAACGCGCATTTCGGGAAGGATCTGCGACGTGCGCGATCGCGAGCGGGTCTTTGCCGTGGTCGCGGAAGCCGCGCCCGACATGGTGATCCATGCGGCGGCGCTGAAGCACGTCAATCTGCTCGAGCGCGATTGGGTCGAAGGGGTGAAGACCAACATCACGGGATCGATCAACGTGACGGATGCAGCGCTTGCCTCGGGCGCGCGCGCCATGGTGATGGTCTCGACCGACAAGGCGGTGCGGCCGGTCTCGATTCTCGGTGCGACGAAGAGGCTCGCCGAGATGTACGTGCAGGCGCTCGAGGCCGAGCTGCAAGCCCATGACGCGCGCCCGGAACGCAGCCGGCTGCTCGCGGTGCGCTTCGGCAATGTGCTGGGCTCGGCTGGCTCCGTGGTGCCGAAATTCCGGGAGCAGATCGAGCGTGGCGGGCCGGTCACCGTCACCCATCCCGATATGGTCCGCTATTTCATGACTATTCCCGAAGCGTCCGATCTCGTGCTCACCGCCTCTTCCCATGCAGTCGATGATGAACGCCACGGCACCTCGGTCTATGTGCTGAATATGGGCCAGCCGATCCGCATCATGGAGCTTGCCGAGCGCATGATCCGCCTTGCGGGCCATGAGCCTGGCGAGGACATCCAGATCGAGATCACGGGGCTTCGTCCGGGCGAGCGCTTGCGCGAGATCGTCCTCGGGGAAGATGAGACCACGGTCGATATCGGCATCCCCGGCGTGCTCTCGGCGCGCCCCGCCTTCCGCACTGTCGATGAGGTGAGAGGCTGGATGACGGCGCTCGCCGAGGCCGCCGAGCGGGAAGATTGGCCGACCGCCGCAAGCGTGCTCGCGAATGCGCTTCCCGATTATCCGGCGGGCACAGTGGCCAAGGCGCCGCTGCGCGCCTGAGCGAAGCGATGCGGCTTGCGCTCTTCGAGCCGGACATTCCGCAGAACACGGGCGCGATCGCGCGCCTCGCAGCCTGTCTTGGCCTTCCTCTCGACATCATCGAGCCGGCTGGTTTTCCGGTCTCCGACCGCGCCTTCCGACGCGCCGGCATGGATTATCTCGACCGGGTCGAGATCACGCGCCATCCGTGCTTCAAAGCTTTCGACGAATGGCGCCGCGCCGGCGCCCATCGTCTCGTGCTCGCGACCACGAAGGCCGAGCTCGCCTACACGGACTTTGCCTTCGCGACACGTGACATCATTCTGCTTGGCCGGGAGTCGGCGGGCGCGCCCGCGCATGTGCATGCGAGCGCTGATGAGCGCATCCGCGTGCCGATGCGCGAGGGCTTGCGCTCGCTCAATGTCGCGCTGGCCGCCGCGATGATCGCGGGGGAGGCCGTGCGGCAATCGACGCTTCTCACCCTCTCCGCGAGGAGCGCCTGCGCATGAAGCCTCGCGTGCTGATCGTCGTCACGCATCTTCTGGGCGTCGGCCATCTCGCGCGCGCCGCCTTGATCGCGCGCGCGCTCATGGAAGCAGGGTCAAGCGTGCGCCTCGCCTCGGGCGGAAGCCCGAGCGCGACCGTCGATCTTTCCGGGATCGACGTGGTGCAGCTTCCGCCCGTTCATTGTGTCGGCGCCGATTTCAAGACGCTGCGGAGCAAAGACGGCGAGGTCGCGGATGAGTCTTATCTCGCAACACGCCGCGACCTGCTGCTCGAGGCCTATGCCGGACTCAAGCCGGATGTCGTCGTCACCGAGCTCTTTCCTTTCGGGCGGCGGCAGCTCGCTGCGGAGTTCCTGGCGCTCCTCGAGGCGGCGCGCGCCACAAGCCCGCGTCCGGCGATCCTGTGCTCCATCCGCGACATCCTGCAGCCGCCCTCGAAGCCCTCGCGCGCCGCCCAGACGCTTGAGCGCCTCGGCCGCTTTTACGATGGCATCCTCGTCCATGCGGACGAAAGCGTCATCACGCTCGATGCGTCCTGGCCGGTCGACAAGGCTCTCGCGCGCCGCCTCGAATATACGGGCTTCATCGCCGATCGCCGTCGCGCCAAGGCTCTGCGGCTCGACGCGGCGAATGGTGGCGAGATCGTGGTGTCGGGAGGCGGTTCCGCTGCGTCGTTGCGTCTTTTCGATGCCGCGCTCGAGGCGTCCGAGCGTGACCGACGACGCTGGCACATTCTCGTCGGCCACGGGATCGACGAGAACAGATACGGCGAGCTTGTCGCCAAAGCACCCGCGAATGCGAGCGTCGAGCGCGCGCGGCGTGATTTTCCCTCTCTCCTCAGTGTCGCCGACGTGTCCGTGAGTCAGGCGGGTTACAACACCGTGACCGACATCTTGGCGACCGGCGCGCGTGCCGTGCTCGTGCCCTTCGAGGACGGCGGCGAGAAGGAGCAGCGCATGCGCGCCGAGCACCTCGCGACGCAAGGTCGCGCCATCGTGGTGCGAGAGAACGCGCTTGCGTCATCGACGCTGCTTAGTGCCCTCGATGAGGTCATGTCGCTGCCGCAACCAGGGTCCGCGGCGACCATCATGCTCGACGGGGCCGGCGTGGCCGCAAAGAAGATCGCCGCCGTGTCCGCCCGCGCCCTCGCGGTCAGCGGCGCTTGGGAGAAGCTGCACCTCGCGCTCGAAGAGATCGCCAACGCCGGCGAGACCCTCGCGGTCTGGTGGCGCGACGATGATGTGGTCGCGCCCTCACCGGCGCTCGATCGGCTCTTGCGGCTCAGCAAGCTCTTCGAGGCTCCCGTGGCGCTCGCCGCCATTCCACTGCTCGCGACCGAGGCGCTCGCCGACCGCCTTGCGGCGGAGCCACGCGTCGACATCATCGTGCATGGCCTCGCGCATCGCAATCACTCCCCGCAAGGTCAATTGTCATCGGAGCTCGGCATCGGCCAGCCGCTTCTCGATCGCATGGCCGCACTTTACGGGGCGCAGGCGCGCTTGCGGCGCCTCTTCGGCCCCAAGGTCGTGCCGATGCTCGCACCCCCTTGGAATCGCATCGGCGACGATCTGGTCGAGCGCTTGCATGAAGTGGGCTTTGCGGGCCTCTCCACCTTCAAGCGACGGCGCGCGCGCGAAGCCGCTCCCGGCGTCCTCCAGGTGAATACCCACATCGATCCGGTGTTCTGGCGCGGCCGTGGAGGGTTGCGCGACGAGGCCGCGATGCTCGAGGACCTCGCGGTGCTGGCGCGCGAGACCGTCGCGCGCGCGCCCCAGGACCGCGAGCCGATCGGGCTTCTCACGCATCATCTCGAGCACGACCCTTGGGTCTGGCGCTTCGTCGAGGAATTGCTCGGCTTCCTCGCCGCGCAGCGCGCCGTGCGCTTCACGCGGCCGGCGGAGTTTCTTGCGGAGCAAATGCTCCGGGCTTGAGCCCGCAATGTGCATCGCGCCAGCCGCTTTCAGAAGCCCAGTTCGCTATGGGAGCCGAGCCGTACAAGCCGCAAAGTCTCGGCGTCCGGCTTCTCGTAGATCAGCACGAGATCGGGTTTTACGTGACAGTCCCGAAATCCTGACCAGTTGCCGGAAAGCGAATGGTCCCGATGGTTTTCCGCGAGTGGCATGTCGGCCATGAGATCGCGAAGCACGCCGGTCAATATGGTCTCCAGTGTTGTCCGATGCCGTCCCTTCATCTCTCGTTTATAGTCTCGCTTGAACTGCCCGGTGCGTTCAATCTCTCGCATTCAGGTCCTTCATGAGGGCGTCGAGATCCTTGAACCGCGGCAGCTTGCCCTTGCGCGCCCGCCGCATGGCGGCGACCGTTTTGGCATTAGGCACTAAGGGCTCGAACGGCAACGCTTTCTCCCTTGCGATCCGGATCATCATCATCCGGAAGGCGTCAGAAACGGTGAGGCCCATCGCCATCAGGACGGCAGCGGCCTCGTCTTTGACGTGCTCGTCAATGCGCGCACGCACGACGGAATTGTCGCTCATGATATAGCTCCTGAGCTACAATGTAGCCCGCGCGAACGAGGTTTGTCTAGAGCGTGATCGGCAAAAGCGGCCCACTTTTTGCGGCAAGATCACGCGACATTTTTGATTTGATCTTAATGCAGCGCGCCATAGGGGCAGCCTTCACGAGATCGGTCGGTCCAAAACGACGGCTCAATGCGGTCAATTGCTTGCGGACTCTTTCCTACCCGCCGACGATCTCGAACCGGTCCACATCGACGAGCCCTTTGTCGGTGATCTTCAGATGTGGGATCACCGGCAGCGGCAGAAAGGCGACCTGCAGGAAAGGTTCGGGCAGGGCGCAACCGAGGTTTCTTGCCGCCTCTCGTAGCGGCACGAGCGCAGAGCGGACATCCTCGAACCTCGCGAGGCTCATCAAGCCCGCGATCGGCAAGGCAAGCTCGGCGATGACTTTTCCAGCCTCGACGACCGCGAAGCCGCCTTCGATCTCTTTGAGCCGATTGACCGCGACCGCCATGTCGCTGTCATCGGCGCCGACGACACAGATGTTGTGGCTGTCATGGCCGACCGAGGAGGCGAGCGCGCCTCGCTTGAGCCCAAACCCATGGACGAAGCCCACCCCGATATTGCGGTTCACCCCATGGCGCGCCACCACCGCGACCTTCACGGCGTCCTGCGAGAGATCGATTTGTCTGAACCCTTCGCTGAGCGGCAGCGTCAACATGAGGCGTTGCGTGATGATCTTGCCCGGCGTGACGCCGATGACGAGTGTCGTCGCCGTGGTGCCGGGCGCGGCGAAATCGTCGGCCGCGACGCGCTCGGCCTTGACGCTTTGGCGTCCGACGGGCGCGATCTCGCGCCGGCACTCGAAGCATCCCGCCCCGACCGGATGCCCGGCGGCGATCACCGAGGCGACGGCGCAATGGTCGAGATCATCGAGGAGGACGAGATCGGCGCGGTAGCCGGGCGCGACGAGCCCGCGATCGAGAAGCCCGAAGGCGCGCGCACCCGAGTGCGAGGCCGCGCGATAAGCGCTGAGCGGGCTCGCACCGAGTTTGATCGCGGTGCGGATCATGAAATCGAGATGGCCTTCCTCGGCGATATCGAGCGGGTTGCGGTCATCGGTGCAAAAGGCGAGATATGGCGAAAGCCGCTCGGTGAGAATGGGCATGAGCGCGCGCAAGTCCTTGGAGACCGAGCCTTCGCGGATGAGCACCGTCATGCCCTTCGCGAGCTTCTCCAGCGCCTCCTCGGGCGTGGTCGATTCGTGCTCGGTGCGCACGCCGGTCGCCAGATAGGCATCGAGCGGACGCCCACGCAGCAAGGGTGCGTGGCCGTCGATATGCCCGGCCTGGAAGGCTGCGAGCTTGGCGAGCACGCGCGGATCCTTCGCCAGCACGCCCGGAAAGTTCATGAGCTCGGCGAGTCCGAGGACCTTCGGATGGCCGACAAATTCCATGAGATCGCCGATCTCGAGCCGCGCGCCGGAGGTCTCGAGCTCGGTCGCGGGCACGCAGCTCGAAAGCTGGACGCGAATATCCATGACGGTCTCGGCAGCGGCCGCAAGCGCGTAGCGCAGCCCTTCTGTCCCGAGCACATTTGCGATCTCATGGGGGTCCCAGATCGCGGTCGTGACGCCATGCGGCAGCACGCAGCGATCGAACTCGGCAGGTGTCAGAAGCGAGGATTCGATATGGCAATGCGTGTCGATGAAGCCCGGCACGACGATCTTGCCGGCGGCGTCAATTTCGCGCCCGCTTCGGTAGCCGCTCTCGACCCCGACGATACGATCGCCGCAGATCGCGATATCGCGCGGCTCCAAGGCCCCGGTGATGAGGTTGAAGACACGTCCGCCCTTGATGACGAGATCGGCGTCGGAATTGCCGAGGCTCTGGTCAACGGCACGGGCGAGAAAGGCTTCGTCATGGAGGGACGCACTCATGCGCCATGATGACGCGAGCTGGAGGCGCAGCGCAAGCGCGCGGGAGCCGCAGAAGGAGCATTGCTCATCCCCGAGGTTCCTGCTTTTCGTCGGGAATGAGCCGGAAAAAGGCGGATCAGTGGCGTCGTTCGGCCGCGGCTCGCGGGGGTCGCTCCGGCATTGCGATGCGGCGGCCCGCGTCCTCCGGAGTGGTAAGCCTTGAATGGGCGGCCTTCATCAAGGCGAGAGTCGAGAGCACATCTTCCGGGAAGGCCACGACCCGCCGCTGCGTCATGTCGACATGCAGCGACATATTCTCGGAGGTGGCGGCGAGCCAGCCATCCTGCGCATGGCGCATCTCCATGAAGTAGTGCAGGCGCTTCTCGTCGAAATCGAGAAGCTGGATCGTCATGCGCACGTGCTCGCCAAGGCTGAGCTCGCGGCGATAGCCGATATGCGCTTCAGCCGTGAACATCGAGGCGTTGCGGGTGCGCACATAATCCTCGCCGATCCCGAGGAGCGCGTAGCATTCATCGACAGCGCGATCGAAGAGGAGCGTATAATAGGCGACGTTGAGATGGTTGTTGTAGTCGATCCATTGCGGCTCGACACGCATCGCCGAGGAGACGAAGGGCGCGAAGAAGACGACGGGCGCCTCGATCTTTTCGGCCATCATCCCGGCTCCCCATCGAATGCGCATCCGCTCGAAGCCGAGCTGGTCGCAAGTCTCACGGAGTAAGAATATGCAACGAAGGGAGATCGTCAAACGAGCATCCATGCTGTCGGGTGCGCGAGCGTCGACCGGATGGGTATGCAGTTTTGAGCGGAGATGAGACGTTGAGACTGTATCCGGCGTTATATTTCCGTCCCCTCCTTACCGCTCGTTTCAGTCGCCGGGTAAAGGAGAAGATGGAGACGCCCGGCGCTTCCGCGCACCAAGCTCGTTTTGCGCCTCCCGGGGGAGACGAAAGACGGCCTTGGCAAAAACACGTTCTCCCTTCACATGAAGGTCGAGCGAGATGTTGAGATGAAGGCTTGCCGATGCCCAAGAGCGTACTGAGGACCGCGCCCTCTCACGATTTTGTTAGGCGTGACGCCGAGACCGTGGCCAAAGTCATCGAGGAGCTCGCCAAGCGCTTCGGCAACCGGCTCGTCACCTCGCAGGCCGTGCGCGAGCAGCATGCCAATACCCTCACCTGGCAGAAGAACGAGGCGCCTGACGCGGTGGTCTTCGCCGAGAGCACCGAGGATTGCGTGGACATCGTGCGGCTTTGCACGGCTCACCGCATGCCGGTGATCCCCTTCGGCACGGGAACCTCCCTCGAAGGCCATGTGAACGCCCCCTTCGGGGGCGTCTCGGTCGACCTTACGCGCATGAACAAGGTGCTCGCCGTGCATGCGCAGGATCTCGACTGCGTCGTCGAACCAGGCGTGACGCGCGAGGACCTCAACACCCATCTCCGCAATGATGGCCTGTTCTTTCCGATCGATCCTGGCGCCAATGCTTCGCTCGGCGGCATGACGGCGACGCGCGCCTCGGGCACCAACGCCGTGCGTTACGGCACGATGAAGGACAATGTGCTGTCGCTCAAAGCCGTGCTGCCTGACGGCACGTTGCTGACGACGGCGACGCGAGCGAAGAAATCCTCCTCAGGGTACGATCTCACCCGTCTCTTTGTGGGCTCGGAAGGCACGCTCGGGCTGATCACCGAGATCACCCTCAAATTGCAAGGCATTCCGGAGGCAATCGCGGCGGGCGTTTGCCCCTTCCCGAGCGTCAAGGCGGCCTGCGACGCCACGATCTTGACGGTGCAATCCGGGATCCCCGTCGCTCGCATCGAGCTTCTTGACGCTCTCTCGGTGAAGGCCGTGAATATGCACGCCAAGCTCGAGCTTCCTGAGACGCCGATGTTGTTTCTCGAATTTCACGGCACCGATAGCGGCGTGAAAGAGCAGTCGGAACGCTTCGACGAGATCGCGACCGAGCTTGGCGGAGGCCCGTTCACCTGGGCCACCAGGCCCGAGGAACGCAGCCGGCTCTGGAAGGCGCGCCACAACATCTACTGGGCCGGTTTTGCCTTGAAGCCGGGCGCCACCACTTTCGCGACTGACGTCTGCGTGCCGATCTCGCGCCTTGCGGAATGTGTCGAGGCGACCCAACGCGACATCGCGGAGCTTGGCCTCTTGGCGACCATCGTCGGCCATGTGGGGGATGGAAATTTCCATACCGCGCCGCTCTTCGACCTCGAGGATCGCGACGAAATGAAACGGGTCGAGATCTTCGTCGAGCGCCTCGTCGAGCGGGCCCTTGCCATGGAAGGCACCTGCACGGGCGAGCACGGTGTCGGGCAGGGCAAGATGAAATATCTCGAAAGGGAGCATGGCGCTGCCGCGGTCGGGCTCATGACAACACTGAAGCGCTCGATCGACCCGCTGAACATCATGAACCCAGGCAAGATGGTCCTGGTCTGAAACGATTTTTGCCCCTTATTCGGGAACGCGTGTCTGCGCATCGGCGCCACGTTTGCGACCGGCCGGGCGTCCCGGCAGCCCCCTCAGGGACGGGCGCGAGGTCCAG
>JAFAQA010000171.1 GCA_019246665.1 Hyphomicrobiales bacterium
ATCGATGGCACGATTGGTATCTTAGGCGGGCTCACTTCGCTGCTCCTCTCGCAGATTCCGCCTTGGCACGCTCGCGCAGCACGAAACGCTGCACCTTGCCGGATTCCGTGCGCGGCAGCGCCTCGACGAAAGTGATGATGCGCGGAAATTTATAAGGAGCGATCTCGGACCGAACATGCTCCTGAAGCGCGGCAATGAGGGGCTCATTGGCTTCGTGGCCCGGACGCGCCACCACATAAGCTTTCACGATCGTCGTGTCGTGGGCGGGATCCGGCGCGCCGACGACCGCACATTCGAGGACCGCCGGATGGCTGAGAAGCGCGCCTTCAACCTCCGGCCCGGCGATGTTGTAGCCTGCCGAGACGATCATGTCGTCCGAACGCGCCTGATGCCAGTAATAGCCGTCCTCGTCGAGGCGGTAGGTGTCGCCCGTAAAATTCCAGCCATTGCGAACGTAACTGTTCTGGCGAGGATCGGCGAGGTAGCGACAGCCTGTTGGGCCGCGGACCGCAAGAAGGCCCGTGGATCCGCGAGGGAGCTCGCGGCCCTGCTCATCGACGATCTTCGCCTCGTAGCCCGGCACGGGAATGCCGGTCGAGCCCGGCTTGATCTTGCCCGCAGGCGCGCCAATGAAGATATGCAACATCTCGGTCGACCCGATGCCGTCGAGAATTTCGATGCCTGTTGCTTTGTGCCACGCTTCCCAAGTCGCTTGGGGAAGCGCTTCCCCTGCCGAGACGCAAATCCGCAGGCTCGCAAGATCACCCGGTTGCAGCTTTGCGAGCATTGCCCGATACGCGATCGGCGCCGTAAAGCAGACGGTCGGCCGCAATGTCCGGATGGCTTCGATCAGCTTGTCGGGTGCCGCCTGTTCCAGAAGAATGGACGAGGCGCCGACGCGCAAGGAGAACAGCGCTCCCCCGCCGAGGCCAAAGGTGAAGGCGAGCGGAGGTGAGCCGATGAACACGTCGGAAGCACGCGGCGCCAGGACGTATTTTCCATAGGTGTCGCAGGTGGCGAGCATGTCGCGGTGATTGTGCATCGCGCCTTTCGGCACGCCCGTGGTCCCGGAGGTGAAGGCGATGAGGCAGATGTCTTCCGCGCTCGTCGGGCAAGGCGCAAAATCCGAGGATGCCTCCTCGCTCCGGCGAGCCAAATCCTCGCTCGATGTTCCTCCCATGGGCACGATCTTCGTCAAGCCGGGCGCGGCAAGCTTGGCCTTCTCCAACTCCTCGAGGAAGCGGTGATCGCACAGAGCGAGCGCCACCTTCGCCTTGTCGCTCATGAAGGCAAGCTCCTTGGCGCGCAAGAGCGGCATCGAGGTCACCGCGATCCCGCCGGCCTTCATGACGGCAAAGAGCGCGGCTGCCATGATTGGCGTGTTGGGTGAGCGCAAGAGCACGCGATTCCCGGGGACCAGCCCGTAGTCGCCGACGAGAACATTGGCGATGCGATTCACGAGCGCTGCAAACTCGGCGTAGCTGAAGCTCGTCTCGAGTGAGCGAAAGCATGGGTGCGCGCCGTGGCCCTTCGCCAGCCAGTTGTCGAGGAGCTCGGTGACGCAGTTCAACCTCTCAGGATAACGCAGTTCCGGCAGGGTGAAGATGAAATCCGGCATTTCGGGCGGCGGCGGCAAATGCTCGCGTGCGAAGGGGTCGACATGCGCCGAGTAGGTGGCGGTCGTCAGGGTCATGTCTTCATTTCCTCCTCGGTCGTTTCTTTCGACAAGGGCTCGATCTCATCGGTCCTTGCACTTCAGATGAAGCACGCGCATCAGGGCGCCGCGAGACGTTGCGCGGCGTGAGCAGCAAGCTCGGCGCGGGCGATGACAACCTTCTGGACCTCGCTCGCACCTTCATAAATGCGCAGCGCCCGGATCTCGCGATAGAGCTCTTCCACCTTGACGCCGCTCCGCACGCCGGCGCCGCCGAAGATTTGCACCGCCTTGTCGATCACCCGCTGCGCGGCCTCGGTCGCGACAAGCTTTGCGAGCGCTGCCTCCTTCGTGATGCGCTCCGCGCCCTGATCCTTGGTCCAGGCCGCGCGGTAGACGAGAAGAGCCGAGGCTTCGATGTCGGCGACCATCTCGGCAAGCGAGCCCTGCGTGAGCTGCAAATCGGCAAGGGTCGCTCCGAACATCTTCCGGGTCGATGCGCGCTCCACCGCCTCGGCGAGTGCACGTCGCGCGAGACCGAGCGCCGCGGCTCCGACCGTGGAGCGGAACACGTCGAGCGTCGCCATGGCGACCCTGAAGCCTTCACCAGGCTCCCCAATGCGATTGGCAATGGGCACGCGACACCCCTCGAAGGACAAGGTCGCGAGCGGATGGGGGGCAATGGTCTCGAGGCGCTCCACAATGGTGAGGCCGGGTGTGCCTGCTTCCACCATCACGGCCGAAAGTCCCCTTGCGCCCGCTGCCTCCCCGGTGCGACAGAAAACCACGTAATGGTCCGCGATGCCGCCATTCGATATCCAGGTTTTCACCCCGTCGAGGCGAAGATGTGCGTTGCCGTCGGCAACCGCCGTCGTTGTCATCGCGGCAGGATCCGAGCCCGCCTCGGGCTCGGATAAGGCAAAGGCGGCAATGTGCTCTCCCTTGGCGACCGGCGGGAGCCAGCGCTCCTTTTGCTCGTGCGTGCCGAAAAGAGAGATGGGCCCAGTCCCGAGCCCCTGCATGGCGAAGGCGAAATCAGCAAGGCCAGAGGCCGAGGCCAGGGTCTCGCGTGCGAGGCAAAGGGTGCGCACGTCGAGCGAAGGCCGCTCGCCACCGTGCGGCGCGATCACTGCGTGCCGAAGGAAGCCCGCCTCTCCGAGCGCTCGGACGAGGCGGCGGCATGAGCCGTCGACATCGCGATGATCGACGAGCCCCGGCGCCACCTCATCGGCGAAGCTCAAAATCGATTCCGCGAAGCGTCGATGATGAGCCTCGAAAAACGGCAAGCGAAGAAAAGCATGATCGCGCATCAATCCCCCTCGAACACCGGCTTCTCCTTCTTGACGAAGGCGCGATAGGCGCGGCGAAAATCCTCCGTTTGCATGCAAAGTGCCTGCGCGACGGCCTCTGCCTCGACCGCCGTCTCGATCGACATGGCCCATTCCATGTCGAGCATGCGTTTCGTCATCGCATTGCCGAAATTGGGTCCGTCGGCGACACTCTTTGCCAAAGCTTGCGCCTCGCCGAGGACCATCTCGGGCGCGCAGATGCGGTTGAAGAAGCCGATGCGTTCGGCCTCCTCACCGCCCATGGCACGCCCGGTGAAGAGCAGCTCGGACGCCCTGCCCTGCCCGATGATGCGCGGCAGGATCGCGCAAGCGCCCATGTCGCAGCCCGCAAGCCCCACGCGATTGAAGAGGAAGGCGACCTTGGCGCGCGCGGTGCCGAGACGCAGGTCGCTCGCCATGGCGACGATGGCGCCCGCGCCCGCACACACCCCATCGACGGCGGCAATGATGGGCTGGGGCGCGGCACGCATCGCCTTGACGAGCTCGCCCGTCATGCGCGTGAAATCGAGGAGTCCCTTCGTGCCGAGCTTCGTCAACGGCCCGATGATCTCGTGGACATCTCCACCGGAAGAGAAATTGCCGCCCTCCCCCGTCACGACGAAAGCCTTGATCTCATTTTCATGTGCGGCGGCGCGAAAGAGCGCACCGAGCTCAGCATAGCTGTCGAAGGTGAGTGGGTTCTTTCGCTCGGGCCGGTTCAAGGCGATGGTTGCGACCTTCCCCTCGACAGTGAATCTGAAATATTGCGCGCCATGTCGCGCGAGGGGCAGCGTGACGACTGGAAAAGGTCTCATGCTACGGAATCTCCAACTCGCCTCGCGAAAGCGCTTCGCGGGCAGAGAGCTTGGCCTTTCCCAAAAGGCCCATCATCTCCTCCATCTCCTTCTCGTCGAGGCCGCTGAAAAGCACGGCGAGCCAGCGTCCATGGGCGCCGGCCATGTGCTGGAAGAGCCGGCGCCCGAGCGGTGTCAGCCGAACGAATTGCGACCTTCTGTCCTTCGGGGCGGGGCGACGTTCGACGAGCCCTTCGGCCACGAGACGCTCGACCAGTCCGGTCACGTTTCCGTTCGTCACCATCATGCGTTTCGAAAGCTCGTTCAGTATCATGCCGTCATCCGCGCGCTCGAGCTGCGCCATCAGGTCGAAACGCGGCAATGTCGTGCGGAAGTCCTCGCGCAATCTTCGTCTGATCTGGCTTTCGACCAAGGCCGAAAAGCTGAGGAGACGCAGCCAGAGCCGAAGCTGGGCCTGATGCCCATCCTCATGCTCATGCGCCTTGGTTTCG
>JAFAQA010000180.1 GCA_019246665.1 Hyphomicrobiales bacterium
GGCGCACCTCGAGCATGATCCGCAAAAGTGGCCCCACTTTTTGCGAAGATTTGCGGAAACAAAAAGATAACCTGACGCTACTGATCTCATCCAAACGCAACGCGTTCTAACGCCTCGTCTACTCAGGGCAAAGCCTCGCCGGGCCAATTCCGGTCATGACGGAGAGGGGTTCCCCCTGCGTATGCGCACGCCCCACGCGCATATCCACACCTTTGCTTTCACGGTCGGCCTTGTCGCGCGCCGCCTGAGATGCGAATGCTCGATCCAAGCGTTGGCCGATAAAGGCGCGGGTTTGGAGAGCGCATGTTTTCGCGGCGAATTCTGATCGGGCTTGCAACGATAAGCGCGCTCGTTTTGGTCTGGTATTTGGCGACGACCGTCACCGGCCTCGTCTCGGGCGGCCGCTTTCCCTCGCCGGGCGAGACCTATGCGGCGTTTCAACAGATTACCGGGCGCGGCTACGCGGATGGGACCTTGCTGGCCCACGCGCTGCACTCGATACGCCTCGTCGCCATGGGTTTTGCGGTTGCCGCGGCGACGGGTGTGCCGCTCGGTTTGCTGATGGGATGGAGCCGAAACGCCGAGGCGCTGGTCAATCCGGTTTTCCTGCTCATCCGGCCGATTCCGCCGCTCGCCTGGATTCCCTTGGCGATCCTTTGGCTCGGCCTCGGCGATGCCGCCAAGATCATGGTGATCTGGTTTGCTGCCTTCGTGCCCGCGGTCATCAACACCTTCACAGGCGTGCGCACCGTTGAACGCCCCGTGATCGAAGCGGCGCGCATGCTCGGAACGCCCCCCTGGCGCTTCGTCGCGGAGGTGCTGACGCCCGCCGCCGCGCCGATGATCTTCACGGGCTTGCGGCTCTCGCTTCAGGCCTCCTGGACGACGCTCGTCGCGGCCGAGCTCGTCGGCGCATTGTTCGGTCTCGGCCGCGTCCTCAACCTCGCGCAGCAGGACATCTATCCCGGCATGATCCTCGTCGGGATGTTCGCCGTCGCGCTGTGCGGGTGGCTGACCACGCGTGTGCTGGCGCTCGGAGAGGCACGCATGCTTGCCTGGAAAGGCGTCGAGGCGAAGCCTGCACCGTGATGGACCGACCGCTTTCCCGTTTCGAGGCCATGGGTCTCAGCGCGCTCGGTCTCATGAGCGTCATCGGGCTTTGGGAGGCACTTTCCTTTTTCGGCATCGTGCCCGGCCAGTTTCTCCCGACGCCGGTCGCGGTGATCGCGCGCTTCATCAACCTTTTCACCGAGCCCTTCGCCGGATTCACGCTGCTGCAGCATCTCGGCTCGAGCCTCTTGCGCTATCTCTATGGCGTGCTGCTTGCCGGTTTCATCGGCATTCCGCTCGGCCTCGCCATGGGCTGGTTTCGCCTCCTCGACGACATTGTCACGCCCCTGTTCGAGGGCCTGCGTTTCATCGCGCCGATCGCGTGGGTGCCGTTTGCCGCGCTCTGGTTCGGCACCGGAATCGGTGGCCCGATCATGATCATCTTCGCCGGCGCCTTTCCACCCTGCCTGATCAATGCCTATCGCGGCGCGCGTTTTGTCGAGCCGCGCCTTATCGAGGCGGCGCGAATGCTGGGAACCGGCCATCGCCGGATGTTGACGGAGATTCTGCTCCCGGCCTCTCTGCCATCGATCGTGGCCGGGCTTCGTGTCGCTGCAGG
Organism: Hyphomicrobiales bacterium; assembly: GCA_019246665.1. Taxonomy (GTDB): domain Bacteria; phylum Pseudomonadota; class Alphaproteobacteria; order Rhizobiales; family Beijerinckiaceae; genus GAS188. The sequence goes on from JAFAQA010000180.1 coordinate 1,670, forward strand.
CTTGGGCTGGCAGTCGCTCGTCGGTGCCGAGCTCATCGTTGCCTCCGCCGGCGTGGGCTTCATGATGGTGCAGGCGCAAGCGAGTGTGCAGACCACGACCGTGATGGCCGGCATGGTCGCGATCGGGATTACCGGCCTCGTGATCGACGTGGCGCTTCGCCAGGGCGAAAGCCTCCTTCTGCGGCGCCTCGGAGTGGATTGACACACGATGGCAGCCATCCGCTTCGAGAAGGTGCAAAAGCATTTCGGACGTGGCCAGAAGCGGACGCACGCGCTCTCCGAGATCAACCTCGAAATTCACGATCGCGAGTTTCTCGCAATCGTCGGGCCGTCCGGTTGCGGCAAGACGACGTGCCTTCGCCTGGTCGCCGGCTTCGAGATGGCAAGCGCGGGGATCGTCTCCGTTGCCGGCAAGCCGGTGACCGAGCCGGGTCCGGATCGCGCCGTTGTCTTCCAGCAATTCGCATTGTTTCCCTGGAAGACCGTGCGGGGGAACATCGATCTTGGCTTGCGCAACAAGGGAATCGCCGCGCAGGAGCGCACGAAGCTTGTCGCCGAGGTGCTCAAGCTGATGAATCTCGAGACATATGCGCAAGCGTTTCCGCATCGGCTTTCGGGCGGCATGCAACAGCGTGTCGCCATCGCCCGCGCCTATGTGCTCGATCCCGAGGTGCTGCTGATGGACGAGCCTTTCGGCGCGCTTGACGCGCAGACCCGTGTGGTCATGCAAGAGGAGCTCGTGCGCCTGGCTCGCGTTCGGCCGCGAACCGTGCTCTTCATCACCCACGCGGTCGAGGAGGCGGTCTATCTCGCCGACCGCATCGCCGTGATGACGCGCCGGCCCGGCCGGATCAAGGAGATCATCGACGTGAAGTGCATGCGCGAGGCCGAAAAATGGGATCGCTTCGAGCGCATCGAGGATGTGATGGACCTCGACAGCTTCGTTCATTTGCGGACAAGGATCTGGAAATCGCTGCGCGAGGAGAAGGACGGTTGAAGCTGCTGGAAGGCGGCAGCGAACAA
>JAFAQA010000014.1 GCA_019246665.1 Hyphomicrobiales bacterium
TGCGGACCGAAGTCGGCTAGCCTAACCAAATACATCAGGGCGAATGTCGCGCGCCGAGTGGAAAACGGCGTGGATTACGATCCCGTCACCATCTTCGGTGTAATAGATGTGATGAGCCTGAAACCGGAATCTCCGATGTTTCGCTGCCAGGTCATCGATTTGCAGGCCGATGAGCGGAAAACTCGGCAAGGAGTTCGAAGGTGCGTTCGAGGCCGGACAAATAGGCTTCGGCCTGATAGCTGCCAAATGTCGCTTCGGTATAATCGTAAATCGCGATGAGGTCAGCTTCGGCCGATTCCGAAACCCGGAACCCACCCATTGCGTCGCGCCGCGACGCGACGACGTGCCTTGGTCAACAGATCTACCATGGTCGCGTCGCTGATTCGCCGGCGAGACGGGTGCTGCAAGGCCTGCCGATAGCGGGCAAGCTGCTCCTCACGTGAAAGAGCATGCCAAGCTGCAAGCTCCGCCTCACTAGGCGGAAGAGCCGAGGGCATAGTCATAACTTCAAGTTCGGAAGCTTCGGTCATACGAGCATTATAGCGTAGCCGGCTGGAAAAAACGAACGGAAAACCAGAACCGTTGACGCAGGGATCGGAAAAAAGGCCTGAATTCGTCTCTCCAAAACGCATGCCGCCGTCTCACGACGGCAGCCGGGAAAGGAAGCGCCGGAAGCGCGCGGTGTGCTTCTCGGTGAGCTCCGCGAAAAAATAGGCGACGATGAGCGCAATCGCGACGATCAGCACAAAGGCCGCGTAAGCCGCAGGCCCCGGAGGGATCAAGGTCGTGGGCCAGCCGAAACGCTCGAGGACGCCGCCGACGAAGACCCCCACCGGAAGATGGATGAGGTAGAGCGAATAGGAGAAGGAGGCGCCGCGCGCCGCGATCGGGCTGAGAATCTCGGCATTGGAGATTTGGCGGCAGGAGAGCGCGACGGCGAGCCCAAGCCCCACACCGAGATCGGCCATGACGCCGGGCATGAGGATCGTGCGGGACAAGACGAGCGCGGCCGCGCAAAGCACGAGGCCCGCGAGCCCGATAAGGATCGGCAGCTTGCGTCGCGTTGCCAGGAGCGAGGCACCGACCCCCGAAAGCCAGATGCCGAACCACAAGAGCCATTGGCCGATGCCGAACAGGGAGACCAGAGTGGCGCAGAGGCAGGCGAAGGCGATCCCCCTGAGCAGCGGCCGAAGCGGCAAGAGGCAAATGGCGAAAAGTACCGGCGCGACGAGATAGAAGAGCCACTCCCAGCCGAGCGACCAGAGTGGAGGATCAGCGCCCCAGGGTGCACAGACTACCCCTTGCAGCGCGGCAAGATGACAGGGGATCTGGCCCCACGTCCAACCATCGGCGACTTCCGAAGGGAATAGCGGCCGCATCGCATAAAAGCGCGTCTGCGTGAGGAGATTTCCCCCCAAACGCTCGAGGAGAAAGACGAGGGCGAGTGCCGGGATCAGGACGAGATAGATTCGCGAAAATCGATTGATGAGGTAGAGCCTCGCATCGAAGCGGCGCCTCTCCATGTTGCGCCAGACGGAGCCGCCCACCAGGAAGCCGCTCACCACGAAGAAGAGCATCACCCCTTCGTAATGCAGCCCTGTGATAAGATAGAAGAGCCGGGTGCCGATGCCGGCGTCCGGCACCTGCGTGATGCTCTCGAAATACAGGCCTCGCGCATGGCCGAAGAGAACGAGAAGCGCGGCCCCGAAGCGGACGAGATCGAGGAACGGCCAATGCATCACGTCAGTTGACTTCGGCGGACCTCCGACCCTGAGCCCGGATGGAACGAGGGGCTTCGCAATCGCGAGCGCTGGCGAAGGCTCATGCATCGGTAAGCACCGGTCTTGGCGCCAGCCCCTCCGCGATCCGGCGAGAATTAGGCGCAGCTTCGCATCAACCGACTCGCATTGATCAAGTAAATGAACGTGCCAATCCTAGATGTAAAGCTGCACGTCGAGCAAATCTGGCAGTAATAATTGGTCATGCAAGAGATCGTTCCTAGATCACGAGTATCACGACGCCTGGCGCCATGCATTTGATTCCATTTATGTTGAAGACGCTGCCGATTTTGCTTCTTCCCTCTTCAAGGGACGAAGTACTCGCAAGCGGGAGCAAAGGTTTTCCACCATTTCTGCCGGTAGTGACAGGGTCAATCTTCCGCGATCGGCGCCTCGCTCGAATCCAAGTCCCCGGGCGCGACGCGGCAGGGCTTGGCCAGCCCTAAAACCCGCGCCTTATGCTATGCGCTAATGATCACTGCGGCCGTGACAAGCGCGGCGGAGGACGACTTTGGGGCTGACCAGCGGAGCGAGCTGGTTACGCGTGCAGAAAAAGTGGATGGATGATGGCCGAGACGATTCTCCCTCGAGCGGGGATGGCAAGCCGGGCAAGGCCCGAGATCTCGGCGCTGGCCGAAAAGATCGCGCGTGGCGAGGCGAAGCTCGGCATTATCGGTCTCGGCTATGTGGGCATGCCGCTCGCGCTCATCAGCGCCAAGGCCGGCTTCAATGTGCTCGGCTTCGACACCAACGCGCCGCGCGTCGCCCAGATCAATCGCGGCGAGAGCTTCTTGAGCCACATCCCCTCCGAAATGATGCTTGATGCCGTCCGGACCGGCCGGCTCGAGGCGACGAGCGATTTCGCCCGGCTCTCCGAGCCGGACGCGATCCTGATATGTGTGCCGACGCCGCTCACCAAGCAGCGCGAGCCGAACCTCTCCTACGTGGTCGACACGGCGCGAGCGATCGCCGCGAAACTTAGGCCTGGCCAGCTCGTCGTGCTCGAATCGACCACCTACCCGGGCACGACCATCGAGGTGCTGAAGCCCATCCTCGAAACGACCGGCCTCAAAAGCGGCAGCGATTTTCTTCTCGCCTTCTCGCCCGAACGAGAGGATCCGGGGAACCCCGATTTCAGGACCGCGGCCATTCCCAAGGTGGTCGGCGGCGACGGGGAAGAAGCACTGAAAATCGCCGATGCGCTCTATGCGAAGCTCGTGGTGAAGACGGTGCCAGTCTCTTCGCCCGCGACCGCGGAGGCCGTGAAGCTCACCGAGAACATCTTTCGTTCCGTCAATATTGCACTCGTGAACGAGCTCAAGCTCGTCTACGACGCCATGGGCATTGATATCTGGGAGGTTATCGAGGCGGCGAAGACGAAGCCCTTCGGCTTCATGCCGTTCTATCCGGGACCTGGCCTCGGCGGGCACTGCATTCCGATCGATCCGTTTTATCTCACCTGGAAGGCGCGCGAGTACGAATTGTCGACGCGCTTCATCGAGCTGGCCGGCGAGATCAACACTGCGATGCCGCATCATGTCGTCGACCGGCTCGCGGCAGCCCTCGACCGCAAGGTCCGGATCGGCCTCAACGGCGCGAAGATCCTCGTGATCGGGGTCGCCTACAAAAGGAACGTGGACGATACGCGCGAAAGTCCGTCATTGAAGCTCATCGAGCTCCTCGAGGAGCGCGGCGCGATTGTCGCGTTTCACGACCCTTTCATCACAACGATCCCTGGCACGCGAAAACACGCGGCACTCGCTGGGCGTAGATCGACCCCGCTCGACGCCGGGGCAATTGCGTCCTTCGCGGCCGTGCTGATCGCCACCGATCACGACACGGTCGATTACGCCCTCCTCGCCCTGCACGCCAAGCTGATCGTCGACACGCGAAACGTCTTCGCTCGAGCCGGACTGAGTGGCGCGCATATCGTGAAAGCGTAGGCATTCGGCGCGTGACAGGCCGAGATTGATCTGATCGCGCTCAATGTCGCCGCAGGACCACGATCCTGTTGCTGTTCGTGCCTTTCGCGTTGTTGCTCACGCCCCAGCAATTCGCGGTCTTGGTGAAGGCTTGTTGGTTCACCATCACGAAGAGCGGCTCGAAGGGGAGCCCTTCCGCTGCCTCCCAGACGAGGCGCTCGAGAAAGAGCTTGCCGTTCCGGACCTCGCCGACCTCGAAGGCGAGATGCCCACCGGGACAAAGGATGCGCGCGAGCTCGAGCAGCGTGCCTCGGACCATTTTCTGCCAGCTCGCCTCTGTCCGGTGTTGCGCCATCGCGACCGCATGGATGTCGATCCCGGCGAACCAGCATCTGAGCCAGTTGTCGTCAGCGTATTCCACGACGTCGAGAAAGGGAGGCGAGGTGACGACGAGCTTCGCCGAGCCCGACGGGATCGCGGGCGTCAGATGTGAAGGCGCAGTGATCAATTGCGCCTCAGGGTGAGGCGCGATGGACCCATCACTCAAGAGCGAGGCAGACTTTCTCAAGATGAGTGCCTTCACGTCTCGGTCAGGTGGTATCTGGCACCGCTTTTCGTTGATCTTGCGCTGCGCCTCGGCACTGACCGCCTGATTGGGCGGAAGCGTATATACGGAGAAGAAACCTCGAGAATGCCCGGTCAACCGGTTGATCGCGACCATGCGGATCCAATCGTCGACGGGATTCGCTTTTCCTCCGAGCGGCGCTCGCGCGCTAAGCCACTCTCGAAGCGCCCTGATTTGACGCAAGGTCCGAGGGCTGAAGAAGGCGAGAAGCTCGCTGTCCTTCGTCTTGGCTTCGTCCCACGGAATCTCGTTGAGCCTTTGCGCGATGTCGCTCAGTTTGGGTGGCCGGAGCCGCGGCCGGGTGAGAAGCACACTCAAAGGGTTGATGTCATTGCCAAGTGGGCGCCGCCCCATCAGGGCGGCCTGTAGAGGCGTGGTCCCGCGACCCATAAAGGGGTCATAGACGGCATCGCCACGGCCTGTCAGGCGCTCGATGAAGAATTCGGGAAGCTGCGGTTTGAAGCAAGCCCGATAGCTCACCTCGTGGAGCGCATGAGCCTGGCGCTGTCCCGAAGTCCAGAACTCGTTGACGAGATAAGGGATCGAGCCTTCGAGGCGCTCTTGTGTGGTCTTGCCGAATTTACGAAATCCCCGCACGCGTTCATCGAAAGAAGCGGCCGCATCCTCCTTCTCCAAGAGCGAAGGCGTTGGCAGGGCCTGCTCGAAAAGGGGGAGCCCGTCGAGAAGCGAATCGGTCATGTGGTGAAGATACCGCAAGGGCCGATGTGCCGGAAAGCTCGAGTTCGTGTTCGCACCTTCCCGACCTTGCTCGGTTGAGGCGCGATACGATAGCGTCCGCGACCATGAACCCCGCGAAGCCCGAGCTTGCCCGGCGCAATAGCCTGGAGCCGCATCCCGTCTCGCAATCGGAGAGCGACACCAATCTCACCGATCGGCGCGCGCGCTGGCAAAGCGAGCATCTCGACGGACGCGGGCGCGCCCTCATGGAACGGGATGCGCGCGCTTTCCTGCACCAGTCCGTGTCGACGCCTTGCCTCAATGCCATCGCGAAGGCGCAAGGTATCTGGATCGAGGATACGGCCGGGCGCCGCTACATGGATTTTCACGGAAACAACGTGCATCACATCGGCTATGGCCATCCGCGCCTCAAGCGCGCCATCGCCGAGCAGATGGAGCAGCTTCCCTTCGCGCCGAGGCGCTATGCCTGCGAGGCTGCGCTCGAGCTTGCGGAGAAGCTTGCCGCGATCGCGCCGGGCAGCCTCGAGAAAGTGCTGTTCACGACCGGAGGCTCGGACGCGGTCGAGGTTGCGGTGAAGGTCGCGCGCGCGGCGACCCGGCGCTTCAAGACGCTCTCCTTCTGGGACGCCTTTCACGGCGCGGGCTTGGGCGCATCAAGCCTTTCCGGTGAGGCGCTGTTTCGCGCAGGGCCCGGGGCGCCGTTCATGGCGGGCGCCCAGCATGTCGCGCCGTTCGGCTGCTATCGCTGCCCTTACGGCCATCCGTGTGACGAGAACGGCGATCCCTTCCTCGATCGCTGCCGTCTCGCTTGCGCCAACATGGTCGACTATGTCCTCGCGCGCGAAGGCGATGTCGCAGCTGTGATCTGTGAGCCGGCGCGCGCCGTGCCTTATCTGCCGCCGCCCGGATATTGGCAAAGCGTGCGCGAGGCTTGCGACCGGCACGGCGCCTTGCTGATCTTCGACGAGATCCCGACCGGCCTCGGGAAGACAGGCCGCATGTTTGCCTGTGACCACGATGGGGTCATCCCCGACATTCTGGTTCTCGGCAAGGCGCTCGGCGGCGGCATCTTGCCGATCGCCGCCGTGATCGCGCGCGCCGATCTCGATGTCGGTGGCGATTGGGCCTTCGGCCATTACACGCATGAGAAGAACCCGGTGACGGCGCGTGCCGCCTTGACCACCATCGAAATCATCGAGGATGAAGGCCTCGTCGAGAATGCCGCGACGATCGGCGCGGCGGCGCTCGAGCGGCTTTGCGAGATGAAGCAGCGCCTTCCCGCCATTGGCGATGTGCGCGGCCGTGGCCTTCTGCTCGGCCTCGATCTCGTAAAGAGCCGGGACACGAAGGAGCCTGATGCTGAGCTCGCCGAGACGGTGCTTTACCGCGCCCTCGACCGAGGGCTATCCTTCAAGACCACGATGGGCAATGTGCTCACGCTCACCCCGCCCCTCACCATCACGAATGACGAGATGATGCGTGCACTCGACATCGTCGAAGAGGCAATTGAGGGAGGGAATGGTGAATAGTGAGTAGTGAGTAGTGAGTAGTGAGTGGTGAATAGGGATAGTGAGTGAGTAGAGGGTACGAATTGGGTCGCCGACTGCGCTGGCTTAGCTACTCGCTACTCGCTACTCACCACTCCCTACCTTCTATCGCACCGACGCCTTGCTCGAGATGCGCGAGAGCCCGACGAGGACGATGAGCGTCGAGATCGCAAGGATCATGGTGAGCGCCGACGCATCGAAGATCGAACCGCGATCGGAGAGCGAGAAGATGCCGACCGGCAAGGTCACCCAGCCTGGCGGATAGATCATCACGGTGGCGCCGAGCTCGCCCATGGAGAGCGCGAAGCTCAAGCTGAACGCGGCGATGAGATAAGGCGCGACAAGCGGCAAGATCACGCGCCGCAGCCGGTAGAAGGGGCGCGCGCCGAGGCTTTCCGCCACCTGCTCATATTCCGGCGGCAATCGGGCAAGACCGGCCGAGACATTGCCGTAGGTGAAGGCGCTGATCAGCACGAAATGCGCGATGAGCACGATCGCCCGCGTGCCGTTCAACAGCACGGGCGGTTGGCTGAAAGCGACGAGCAGGGCAAGCCCGACCGAGACGGAAGGCACCGCGCTTGGCACGAAGAACAGGACATCGAGAGCGCGTTTGGGCAAGCGCGCGAGGTTGCGAAGCGCGAGCGCTGCCCAGCTCCCGCAAATGAGCGCCGCTGCGCTCGCCGCGAACCCCGTGACGATGCTCACCTGCGCTTGCTCGGCTGAATCTCCGCGCAACGCATTGGCGTAATGCACGAGCGTGAGATGGCTCGGCAGCACGTCATTCCATTGGCCGCTGAAGCTCGCAAGCGCGATCACGCCGATCGGCAATCCGTAGACGATGGCGAAAACCAATGCCGCCGCTGTCCAAGCGAGGATGCGGCCCGCTCTAGACCAGACCAGCACGGGAACCTGCGAAGTGAGCGACGGCCAAGCGGTAGAGCGAGTAGAGGCCAAGCGACAAGGCGACGTTCACGACCGCGATGACGCACGCGGTGGTGTAGTCGAACTCCTGGATCGCCTTGTCGTAAATGAGGAGCGGCAAGGTGATCACGTCCTTCGCACCGATGAAGAGCACGATGCCGAACTCGTTGACGGTGAGCAAAAGGCACAAGCTGCCGCCGGCGATGAGCGCCGGAAGCGCGGCGGGCAGGATGATCTGGCCGATGATGCGCAAAGGGCTGGCGCCAAGGCTGCTTGCGACCTCGATCTGAGAGGCCTCGATGAGCGAAAAGGCCGCAAGCAAAGGCCGCATCACGAAGGGCGTGTAGACGGTGACCTCTGAAAGGATCACCCCCCATTGCGAATAGAGGAAATCGATCGGCGGCAATGGCAGATGTAGGAGCCGCATCAGCGATTCATTGAGGAGGCCTGAGGAGCCATAGATGAACGTGAAGGCGAGCGCGACCAGAAAGGTCGGCAAGGCGATGAAAGTATCGATGAGACGCCCGACAAGCCGCGCTCCCGGAAAAGGCACGAAGGCGATGACGAGCGAAAGGATAAAGCCGAGGAGAAGGCAGCCTGCGGTCGCACTCACGGCGATGACGAGCGTGTGGTGCAGCCCGTCGAGGAAGAGGGGTGAACCGACGACCTCGCCGAAATGCGAAAGCGTGAACGCGCCTTCATCGCCGAAGAGCGCCTGCCGCAAGATCAAGGAGAGCGGGTAGAAGAACAGGGCGGCGAGAACGAGGAGCGGCGGTGCGGCCCAGACATCGTTCGGCAGGCGCGGCGACGCGGGCGAGGATGCGACCGACAGATCAGTCACCCGACGTCTCCGGCACGAGGGTGACAACATGGGGATCGAAGGCGAGGGCCAAGGGGGTGCCCGGTTCCGGAGGCTCGCCGAGCGGTGCACAGGTGAGGCGCAGCCGATGACCTTCGACGTCGAGCACAATGCTATTCGCCTCGCCCTGCCACTGCACGCTCTCGACAATTCCCGCGAGCGCATTGTGGCCGCCCTCGCCTTGCCGAAGGCGCAAGTCGTGCGGGCGCACACAAAGCAGGCAATCTGCGCCTTGCGGCAAGCCATGTGGGTTGGTCGCCGCGAGCACCGCCTCGCCAAAGCGCACTTCAGCAAGGCCACGGCCGATGGGCTGGACTGAGGTGACCGGCAGCAAATTGGCCCGGCCCAGGAACTCCGCCGAGAAACGATTCGGCGGGTGGCGATAGAGGCTTCGCGAAGCGCCGAAGGCGATGAGCTTGCCGTCTCGCATGATGCCGATATGGTCCGCGAGCGTCAGCGCCTCCGTCTGATCATGCGTTACGTAAAGCACGGTGAGGGACGGCAGTTCGCGATGGAGCTTAGCGAGCTCATCGAGCATCGATCGGCGGATTTGGGCGTCGAGCGCGGAAAGCGGCTCATCGAGGAGGAGCACCTGCGGCCGGATGGCGAGCGCGCGGGCAATTGCCACGCGCTGCTGCTGGCCGCCGGAGAGCTCGCGCGGGTAGCGTTTCGCGTAAGCCTCCATCCCGACGAGGCGCAAGGATTCCGCCACCCGTTCGCGCAGCACGGCTTGGCTCGCGCCACGCGCGCGCAACCCGAAGGCGACATTCTCCTCGGCTCGCATATGCGGGAACAAGGCGTAGTTCTGCACCACCATGCCGATATTGCGGGCGTAGGGGGCGATATTGGTGACGTCGCGATCCCCGATCGTGATCCGCCCGCGGGTCGGCCGCACGAAGCCAGCTACGGCGCGCAGCGCCGTCGTCTTTCCCGAACCCGAAGGTCCAATGAGCGCCACGATTTCGCCGGACCGGACTTCGAGCGTCAGCGCATCGAGGACGACAAGGCCGCCATAGGCGACCGTCACGTCCTTGAAGCCGATGCCTCTTACCCGCCGATCCGCGAGCGAGGGCGCGGCAGCGGTCGAAAGAGCCGAGCGCGCCTCGCCTGCGGTCGCGATATCAGAGCGCAGGAGATGGGATGGGACGGGCGTTGCCATTCCATCTCTTTACATTATCGCATGATCCTGCCGCAAAAACGGTCCCCATTTTTGCGGATGATGATTTCGCTCAGTTGCCGCTGACGGCTTGGTTATAGCTTGCCACATCCTTTTGCAGATCGGCCAGGACCTTGTCCCAGTCGGGCGTCCAGACATCGATGCCCTCGAGCATGGCGTTCACGCGCTTGAAATTTTCATCGGTGGGATGGACATCGGTGCGCACCGGGAGGCCTTGGCCGACGGAGGAAACCTCGCTCTGAGCCTCCGGGCTCAGCAGGAAGTCGATGAGCTTCTTGCCGTTCTCGGCGTTCGGCGCGTTGGCGACAAGCCCGATGTAATAGGGAAGCGCGAAGGCGGTTTTCTTGCCGTTGGGGCCGACCGGGAAGAAGATGCGGATATTCGGGTTGTCCTGCATCTGGGCGAGGTTCATCTGGACATCGCCATTCGCCACATAAAGCTCGCCCTTGTTGACAAGCGCCGTCAGCTTGCCGGTCGACGCTGAGGGGCCGAGATTATTGACCTGCAGCTTCTTCAAATAGGCAAGGCCCGCTTCCTTGTCGCCGAAAGCGTGGAAGGCTTGCAGCATGAGCGCCGTGCCGTCGCCCGCCTGTCCTGGCGTCGAATACTGGACCTTCTTCTTGAATTTGGGGTCGAGCAGCTCATCGTAAGTCTTTGGCGGCTCCTTCAAGACCGACGCGTTGTAGATGAAATCGGGATAGTTGTTGACGAGGGCAACGAACATCCCTTTCGGGTCCTTGTCGCGCGCCGCGATCTTGTCGGCGTCCGCCGGCGTGAAAGCTTGCAGCAAACCATCGGCTGCCGCTTTCTGCATGAAGGGCGGCAAAGTGACGAGCACATCGGCCTGGGTGTTGGATTTCTCCTTTGCCAGCCGGTCGACCACGCCGCCTGAGCCCGCCTCGACATATTGGACCTTGATGCCGGTCGCCTTGGTGAAGGCGTCGAACTGATTGCCGAACCAGCTCGGCGTGCCATCATGCAAACCATCCGCGCTGTAGATGGTCACAACTTTCGATTGGGCGAGGGCCGGCGAAGATTGCCCCGGCAATGCCGCGGCAGCGAGCAGGCAGGTGGCGGCCCAGATCATTCTTGATTTCATTTTTCCAATCCTCCTGAAGGCGAGTTCGAACGCCGCGCAACACCCCGAACGAGCGGCTCTTCGGTGACCCTCGCCGGGACATTCAGATGGTGAATTGCATTCCAACATCTCGTTTTTATGTCACTCATGTCATTTGGATGCTGGGAATGGGACGCTACCGAGCGCGGCAAGAACGGTCAATATGTCACATTATGCCACGTGAGCAGATAGATCCGTCCAGGAGATCGGCAATGTGGTAGTCAAGCATGAAGAAAACTGAACCCACCGAGCGAAAGGCATGATCACCGATCCGCCCTTGTTGACGGTGCGCCGTCACTTTCCACGCCCAAAGGCCGAAAGCTTGCGTGCGCTCGCGAAGGTGCAGACAGGCCATCTGGTCGATGCGCTGGAAGGTCGCGGCGCGTTGGACTTCGCCATCAAGCCGATCGATCCCAAGCGCTCTCACTTCGTCGGCACCGCGCTCACTTGTGAGACCGGCCCATCCGATAATCTCGCGATCTTCGGCGCGCTCACGATCGCCGAGCCGGGCGATGTGATCCTCGCCGCTGCCGAGGGCTTCGCGGGGACAGCCGTCATCGGTGACAACCTCGCCATGATGGCGAAGAACCGTGGTGTCCTCGCGCTCGTCGCCGACGGAATGGCGCGCGACACGGCAGGCATCATGAAGGCCGGTCTTCCCGTCTTCGTGCGCGGAGTGACGCCGAATTCTTGCGTGCGAAGCGGGCCCGGCAGGATCGGTCTGCCCATCGTTTGCGGAGGTGTCGCGGTCGAGTCGGGCGATGTGATCGCGGGCGATGAGGATGGCATCGTGGTCGTGCCGCACACTTTGATCGAGAGCGTGATCCGACGCCTTTCCGATGTGATCAAGGCGGAGGAAGCCTTGCAGACGCGGATCAGGGAAGGCTTGGGCGTGCTCGACAGCGTCGCGGAGCTGATGCGCTCGGAGCGGGTCCGTTATCTCGACTGAAACAAAGAAGGCGCCTGACGTAGATCAAGTGTCCAAGCGATAGATCCGGCTGGCGGTGTCGCGATAAAGCTTGCGCTTGTCGGCCTTGCTCGTTCCCTCGAGCATCTCGTCGAGGAGCTCGACGAAGGCTGGATAAGGATGCGTCAAATTCGAGACCGTCCAGTCGCTCCCGTACATCACGCGATCGAAGCCGAACGTCTCGATCACATGCCCGATGTAGGGCTTGATGTCTTCCTTGTTCCAGCGCGCGTGACCGGCCTCGGTGATCACGCCCGAAATCTTGCAGACGACATTTCCCAGCGCCGCGATCTCGCGGATCTGGCTCCGCCACGGCTCCTGCAGTCCGTGGCGGATATCCGGCTTGCCGATATGGTCGAGGATGAAGGTGACTTCGGGACAGCGCCGGGCCAGCTCGAGCCCGTAGGTGAGCGCCCAATGCTTCACGCAAATATCGAAGGTGAGGCCGTGTTTCGGCAGAAGCTTCACCGCCTCGATGAAGTCGGGCTGGATGCAGAAGGACGGGTCGCGTTCCGTCTCGATCAGCCGTCTGATGCCCCGCAGGATCCGGTGCTTCTTCAGCGCCACGAGATCCGCTTCGACGGTTTTGCCTTTTTCGAGCGGTGCATGCGCCACCATGCCGGCGAGCCTCGCATCCTTATCGGCAAGGCCTTGGATGAAGGCCGCTTCCTCGAGATGCAGGCCGGGATCGACCGCGACTTCCGCGAAGACGATCTTGTCGACCTCGACGGGTCCCCGCGCCCGGTCGAAATCCTCGAGAAGCGAGGTGCGCTTCAGCTTCGGCGCACCATCGAGCCAGCCATAGCTGAAGCGACCGATGTCATAGAGGTGGACATGGCTGTCGACGATCGCAAAGTTCGGCATCGATCACCTCCGCGCTCACAAGCTCGACCTTCGGGCCGGCTGCCGAACAGGAACCCGGCGGGGGCGAGACGTCAACAAGCTTACAGGGTGCTCACCTCCGCATCAGAAGATCCGGGCCGATCTCGGCGATCCGCGTGATGCCGCAAAGCCCCATGACGCGATCGATCTCGCGGCCGAAGATGTCGAGCACCTGTGCGACCCCGGCTTCCCCGGCGACCGCCAGCCCCCAAAGATGCGGACGCCCGATGAGGCAGGCGCTCGCGCCGAGCGCAAGCGCGGTGACGACATCGCTCCCGCGCCTGACGCCGCCGTCGAGAAGAACCGGAACGCGGCCGGCGACCGCATCGACGACACCGGGCAAGGCTTCGACGGAGGCGATGGCGCCGTCGAGCTGCCGCCCGCCGTGGTTCGAGACGATGATGCCGTCGACACCACGCGCAAGCGCCTCCTTGGCGTCCGCGGGATGCAGGATTCCCTTGAGCAGGAATGGGCCGCGCCACCAGTGTCTGAGTGCATCGACATCCCGCCAGGAGAGCGTGGGATCGAGGAGCGAGGGCATGCGCTGGGCAATCGTCCTGAGATCGGCCGCGCCGAGGCGCTCGACGTAATTGGCGAAGGTGATGCGCCTCAATTCTCGGCGCATGCGAAATAGCCAAGAGAGCTTCAGCGCCATCCCTGCAAAAGCGGTGGGTCCGAAGCGAGGCGGGATGGTGAAGCCGTTGCGCAGGTCGCGCTCGCGATTGCCGGTGAGTTGATTGTCGATGGTGAGCACCAGTGCATCGTATTTCGCCGCAGCGGCGCGTTCGGCGAATTCGCGCGAAAAACCCCGATCTCGATAGATGAAGACCTGCATCCAGCGAGGCGCGGCACCGCTCGCGGCAATCGTCTCGAGCGGCACGACCGATGCGTGGCTCGCGCAATAAATGGTGCCGGCATTCGTGGCAGCGCGCGCCGCAGCGCATTCGCCGTCGGGCCAGAAGAGGCCCGAAAGGCCGGTCGGGCCGATGAGCACGGGCAGGCGCAAGCTCTTCCCGAAAAGCTCGATCGAAAGATCGCGCCCGGCGGCCCCTCGCAAGGGCCGCGGTAGGAGAAAAAGCTCGGAGAACGCGGCCTCGTTGCGCTGAAGCGTGCGCTCATCCTCGGCGCCGCCATCGGCGAAATCGAAGATCGCGCGAGGAAGCACATTTCGCGCTTCCCTGCGCAGCGCAGCGACATTGTAGGCGCGCCGGCGCCAAGCCGGAACGGGTGCGCTCACGACGTGGTGCCCACTCGCGCGAGGATGCCGTCCCGCCGGCGCATGTTCTCACCTCAAGCGAATGAAAATCAGAAGACGCGAAACATTCTATCCGATCCCACGCTTGCCAAAAGCTTTGGCGTGCGGCAAATGTGATTGGTTGCCTCAATGTGTAAAGCAACGAACACATGGGATAACAGAGCAACTTTTTTCGCTCTCCATGTTGGTTGAAGATATATCCTGCTGGATCGAATTATAGATCTCCGCGTTCTTCTTGACACCGACGGCGCCAAAACTCTTGAGGCACGCATGCTCTGGCGGAAATCGCGAATAATGTCTTGGGCCAGGATCGTTTCTATGAAAACTATCGAAACGAACGACTCGGATTTCCACGGAGATATGTCGGGCCGTGCATTCCCCTCGGCGCTAGTCGGAGCCGTCAGCCCGTGATCGCCTCGCGTGCGCGGTCGGCGCTGCGTTTGCGGGCTGGCCGCCTCACGAATTGGTCGATGGATCTCGCCCGCCGGGGCATGAACACCGCAGCGCTCTCGTTAGGTCTATTACGTGCACACGATTCCTTCGACACCGGGAGCAACACGGCTTGCACGGATTTCGTCTCCTGGTTGTCGCGCGAGAAGGGCGCCCGGGTGCTCGAGATCGGGACAAGGCGCACCGAAGGCGGTGCGCCCACCACACGACGTCATTGGGCGCACCCGAGCGCCGAATACGTCACTTCCGATTTCATGGCGGGGCTCGATGTCGATGTGGTGGCCGATGCCGAAAAACTCTCGGAAGCTTTCGAGAGCGAGTGCTTCGATGCGGTGATCGGCTGTTCGGTCTTCGAGCATATCCGACGCCCCTGGCTCGCAGCCCCGGAAATCGGCAAGGTCCTGCGGCCGGGCGGCAAGGTCTTCATTCAAACGCATTTCGCCTTCCCGGTTCATGCCTATCCTTACGACTACTGGCGATTCACGCGTCAGGCGCTGGAGACGCTGTTCGGGCCCGAATCGGGCTTTGCGAGCTGCGAAAGCTATTATGAATTTCCTGCCGCCATTGTGAGCCGCGAGCTTTACCTCTCGGCCTATGGCCATAGCTTCCTGAATGTCTGCTGCGTCGCAGTGAAGGGCGAGAGCAAGGCATCGCCTGCGGCTTGAGCGCGTGTTTTGGACCAGGCGGGCTTTATTCAAATCGCCAGCATCCTCCAAATTTAGTCGCCATATTCTTTGCGGAAAAGCGCTGTTCTTAAACCTCGTCGCTGCCCGAGCGGTTGCTGTGCACCATCACCGCCATGAGCGCGACGGTGAGGAGAACTGTCAGCAGGACGCCCGGCACGAGGAAGGAAAGGTCGTCGCTGTTGAGGCCGAAGGAGCTGAAGCCGCTGACCGCCCACAGCACGAAGAGCCCGGCAAAGATCCCGGCGGTGGAAAGACCCGCGAAGACGAGAGTCCGTTTCACAACGCGCGCCCCGCTCTGGAGCATGATGGCTCTTTTGCAAGGGCTATCATGCCTCAAATCACTACTCAGGAAAAGCAGCTTGCGTTTCCAGATCATGCTCTGGCTCGACTTGTTGACGCGCGCTGTCGCTTCCTTGCCGACCCCAGCCTGAGTCTCGAATTGCCAGGGAAAGCGGAGGAGGGAGGCAAGACCAGGAGGTCGCGCAGCCAAGATGCGCGCTCGAGTTTGTCTTTGTTCGGCGCTTGAGCGTTTGACGAGCCCCCGCCCATGGCGGTAAGGAGGCCGCTCAGCCGTGAAGCGTGGCAAGCCGGTTGCGGGGTCTTGGCCTGCATGCACCTTTTTGCCGAGCGTTTCGCCGGTTCCGGAGAGGTGGCTGAGCGGTTGAAAGCACCGCACTCGAAATGCGGCATACGGGCAACTGTATCGGGGGTTCGAATCCCTCCCTCTCCGCCAT
>JAFAQA010000258.1 GCA_019246665.1 Hyphomicrobiales bacterium
CGCCCGCCGCCATGCACGCGCCCGCCGGCGGAGCGCGCCTCGGAGAGCGCATGCTCCATGCCGTTCAGGGCCGGATCGTCGATGAGCGGGCCGACAAGCACGCCGGACTCGCGCGGATCGCCGATCCGCACACCGGAATAGACCTTCTTCAAGCGCGACACGAGCTTGTCATGCACGCTCTCATGCACGATCAGGCGCCGCAAGGTGGTGCAGCGCTGGCCCGCCGTGCCGATCGCCGCGAAGGCGATGGCACGCAGCGCAAGGTCGAGATCGGCCGAGGGCGTGACGATCGCCGCGTTGTTGCCGCCGAGCTCGAGGATGCCCCGCGCGAAGCGCCGCGCGAGGCGCGGCGCCGCGGCGCGCCCCATCGCGGTCGAGCCTGTCGCCGAGACGAGCGCCACGCGCTCATCGTCGATGAGCGCCTCGCCCACCGCGCGTCCGCCGATGAGCACCTCGCATAAGCCGTGCGGAATTCCGCCGAAACGCTTGCCGGCGCGCTCGACGAGCGCCTTCACGGCAAGCGCCGTGAGGGGCGTCTTTTCCGAGGGCTTCCACACGACCGGATTGCCGCAGACGAAGGCGAGCGCCGCGTTCCACGACCAGACCGCGACCGGGAAGTTGAAGGCGGTGATGACACCGCACACGCCGATCGGGTGCCAGGTTTCCATCATCCGGTGGCCCGGGCGCTCGGTCGAGACGGTGAGGCCGTGCAATTGCCGCGAGAGCCCGACGGCGAAATCGCAGATGTCGATCATCTCCTGCACCTCGCCTTGCCCTTCCGAGACGATCTTCCCCGCCTCGATGGTGACGAGGCGGCCGAGATCCTCCTTGGCGGCGCGAAGCTCCTCGCCGATGAGCCGCACCAGCTCGCCGCGCCGAGGCGCCGGCACGTCACGCCATTCGAGGAAGGCCTTGGCGGCGCGCGAGATCACGGCCTCGACATCGGCGGGGGTCGATTCGTGAAGATGGACGATCACCTCTCCGGTGATCGGCGAGCAACAGGCGAGCCCGTGCGACACGAAGGTCGAAGCTGGCACACCAAGCCGCGTGAGGATGGTGCGCGCCTCCTCGGCAGGCGTCGTGAGGATGGCGTTGAGTTCATTGACCAGGGGGTTCGACATTGTGGCCTCGAACAGGTGGACGGCTTTTGCGAACAGCGATCGGCTAGGCGCTCCGCGCCTTGAAGTTTTGCGCTCCTCGACAGTAAAGGCAGAATACGCAAACGTTCAACTGGTGGGAGTAGCTTTCACGGGGACCTTGCTTATTCCTGCCTCGCAGCAGAAGGAAGGAAGGCGTGGGTGACCGGACTGATCCCCGGGCAGGCCCGAGGACGCTCATGACGAGGACGTGATGCGTTTTCGGTCATGGCCGGGCCCGCCCGGCCATTCACGCCTTTGATCTCGCCCGAGACATATACAAGGCCGGGCATGACTTCGCACACGCGGTTCGGAGGCAGGATGGAAGCGTTCGATGTGGTGATCGCGGGCGGTGCGGTGATGGGCTCCTCCACGGCCTATCACCTTCTGGCCGATCCGGCATTCAAAGGCTCCGTCCTCGTCGTCGAGAAGGACATGACCTATCAGCGTTGCGCCTCCGCGCTTTCGCTCGCCTCGATTCGCCAGCAATTCTCCTCGCTCGTGAACATCCGCATCTCGCTTTACGGCATCGGCTTCTTGAAGAACGCGGGTGAGGTCCTCGCGGTCGATGGCGAGCGTCCGGAGATCACCTTCCATGAAGGCGGTTATCTTTATCTCGCGAGCGAGAGCGGCCGCGCCATCCTCACCGAGAACCAGGCGCTGCAGGCGAGCGAAGGCGCCGACATCCTTCTCATGGATCGCGCGGCGCTCGCCGAGCGCTTTCCCTGGTTGAATCTCGAGGATATTTCAGTCGGCACCTGGGGACGCAGCGGGGAAGGCTGGTTCGACGGCTGGGGCCTGCTTCAGGCTTTCCGCCGCAAGGCGCGCAAGCTCGGCGCCGAATATCGCGAAGGCAAGGTGACAGGCGTCGAGCGAGAAGGCGATCGCGTCAGCGCTGTCAAGCTCGCGGACGGCACGCGCATCGCTTGCGGCACTTTCGTCGATTGCGCCGGCGCCTCCGGCGGAAGCGAGGTCGCGGCGCTCATCGGCGCCAAGCTTCCAGTGCATCAGAAGAAGCGCTTCGTCTTCAGCTTCTCCTGCCGTGACGAGCTGGCCTCCTGCCCGCTCCTCATCGACACGACCGGCGTCTACACGCGCCCCGAGGGCACGCCGACGCGCGAGGGCCAGATGTATCTTTGCGGCGCCTCGCCGCCGCCCGAGAGCGATCCGGATTGCGATGATTTCGATGTCGACTTCTCGTTTTTCGAGGAGACGGTGTGGCCGGCGCTCGCGCATCGCGTGCCGGCCTTCGAGCGCATCAAGCCCGGCCGCGCCTATGCGGGCCATTACGATCTCAACCTTCTCGACCACAACGCCATCGTCGGGCGGCTTGGCCAGGCGCCGAACGCCTATGTGGCGCTCGGCTTCTCGGGGCACGGCATGCAGCAATCGCCCGCCGTCGGGCGCGGGCTTTCCGAGCTCATCGTGCATGGCGGCTTCAAGACGCTCGACCTTTCGGCGCTGGCGCCCGAGCGGATCGAGCAGAACCGCCCGCTCCTCGAACGCAACGTGATTTGAGCAGGGCCGCGCCACCTCTCCCGCTTGCGGGAGAGGTCGGACTCGCGAAGCGAGCCGGGTGAGGGAGCGGATGAGGACGAGCCAGGTGATGGCGGTGCAAGAGGTGGCAAGCCTTGCAATTAATTGCACCGCGAGCCCTAATGGCGTAACGGCTCGCAATGGCAGCTCCGAATCATTCGACCATCCTCATCGTCGATTTCGGCTCGCAATGGACGCAGCTCATCGCGCGTCGTGTGCGCGAGGCCAATGTCTTCTGCGAGATCGTGCCGTTTCAATCCGCCGTTTCGGCATTCGAGCGCCTGAAGCCAAAGGGCATCATCCTCTCGGGCGGCCCCGCCTCGGTCGCGGAGCGCGAGACGCCGCGCGCGCCGGAGATCCTCTTCTCCTGCGGCGTGCCGGTGCTCGGCATCTGCTATGGCCAGATGG
>JAFAQA010000334.1 GCA_019246665.1 Hyphomicrobiales bacterium
GATATTGGCCCAAGCGAGCCCTTCACGCTCGCCCGGCTCCATTCCTCTTCCTGTGTCCCAGATGAAGTGCCGAATGCCGCCGAGCATGTGGTGAAGAAGCGCCCAGGTGTATCCGAAAAGGACGATCCGTCCGGGAATGGAGCCGAAGATCGCGCTCGCCCTGTCGTAAGCCCGTTCGCCGGATGCCGCTGACAGGAGAAGGAGCACGAGCAGGATCGTCCCGAAATAAAGCGCGCCGCCCGTGATGCGGTGGGCTATCGACATCACCATGGTGATCGGCCAGCGATACACCTGAAGATGAGGCGAAAGCGGGCGTGAAGGCGTTGCGGTGTCGGTCATCTGCCGGAATCCAGAAATCCAAGCCACATTGGAGAGGTAATCAAACTTGGCGCGCTGTGCAATGCAGCATCTGCGGGGCGGCTGCGTGCTGGCGCGAGCCGAGCGAAGCCTACACCAGGGCTGGCAACGTATATGAAAGGCAAGGCCTGCCCCGCGCGAGGTCATTCCCTTTACTCCGACGCAGGCTCGGGTCGGCAGCGCCAACAGACTAGCTGGGATGTCTTCAAAACCAAACGCACCACACCCGCCCAGGAGGCGTTGCGGCTACTCGAGGAGGGCAGCTGCCTCTCGTAAGGCCATGAGGTCCGGAGGGTGGCGTCTCATTGGATGAGGTCCGGCGTTCGATAGAGGCTTTGCCCGTTCACGGAGATGTCGACGGCCTGTAGATAAGGCTTCAGCCTGGAGAGGTCGACGTCCATCCCGAGCCCCGGCTTGTCGGGGGCGGACACCTCACCCACCGGGTTCGGCGTCAGGTGGTTTGCGGTGATCGCGAGGGCCAAGGTCTTGGGAGAAAACGGGTATTCGCAGAGGCGATGCCCTTCAAGACCGGCATAGGGCTGCAGCGAGGCGCTGAGCGCCAAATGTGATGTGAAGGTGTGGTTCACGAAGGTGATGCCACGGGCAGCGGCGGCATCGGCGATCGCCTTGGCGGGTCCGATTCCCCCGATACGTCCGGTATCGATTTGAACAAAGCCAATGCCGCCGTAAAGCATCATGTGCTCGGCCATGGCGGTGTTGTGCGCTGCCTCACCTGCCGCGAGCTTGACCTTGGGACTGCGCTTCGCGAGTGCCGCATAGGCCGACAGAGCGCCGGCATTGAAGGGCTCCTCGAGCCAAAGGGCTTGGATACTCTCGAGGTCAGGCAGCCGCGCTGCAGCCGCATCCACGTCATCGCGCCAGATCTGGCCGGCGTCGATCAGGAGAGTGGCCTCGCGACCAAGCCCCTCACGTGCCGCTAGAAACTGCTCGCGGTCGGACTTCGGATCGGCGCGCCCGATCGGCCCCCAGCCGAATTTCACGGCGACAAATCCAGCAGCGCGCGCCAAGCGAGCGCGCTCAAGGGTCTGCTGCGGCGTGTCGCCGAAGAGTTGCGACGCATAGGCCTGCTTGGCAAAGCAGCGCTCATAGCCGAGCAGCCTCCACACCGGCTCGGATGTCTTCTTGCCGAGCAGATCCCACAAGGCCATTTCCACACCGGAAAAAGTGTGAGGCGCCTGCAGAAGATCCATGCTGTCATAGGCGACTTGCGCTGCAATACGCGCGATATCGGCGGGACTCTCGAGCCTCTGGCCGAGCACAGCCGCGCCGACCGGGCGGCAAACGCCGTGCGACATCGGGCAGATGAAAGCGGCAATCGAAACGAGCGGCGAGGCTTCGCACTCACCCCATCCGACCTCGCCCCCTCCGGCAACGCGAACCAGAAGCGCGTCCTGACTGCCATCTGCCTCGTCGGTGATTTCCGGCATGGCGAGATAGAAGAAATCAACCGCTTCTATTTTCATGGGGTTCCGCTTTCCAGCTCGGGCCGCCCGTTGAGCGACGTGCGGTTTGCAATGTGCCTCACGGCTCGATCGTTAAATACGCAGGTACCTTCGAACGAGTTCGTCCAAACCGATATTCAACCTGCCTGCGAGGTCTCGAACATGCGGAAAAGACTGGGCAATGCTTTGCTGTTTCATGCTCGATGTCAGGTTAAGATGAAGTCGTATTCGCGCGCTCTCAGTTGAGCACCTTGATTACGCCCATGCTGGTGCGTGATCGACAAGGGGCGCGCTCGCAGAACCAACAAGTCGGGATGCATCGATGCAAACTGTCAAGATCACCTCGATTGTCGCCGCGCCGCTCTTTGGCGCAAGCCCCAAGGGAGGGTGGTCAGCCGAAATCAAACCGGATGATTCCGTTCATGCGCTCGTTGCGGTGCACACCG
>JAFAQA010000336.1 GCA_019246665.1 Hyphomicrobiales bacterium
AGGGCAGCCCGGGGGCTCGCGAGAAGCTCAGCCACGCAGTCGCGCTCCTTCAGGATCGAGGAAGCAGGTGGGACACACTTCGACGCGGATGTCCGTGCCGCGCAAGGCATCGACCGCGCGCAGACCCTCACCCATGCGTTCGCGACCGCGCTTCAGGAGACCAAGGCCGATCGAGAGGTTGAGCGACGGCGAGAAGGCGACCGAGGTCACGTGGCCTTCGTCATTAGCCGGATTCACAGGCGCATCGAGCGGCACGAAGTGCGCGCCGGCCGTAAGCCTGGCGCTCGGGTCGAGCGGCTTCACGCCGACGAGGACTTCTCGATCTGTCTCGAGGAGGGCGGGTCGCTGCGACAGGGCCCGGCCAATGAAGTCCTTCCCCATCGCCATCATCCGCGAGAAGCCGAGATCCTGGGCTGTCGTTTGGCCGTTCAGCTCGGCGCCTGCCGCGTGTCCCTTCTCGACGCGCATCACGTTCAGCGCTTCGAGCCCGTAAGGCGCGACGCCGAGCGTTTCGCCTCTTTGCGTCAAGGCACGGATGAGCGCATCGCCGTAGCGGCAAGGCACGCCAAGCTCATAGGCGAGCTCGCCAGAGAAGGAGATGCGGAAAAGACGGGCCCGAAGGCCGCCGAGAACCGTGACCTCGCCGCAGGCCATATAGGGGAACGCCGCGTTCGAGATATCGTGCTCGCGATCGACGATGGCCTCGAGGAGCTCGCGCGATTTCGGCCCGGCGATCGCATATTGCGCCCATTGCTCGGTCACCGAGACGAAGCCGACGTCAAGATCGGGCCAGAGCACCTGGTGGCAGAAATCCAGGTGCTGCATGACGGCACCGGCATTCGCCGTGGTGGTCGTCATGAGGTAATGCTCGGGCCCCAGGCGCGCCGTGGTGCCGTCGTCGAAGACGAAGCCGTCCTCGCGCAGCATCAGGCCATAGCGCACCTTGCCGATGGCAAGGGATTTCCACGAGTTACAATAGACGCGCTCGAGGAATTCCGCCGCGTCGGCACCCTGAATATCGATCTTGCCGAGCGTCGACACATCGCAAACACCGACCCGCGAACGCACCGCGATCACCTCGCGGTTGCAGGCATCGAACCAGCTCCGATCCCCGTCTTGCGGAAAATATTGCGCGCGCAACCACAGGCCGGTCTCGACGAAGACGGCGCCTTGCGCCGCCGCCCACTCATGGGAAGGCGTGAGACGGGTCGGGCGGTGCTCCTTGCCGCGCGCGTGACCCGCAAGCGCGCCGATCGCCACCGGAGTAAAGGGCGGGCGGAAGGTGGTGACGCCCGTCTGCGGGATGGAGCGCTCGGTGATCTCCGCCATCACCGCGAGCCCGTTGACGTTCGCGGTCTTGCCTTGGTCGGTCGCCATGCCGAGTGTGGTATAGCGCTTGAGATGCTCGACGGAGCGAAAACCCTCCCGCTCGGCGAGCTCGACATCCTTGTCGGTGACGTCGTTCTGGAAGTCGATGAAGGCCTTGCCGCCATGCCCGCGCACGCGCCAGAGTGGCGTCACGGCGGTGCTTTGCGGCTCGACTTCGGGAATGCCGGCCGGCCGTGTCTGGAAGCCCACCGCATCGGCGGCCTCGGCGCCCGCCTTGGCGCCAGCCCCGAGGCAAGCCGCGAGATCGTAAGTGCCGCGCGCCGCGCCCGCAACCGACATGCCACGCGGCGTATCGCCCGGAACGAATCCCGCGATCGGCTCATCCCAGACGGGGCGCCCGCCGAGATGTGTCGCAAGGTGCAGGTTCGGGCTGAAGCCGCCTGACATTGCGAGAAGATCGCAAGCGATGTGGCTCGAACGGCCGTCGGCGTCGCGGATCTCCACCGCGCGCACGGCCTGCCCGCCGATGGCGCGCGTGATGACGCCCCCGGCGACCAGGCGCGCGCCACTTGCTTCGGCGAGCGCCGAGATCGAGGGCGCGATCGCGGAACGGGGATCGACGAGCGCAGCGACCTCCACACCGGCGGCGTGAAGATCGGCGATCGTGCCTGCCGCGTCGTCATTATTGGCGAAGACGACCGCGCGCCGGCCAGGTCGCGCGGCGAAGCGGTTGAGATAGGTTCGCACCGCTCCCGCGAGCATCACGCCTGGCCGGTCATTATTGCCGAAGACGAGCGGGCGCTCGATCGCGCCGGCGGCGAGGACACAACGCTTCGCGACGATGCGCCAGGCGCGCTGGCGCGGCTCGAAGGGCGGCGGAAGCGCGACGTGATCATTGACACGTTCGAGCGCCCCATAAGTGCCGTGGTCATAAGTGCCGAACAAGGTGGTGCGGGTCATCACCCGCACATCCGGAAACGAGCGAAGCTCCGCCTCGACGCGGCGCAAGAATTCCGACGCCGCCTCGCCGCCGATGAGCCCGCGCTCGGAGAGGAGCCGGCCGCCGAGGCTGAAATCCTCCTCGCACAGGATCACGCGCGCACCCGAGCGCGCGGCGGAAAGCGCCGCCATCAACCCCGCGGGTCCCGAGCCGATGACGAGCACGTCGCAAAACGCGAACGCCTTCTCGTAATGGTCCGGGTCCACGCCTTCGGGCGCGCGCCCGAGCCCGGCGGCGCGGCGGATCAGCGGCTCGTAGACTTTCTCCCAGAAGGAGGCGGGCCACATGAAGGTCTTGTAGTAGAACCCCGCCGCCAAGATCGGCGAGAAGACGGAGCCGGCGGCCAGCAGGTCGAATGCAAGCGAAGGCCAGCGATTCTGGCTTGCCGCCTCGAGCCCCTCAAAGAGCTCGATGATCGTCGCGCGCGTGTTCGGCTCACGCCGTGCGCCGGAGCGAAGCTCGACGAGCGCGTTGGCTTCCTCGGGCCCCGCCGACAAGATGCCGCGCGGTCGGTGGTATTTGAAGGAGCGCCCGACGAGCTTCACCTCGTTGGCGATGAGCGCGGAAGCGAGCGTGTCGCCTGGATGGCCGAAGAGCGTCCGTCCGTCAAAGCGGAAGGATACGGCCCGCCCGCGGTCGATGAGGCCACCCGCCGCGAGCCGCGCCGGCTGTGGCGCGCTGGCGATGGGAGCGCCTGCGTCGCGCCGCGACAACGTCTCTCCCATGCTCCCGCTCGTCGAGGTCATGGCCTGCCGGCTCCCGCGCCTTGCGGAGCGGCCTTGCGCTCCTTCCGCGCCGCCTCGACGCCAAGGATCTCGTGCGTGCGCGTATCGCGGTTCACCACGATCCAGGCACGGCAGCCGCCGAGATGGTACCAAAGCTCGCGATGCGGCCCGGCCGGATTGTCGCGCGGATACACATAGTCGAGGAAAACCTCGAGCTCCGAAACGCCATCGGGGCGGACCTTGGTCGCGTCGCCGTAATAGGCGAATTCACCGACATCCCGTTCGCCGCAATGAGGACAGGAGATGCGCATTGCTCTTGGTCCTAATGCAGGTTCGGCTGCGCGCCGGTGCCGCTCTCGTTGATGAGACGGCCCGTGGCAAAACGATCAAGCCGCATTGCGGCCGCGACCTCATGGGCAGCGTCTTGCGCGATGAGATGCGCGAAGCACCAGCCAGAAGCGGGCGTCGCCTTGAAGCCGCCGATGCACCAGCCGCAATTGAGGTAAAGATTGTCGATCGGCGTCTTGTCGATGATGGGCGAGCCATCCATCGACATGTCCATGAGCCCGCCCCAATGGCGCAGCACGCGCAAGCGCCCGATCGATGGGAACATGGCGACCGCCTCCTCCATCACCTCCTCGATCACCGGCAGATTGCCGCGCTGCGCATAGGAGTTGTAGCCGTCGATATTGCCGCCAAAGACTAGGCCGCCCTTATCCGACTGGCTGATGTAGAAGTGACCGGCACCGAAAGTGATCACCGTATCGATGAGCGGCTTCACGCCCTCCGAGACGAAGGCTTGCAGCACGTGGCTCTCGATCGGCAGGCGAAGCCCCGCCATCGCGGCGACTTGCGAAGAGCGCCCGGCGCAGGCGAGGGCGATCTTCTTCGCCTTGATGAAGCCCTTCGCGGTCTCGACACCGACCGCTCGACCGTTCTCGACGCGGATGCCGGTGACCTCGCAATGCTGGAGGATATCGACGCCGCGCATATCGGCGGCGCGCGCATAGCCCCAGGCGACTGCGTCATG
>JAFAQA010000304.1 GCA_019246665.1 Hyphomicrobiales bacterium
TGATGTCCACCCTTGCGCGAACCAACGCGGCGGCCAGCCCTGCAAGAGCTGCTCGATCGCGACTAGCCCGTCGTTCAAATGTGACAGACTGCCCGTCCACGTATCCAAGTTCGCGCAGCTCCGCCGCAAAGGGTGGGAATTCAAGTGCCTCGAAAGAGGACGGTGCATCCGACAACACGCCCACGCGCGCGGGCTTCGGCGTCGGCTGCGCGCTGGTCGGAAGCGGCCACGCTGCCATGGCGCCGACGAATCCGAAAAAGTCCCGTCGCCTCATTCGGTCTCCTCTGACGAGTGGCATGGCGGACGAATCATCTACAATTTATGCAGCGCCTTGATCGCGCGCCGCGATCGGCCACACCTCAGCGCCACCGACCCCAAAAACGCCCTCACATTCTCTCGCTCAGGGCAATAGGGACAGCAGATGACTTGAAGAGGTGTAGCCAGTACGGCCACGTTATCGTTCTGCCCCATGTCCCTGTTGGGTCAAAGCCGGTCTCGGGTAGTTGGCGGAGCGGCGTCTGCTTCGCGTCAGATAACGGTCGTCCGATGGTCGCTCCGTGAGGGCCGTTCAGGGCCACTAGCCGCCATTTTACTTTCCTTATTCGATCACGTCGTCCGCGCGGGCGAGGAGCGTCGGCGGCACGGTCAAACCGAGGATCTTTGCTGTTTTCAAGTTGATCAGCAGTTCGAACTTCGACACCTGGTAAATCGGCGTCTCACTCGGCTGCGCCCCTTTCAGAATGCGGTCGGTGTAATCCGCGAGATGATAATAGATGTCGGCGATGGACGGACCATAAGCGATGAGCCCCCCAATTTCGAAGTGCTCGCGATACGGATAAACCGCCGGTATCCGGGCATTGTTCGCGACCTCCACAATCGGCCGCCGGTAGGTTCCATTTTCTGATTGATCGCTAACGATCATTCCGCCCATATGCTCCTCTACCATCGCTACTATGACGCGCCGATATTCTGCTTCCCCTATTGGACTTTCGAGCGGTGGTCCCAGGATCGCAATGCCCATCTGTGTCGCGGCCTTCTCAATTGCGTCAATCTGCGGCCCTTGCCAGACCCGACGCGATGCTAGGAAGCCCATATTCGATGCTGTCGGAACAGCTTCGTGTAAGACCTGCAGGCGCTTGCCCCAAATTTCGAGGCCCGCCTCAACGGCAACCCCAGTGATGTTGCTACCCGGCCGCGCGAGGCTCGCCGCGATCCCATAGGAAACGGGGTCGGCCATGCTTGCCACAATTGGGATGCTGTCTGTCGTTGCTTTGAAACTCAGAACGAGGCCCGAAGCAGCTGTCACTATGACGTCCGGCCTAGTGCTCACGACATCACGACAGAGCTCTGGGAAGTGCTCCTCCCGTCCCTGGCCGGAATATCGCGCCACGACAAGATTCTTACCCTCGACATAGCCGAGCCGACGTAGCTCTTTAAAGAGCGCTGAAAAATATGGACTGTCCGAGGCTTCACTTATGTCCGAGACCGGGGTCGCCGGAGACACAACTGCGATGTGATACGTTTTTCGCGTCTGCTGCGAATGCGCCGCGAGCGGCCAGCCTGCCGCCACGCCGCCGATGAACGTAATGAACTCACGCCGCTTCATTTGATCGATTGGCATGTGGTTTTCCCGACCCAGCCGCACTACAGAATACAAGATTGATGAGCGTCCATCAGCCAAGCTGAGGTCCGATTTGGGTCAGAAGCGGACATTCGTCAGCGCAGTTGATGTCTGCTTTGGGCCAGAAGCGGTCGTTCCAGTTCAGCGGGTCGCTTGGGTCCCATCGCGCGGCAACGTGATAATGAACTCCGTAAAGACTTGGGGCACGGTCGCGACATCGATTCGACCGCCATGTTGCTTGACAACGATATGGTATATTCCCGGCCGTCCTTTTCCGGGTGCCACATCAGGCCGAGCCTGCCGATTCAATCTGGCTGCTGGGCCGTAGCCGTCACGTGGTCGTGCTCACAAGAATTGAAACGATTTGGCGGCCATTCCTGCTAAGCCTCGCAGCTTGCACGTGGCTTGAGCCACTTTAGCACAGCCGGGATGCCACGCCACCTTTGAAGTGCTTACGCGGGTCGCTGAGGCTCAACAAGCTTGGAAGGGTCATCCGGGAATCCAGTGCGGGGGGACGCGGGTCCCAACGACGCCACGTCGGCAATGGGTCAAACTGATAAGAGCGAGCGTGACAAGGCTCCGTCGCCTTTGGCAGACGAGTGCAATAAAATCAGGCAGCGCCGCTTAAGGGCCAAGAGACGACCGATTGCGCCGCTGCAAGCAAGGTACTATTCGATCACAGCGTCGGCGCGCGCGAGGATCAATGGCGAAATTGTAATTCCAATTGCGTCAGCAGTTTTCAGATTGATAACCAGTTCGAATTTGGTCGGCTGTTCAACTGGTAAGTTAGCCGGTTTGTCTCCTTTCGCGATCATGTCAACAAACTCTGCGGCTCGTCTGAACATGGCAGCGAAGTCTACGCCATAAGATAACAGGCCGCCCGCATCGACCCATTCGCGAAAGGCAAATACTGTTGCGACCTTATGCCGAACTGCAAATTCTGCGAGCCGTTCCCGGTCGCGAAAAAACACCGGCGATGCCGGGAAAATAACAACGCTGCGGGAATCAGGCGGTGCCTGTGTAAGCGCTTTTTCGTAGTTGTAGGGCTGATCCAGCAATTCGACCTCGGCAAGCCGCAACCCAAATGCCGGTGCGGCAGTGGCTGTTGCCCGCCATTGGTCCTCCGATAAGCTGTCCCAGAATACCGTCGCCGCATGGGCGTCCGGCAGAGCTTGTGTCAGAAGCTGCACGCGCTTTTTCGCAAGATCGATTTGTTGCAAGTACAGGCCGGTCACTTCTGTTGCGGGCTGAGCGAGGCTCTTCACGTAGCCGAGCGCGAGCGGATCATAATCTACTGCGATCATCACCACAGGGATGCTCGGTGCTGCCGCAACAATGGTTGCCATCGTCGGTTGATAGATCGCGAGGACAATATCGACTTTTCGCCGTATGAGCTCCTGAACCGCCTCAGCATTACCTCCGGGCTGTCGTGCCGGGTTGACGAAATACAGACTGAGGTTCTGGCCTTCAATGTATCCGAGTTCACGCAGGCGTTGACGGAGTGCGGCATAAGGCGGCGACGTCGGAGCTTGGATTGTCACGATACCAACGCGAGTCATTGCCGCCTGCTGGGCGCGCAGATCGGCAATAGGGAGGAGGGATGACGCAGCCGCCCCGCCGAACAATGTGATGAACGCCCGCCTTCGCACGGGTCTCGTCTCCACCTGAGAACCGGACTTGCCAAAGCCTAGCATCGATTCTCACACAAGTATCAGGGTATCGCATTGCAACAATCTTGGCCGCTCACTCAGACCTTGGCGGAACGCCAACACCTGTCGTGCGTAGGGGATCGGCGATCCGGCATGGAGAAAGCCGACGACCGGCAGCGCGAGCTGTTGTGCGTGCGCGCCGAGTGCCCGGGAAGCGGCCGAGCCAGCAATCACTTTAATGAAATGGCGCCGTCTCATCGTACTGGCAGCTCGCCGGGATTTGCGCCCCGGAGAATACGATCGATATAGATCGCCGTCAGTCCGAACTGCTCGGGAGAGGTCTGGCGGAAGGATCAAGCCACCGCCGGTTTCACGCGGAAAGATTACCACATCACGTCCCAGGACGCGGAGCGTCGCCGCGACGCTGAGCGCCTGCGAAACTTGAAAGCCGTTGATGAGCGCGAGCAGCTGTGCCGACGCATCCGGTGACTTGGCCGCCTTCCCTTGGGGACCTGCGCCGAAGGGAGGCCGGAGCGATCGGGGCGGCTCACTTTCCCGCGGCCTTCACCGGGTCCTTGACATCCGGGAACGCCTCGACCTCAACGTTGGCGAGCTCTCCGTCCACCCGCTCGACCTTGCGGATATAGATGGTCTGCACAATGTCGCGCGTTTCCGGATCGATCGAGATCGGTCCGCGTGGGCTCTCCCAGGCCATGCCTTTCATTGCGCCGACGAGGGCGTCGCCATCCGTGTAACCGCCAGTCTTCTTCAGGGCCTCGTAGATCAAGTGCATGCCGTCATATGCGCTGACGCTGATGAAGTTCGGCCGCTTTCCCGCATTGGCTTTGCGGAAGGCCGCGACATAGTCCTTGTTCAGCGTGGAGGAGTGAAAGGCGGAATAGAAACCGGACGTCACGGTGCCGATCATGGCGTCACTCATTTCCGACAAATCCTGATCGTCCGTGATGTCGCCTGGCCCGATCAGCCGGATCCCGGTCTTGTCGAGGCCGCGCTCGACGAACTGTTTGGCTAATGCCGCGGCCTGGTTGACCGGAACGAAGACGAACAGCGTATCGGGTGCGCTGTCGCGCGCTCGCTGGAGGAAGGGTGAGAAGTCGGTATTCGCCAGCGGGACCTTGATCGTCTCGGGGATCTCGCCGCCCGCCTTCCTGAAGGTCTCGGAAAAGATCCCTGACGCCTCGGCTCCCGGCGCCCAATCCGAGGCAACGATGGTCACGCGTTTCGAGCCGCTCTTCGCCGCCCAATTGGCGAGGACGCTCGCCTGCTGCGCATGCGTCCAGCTGGTGCGCACGAAATAAGGCGACTTCTCGGTGACGATCGAGGTGCCTGACACCATCACCACGGTCGCCGTCTTGCTCTCTGAGATGAGCGGCGCTATCGCGAGCACATTCGGCGTCGCGCCGCCGCCAATGACGGCGACCTTCTCCGAAACGATCAGCTCCTGGGCGATCCGCTTCGAGACGTCGGGAGCGCTCCCGTCGTCCCTTACGATCAGCTCGATCTTGCTGCCGGCGACCGTGTCGCCATGCTGCGCCATGTAGAGGCGTGCTCCCGCCACGGCCTGTTTCCCGACGGCGGCGAGGACCCCGGTCAGCGGCATCACCAGGCCGATCTTGATCGGCTCTCGCACAGCGGTTTGGGCAGCGACGTGCACCGCAACCAGCATGATGGCCGACGCCGAGGTGGCTACGGCAGGAATGTGAGACAGGAATTTCTTCAGCATGACGTCGAGCCTCCTTGAAGAGTGACGATAAACGAGGCTTCCTTACGCCGGCTGTCTTCAGCCGGCAGTCGCAAGATTGCTCGGCGCGAATTCACACCCCACACGAATTTCGGCCCCGCCGAGCTGCAGCCTATTTCAAGAGCGACGAATGCCAGGTAAGACCGGCTTCCTGTTTGCCTCCAATGTGGAAATACTAAGGTTTAGCACCAGGCATGTCCTGCGAGACAGGGGGAGAAATGTCTGCTGAGCCGACACTCGATGATCGCAAGGAACTCGATTTTCTATTGCGTGCATTTCAGATTTCCCGGATCTGCCGCGCCGCTGCCGACCTTAAAGTGGCCGATAGAGTTCCGATCGAAGGTAGCCTGAGCATAGATGAGTTGGCGCGTGAATGTCGTGTGCAGGATGAACCCTTGCGCCGCATTCTACGACTGCTCGCCTCGGTGAACATCTTTGCGATCAATTCCGCCGGCGAGGTCACCCACACGCCACGTTCCAGGTTGCTAAGGACCGATCGTCGCGACAGCATGCATTATGCCGCGCGGTTTTGGACCGCGCAGAGCTCGTGGCGCGCTTGGGAATACCTTGACGTAGCCCTGAGTGGCAGCGTCCCTCATGAAGCAGCCTGGAAGCTGACGCGCTTCGCCTACCTGCAAGCGCATCCGGAGGAGGCGCGTGTATTCGATGAAATGATGCAGCATTTTCCGGACCAGCGGCATCAGGCAATAGCCGCATCATATGATTTCTCTAGCCACAAGCAGATCGTCGACGTTGGCGGGGGCAACGGCGAGGTATTGCGCGAAATTCTCAGGCGGTTTCCCGCTACCGACGGCATCCTGTTCGACCGAGAGGATGTGATTGCCGCCATGCCGAAGGATGAGGATAGGCTGGCGCGCGAAAGCGGCAGCTTCTTCGAGCGCGTCCCGAAGGGCGCGGATTGCTATCTGCTCGTTCGTGTATTGCATGACTGGAGCGACGACGATTGTCTGCGTATCCTCAAGCGCTGTCAGAAGGCGATGCCACCTTCTGCGACGCTCCTCATTTGCGAGCAGCTTCTGAAGGACGATCCCTCGCTCGGCACCCCATCGGACTATCTGATCGACACCCAGATGCTGGCGATGTTCGGCCATGGGCGCGAACGCACCGCTTCCGAATTTCGAACCTTGCTCGAGAAATGCGGTTTCGCTTTTAAGCGCGTTATCGCCACGCAATCGATTGTATCGCTCATTGAAGCGGTACGGGCCTGAGCAGCTA
>JAFAQA010000309.1 GCA_019246665.1 Hyphomicrobiales bacterium
GACGCCGGACGGCAAGCTGACCGGTGAATCGCCGGAAGTGGTCAAGGCTGTGTTGAAGAAGATCGGCATCAACCAGGTCGACGGCGTGTTGACCGAGTTTGGATCACTCATCCCCGGCTTGCAGGCAGGTCGTTTCGACATTATCGCGGCGGGCATGTTCATCACGCCGAAGCGCTGCGAGCAGGTGCAATTCTCGGAGCCCACTTATGGCATCGGACAGGCTTTTCTGGTGAAGAAAGGTAATCCGAAAAACGTCAAGGACTATGGGACGATCGCTTCCGAAAAAGGTCTGAAGCTCGCCGTGATGGCCGGCGCCGTCGAGGGTGGCTATGCCAAGGATGCGGGGATCGATCAGTCTCAACTCGTCGTGCTCCCCGACCAGTCGAGCCTGGTGAAGGCAGTGCAATCAGGGCGGGCCGACGCCGCAGCGCTCACGGCTCTTTCGATCGCCGATATGGCGTCCAAGAACGAGGGGGTCGAATCGACACCGCCCTTCGGAACCGTTGCGGGCAAGTCTGTCGTCGGGCATGGCGGGGTCGCATTCCGCAAAGAGGACAAGGACCTCTACGAAGCCTTCAACCGGGAGCTGAAAACTTTCATCGGCTCGCCCGAGCATATTGCGCTCGTGACGCCCTTCGGTTTCGGAAAGGGATTCCTGCCGACGAAGACGACGGCGCAGCTTTGCGCGGGCGAGTAGAACACGCAAAACGGCGCCGAGCCCATCCTTCTCCCCGGCGGGCGAGAAGGCGGAGGAGGCTGGCGCCTTGAGCCCTTAGCAGCTCCGGGAATGCTTGTGCATGGCGCATCGTCCCCTTGTCGTCTGCGCCATCCTCGCCTTCACGGCGGGCCTTGTCATTGCGAGCTTCGCAGGCTTCAGGGAATTCCTTCCAGGGCTGCTCGAAGGTGCCCTCGTCACCGTCGAGATCACGCTCGGCGGCTCTGTCCTCGCCGTCATCTGCGCTTTCGTTGCAGCGCTTTCGAAGATGTTCGGCCCATGGCCCATCCGCGGACTCGCAGTCGTCTACATCGAAATCTTTCGCGGCACCTCAGCGCTCGTTCAGCTCTTCTGGCTGTTCTTCGTCCTGCCGCGCTTCGGCATCACGCTCGAGCCGCTGACGGTCGCGATTCTGGCACTCGGGCTCAATGTCGGGGCGTATGGCGCGGAGGTGGTACGCGGCGCCGTTTCGGCCGTGTCTCGCGGCCAATGGGAAGCGACTGTCGCGCTCAACATGAGCCGCGCCCAGGCGCTGCGCCGCATTGTGTTGCCGCAGGCGCTCGTTCCCATGATTCCTCCCTGGGGCAACCTGTTCATCGAGCTCCTCAAGACGACGGCACTCGTCTCGCTGATCACAATTTCCGATCTCGCCTTCAAGGCCCAGGAGATGAACGCCACGACCTATCGCACTGTCGAGATATTCTCGATCGTGCTCGTCTTCTACCTCGCCGTCGCCGTGCTGATCACCGTTGCCATGCGTAGCCTCGAGCGCTTCGCGGCGCGAGGCCTTGCTCGCGGGCCTGCCCAATGAAATTCTGGGATTGGAAATTCACCTTTGAGATTTTGCCGCTGCTCGCCAAAGCGGCGCTTGTCACGCTGGAGGCGACGCTGATCGGCTTCGTCGTCGCGGCGATCCTCGGCCTGGCCTTCGCCATTGGGCGCATGTTCGGGCCGAAATGGCTTGCCGTGCCCCTCGCCGGTTTCATCGAATTCATCCGCTCGACGCCTCTCCTCATTCAGATCTTCTTTATCTACTTCGTTTTCCCGGAATTCGGCGTGAGCATAGAGGCGATGACGGCAGGCGTGCTGGCGCTCGGCCTTCACTACGCGACCTATTGCTCGGAGGTCTATCGAGCGGGCCTCGCCAATATACCACGCGGCCAGTGGGAGGCCTCGATCGCTCTCAACATGTCGCCCTTCCATGTCTTCCGCGACGTCATCATTCCGCAGGCGATTCCG
The DNA here is from genome assembly GCA_019246665.1 of Hyphomicrobiales bacterium. Taxonomy (GTDB): domain Bacteria; phylum Pseudomonadota; class Alphaproteobacteria; order Rhizobiales; family Beijerinckiaceae; genus GAS188. The sequence goes on from JAFAQA010000309.1 coordinate 1,955, forward strand.
CCCATCGTCCCGGCGCTCGGCAACTATCTCGTGGCGCTGTTCAAGGACACACCTCTGCTCTCGGCGATCGCCGTGCTCGAGCTCATGCAGACGGCGAAAATCATCGGCTCAGAAAATTTCCGCTATACCGAGCCGATCACGCTTGTCGGCCTGATCTTCCTCATCTTCAGCCTGATCGCCGCGGCGGTCGTCCGCCTCGTCGAGGCCTGGCTGAGACGCCGGATCATACATTCATGAGCATCGACGCATCCCCCGCGAATTCGCCCTCGAACGAGTTCTCTGGGCCCATGGTTCGCTTCGACAAAGTCAGGAAGAGCTATGGTTCCCTCGTCGTGCTCGACAACCTCGATCTGGAGATCGCCCGGGGCGAGAAGGTCGCGATCATCGGCCCGTCCGGTTCGGGCAAGACGACGGTCCTGCGCATGCTGATGACGCTCGAGCGCATCGATCGCGGCGTGATCTTCGTGGATGGAGAGCCGCTCACCAGCATGAACCGCAATGACGAGCTCGTCCCGGCTGACGCCAAGCATCTGCGGCGGATGCGGGGCAAGATCGGCATGGTGTTTCAGCATTTCAACCTTTTCCCGCATATGAGCGCGCTGAAGAACTGCATGGAGGCGCCCCGCACGGTGCTCGGGCTCTCGAAGATCGAAGCCGAGGCGCGCGGGCGCGAGCTCCTCTCGATGGTCGGCCTCGGCGACAAGCTCGACCATTACCCTTCGCAGCTTTCGGGAGGACAGCAACAACGCGTGGCCATTGCGAGGGCGCTCGCCATGCGCCCTAAAGTCATGCTGTTCGACGAAGTGACCTCGGCGCTCGATCCCGAGCTCGTCGGCGAGGTTTTGAGCGTCATTCGCAAGCTCGGCGCGGATCTCGACCTCACGATGCTGATGGTGACCCATCAGATGGGCTTCGCAAAGGAGTTTGCCGACCGCGTCTGCTTTTTTTACGGCGGACGCATTTGCGAGCAGGGTCCGCCCGAGAAGATCTTCGTCGCGCCGGAGAATGAGCGCACGCGCCAGTTCCTGCGCGCCTGCCTGGAAGCCACATGAGTGTCAATGATGAATGGACGTGGGAGAAGCCACCGTCGCAGCGTTCGACGCCGTCGCGCGAGCGCTTCGAACGCCTTTATCGCACGCTACGCGATCGTATCTGCCTGTTCGAATATCCGCCTGGCGGTCGGCTCTCGGAGGAGGAGCTCGCCCGGGAATTCTCGATCAGCCGCACGCCGGTGCGGCGCGTGCTGGGGCGCCTCGAAGCGGAAGGCCTGATCGAGGCTCGCCACGGGGTCGGTCATATCGTTACGCTCGTGCGAATCGAGGAGCTCGCGCAAATCTATCGCCTACGCATGGAGCTCGCCGTACTGATCGGTAGGCTTTCCCCGATCGCGCGCGAGAAAGCCGATCTGGATCGCATTCGCGCATTGATCGAGCGTTGCGATCGGCTCTCGAAGGAGCCCGAATACAAGGCACTGTCGCGGCTCAACATGGATTTTTTCTCCGAGATCACCGCGATGACCGGCAACGCGCCACTGCGCGACATCAGCGAGCGGCTCTATTTCCAGACCTCGCGCATCTGGCTGCAGATGATGCCTCGCCTCAACCTCGTCGAGGAGTTCGCGATCTTCCGCCG
>JAFAQA010000006.1 GCA_019246665.1 Hyphomicrobiales bacterium
GGGTGAAAGGAAATTGTGCACGGTGAGGCCGAGCATTTGCACGAAATGCGTGAGCGTCGTCTCGCCGGCGTAGTTCTGCCAATTCGTGTTGGTGACGAAGCTCATCGAGGTGTTGAAGGCGAGATCGGGCGCGACCGGGTCGAAGCCTTGCGGATCGAGCGGCAGGTGATTTTGCAGCCGCTGCATCGCGTAGAGCACGAGGAGATGGAAGAGGCTGAAGATCAGCATCGCCATCGTGTAGGCGAGCCAGCCCTGCTCCTTGCGTGCGTCGACGCCCGCCGCGCGATAGAAACCGCGTTCGATCGGCGCCAGCACCGGCGACATGAAATTGTGTTCTCCCGCGAGGACACGAACGATGTAGGCGCCGAGCGGCACCGCCGCCACGATCACGAGCGCGAGAACCAGGATGATCTGCAGCCAACCTGCGATGGACATGAAAGCACCGTGCAGCGATTTTTCGCGATTAGAATTTTTCGGGGTGCACCAGGGTCACAAGGAGATAGAGGCCGAGCACCAGTGCGACCACGAGACCGAAAATGGGTTCGAGCATGGCGCCCACCTTACAAGCGATCGCAAAGCAGGGCGTAGCCGGCCCCGAACAGGAAGAGCGCGAAGGTGAGCGCCAGAAAGATGATGTCGAGCACAAAACTCTCCCGGAATACGGCGAATACAGAGCTGAAGGTCGTTCGGCGACTGAAGCTCTCGGGTCACCTGAGGCCCTTGACGTGCGTCAGCTCGCGCATTCCGCCTCGCCGCCCCGACGAAATTCGGTAAGGTCGCGTCCGCACAGTCGCCGACCGATCGCGGAGAGCCTCATACCCCGCCTCGGCCAGAAAGAGCGTGATGCCGAGCACGAGAAAGACGATGCCGAGCACGCAAGACTCCCAAATCCGACGCCGTCCTTTTTCCACATCATCCCATAAACATTCCATTCGTGAGGCTCCGAAGGGATATAAACGGCGCATAAATGCAGGCGTTGGAACTCGGGGGCGTAGGCAAGCTCAACACTTGACGAGAAGCGAGCTGTGCTGGGGCCAATTGTCCTCTGCGGCGGACTCTATATAAGCCGCGCGACAGGCATATTTCTTTTAGAGTTACGAGCGCCAATGCGCATCAGGGCGGATCACAGCCATTCCAGCGGGCCGCCATTGTCGGTGGATCAGGCGCTTGCGCTCGCTGTCGATCATCTCCGGTCGGGACGCTTCCCACAGGCGGAAGCGCTCTGTCAGAGGATCCTCGCGACCGCGCCCACTCATGCGCCCACGCTCCATCTTTACGGCATCATCGCTTACCGCGTCGGCGCCTTGCCCGAGGCGATCGAGCTTTTGCGCCGTGCCACCGCGGCCGATGGCAGCGCCGCCCATTTCCACGCGGACCTCGGAGAAATCCTGAAATTGAAGGGCGAGCTCGGTGAAGCCCTCCTCTCGGCGCGTCGAGCGGTCGAGCTCGATCCGCGCAATCCTCAAGCCTTCCACAATCTCGGCGTCATGCACTATGAGCGGGGCGAATTTGGCGAGGCGCTCTCATTCTTCAGACGCGCCATCGAGCTCGATCCGGGTTTCGCCGACGCTTACTGCAACCTCGGCAATGCGCTTCGCGCCATAGGCAAGCGCGAGGATGCCGCCGTTGCTTATCGGCAGGCGCTTGCGGTCATGCCCGCATATGCTGCGGCCTACAATAATCTCGGTACGGTGCTGCGCGAGCTCAATCGGCTCGAGGAGGCCGAGAGCGCCTATCGCCAATCGCTTGCCCTGAACCCCAACGACACGATCACGATCAACAACCTCGCCCTCGCGCTGCGCGATCTCGAGCGCTTCGAGGAGGCTTCGGCTCTTCTCGATGTATCGCTGTCGCTCGCTCCCGGCCACGCGAAAACACTCAGCTATGTGGCGCTCCTCAAGCTCGACCAGGGCAGGCCCGACGAGGCGCACGCGGCCGCTCAGCGGGCGGTCGAGGCCCTTCCGCAGGATCCTGAGACGCTCAATGCGATGGGCCTCTCCCTCTACGAGCTCGGGCGCGGCGAGGAGGCGCTCGCCTTCTATCGACGGGCGCTGGCGTGCCAGCCGAATTTCGCCGGCGCCTGCAACAACATGGGGAATGTGTTCAAGCAATCGGGCAAGCTCGCGGAGGCTTACGATGCCTATTCGCAATCGCTCGCCATCGACCCGCGACAAGCGGATGTCTTCGTCAACCTCACCGATCTGCGCAAGGTGCAAGCCGAAGACCCTTGCGTCGCACAGATGGAGGAGATGGCGCGCGACATGGACACGCTGCCGCGCATCGCGCGCATGCGCCTCCATTTCGCGCTCGCCAAAACCCATGATGATCTTGGCAATGTCGAGGAGGCCTTTCGCCACATGCGCGAAGGCAACGCGCTGAAGCGCGCCCAAATCGCTTACGACGAGCCTGCGGCCCTCGCCTTTTTCGATCGCATTCGGGAAAGCTTCGATGTGGATTTATTCAAGGCCAAGGCCGGCGCCGGCGATTCCTCACCCGTTCCGATTTTCGTTCTCGGCATGCCGCGCTCCGGCACCACGCTCATCGAGCAGATCGTCGCGAGCCATCCCGCTGTCCATGGCGCGGGCGAGCTTCCGGAAATGAGCGATATTGTCGCGCGCTTCGCCCCGAAAGCCGGTGAGCTGCTGCGCTTTCCTGAGGGCGTGCGGGAGATGACGCGCGAGGATTTCGCCAAGTTCGGTCGTGAATATGCGGCGCGCTTGCGAAGATATTCAGCGACGGCCGCGCGCATCACGGACAAGATGCCGTCGAACTACTGCTTCGTCGGCCTCATCCATCTCGCGCTGCCAAAGGCGCGCATCGTGCATGTGATGCGCGACCCGCTCGACACCTGCCTCTCCTGTTTCGCCCGGCTTTTCTCCGCCGAGCAGAACCATACCTATGATCTCGGCGAGCTTGGCCGCCATTATCGGAAATATGCCGAGCTCATGGCCCATTGGCGCGCTGTGCTGCCCGAAGGTCGGATGCTCGAGGTCCGCTACGAGGATGTGATCTCCGATCTCGACGGCTCCGCCCGGCGGATCATCGCCCATTGCGGGCTCGATTGGAGCGAGGATTGCCTCGCCTTCCACAAGAATAAGCGCCAGGTGAAGACCGCAAGTGCAAGCCAGGTCCGTCTTCCCATCTACAAGACGGCGCAAGGACGCGCGCGCGCCTACCGGCAATATCTCTCGCCGCTCATGACGGAGCTCGATGATCTCCTTGATGCGGAGGGCTCGCGCGGGTGATCAACTGGCCGGTTGCTCCGCAAGAGCTGCGTCGATCTGCGGAATTGAAGCTTTAAGGCCGCCGAGCTCCGCGTCTACCCTCAGCCTGCGCAGCATCTCGAAGAGGACGCGGTCCCGCTCGCCGGCATGATAGCGGGCCAATGCATGAGCGCGCTCGATGAAAAAATCCGACCAGGGCAAGGGGTCGTGGCGGGTCAATTCCGTGAGCGCCGATGCGCAATCTCGAACTGCATCCAGGTTGCGCGCCTGCAAATGCGCCTCCATCGCGTCACGATAGAACCACAAAACATTGTGAGCGAGACATCCGGCCTTGACGATGCTTTCACCCTCGGAAAGGGCAGCGGCACGATGCTCCTCACTGACGAGCGCGAGGGCGGCAAGCACCCGCGGGCCGATGAAACGCATTCCCACCCGCCGGCTGAAGCCCAGGGCCCGCTCCAAGGTCGCTTGCGCGTCGGTGCCCGCGTAAAAATGGGCCCTCCCCAATTCATAGAGCACATAAGCGCGATAACGGGTATTGTCGAAAGTCTCGGCGAGCTCCAGCGCCTTCGTAAGGGCCTGACACGCTTCGCCCGTCTCCGCCCCGTCGACCAGAACCTCGCCCAATATGTTGAGGGCAACCATCTGGGTGCGGAAATTGCCGACCCTCTCCGCCATGGCAACCGCGTCGCGGAGGTTTTCCAATGCCTCCTCGCCTTTCAACATATAGCGGCGGAGTGCCCCGAGCATATGCGTGCTGCCGACCTCGATCCGGCCGAAGCCGCGCTCCCGGCAGAGCGCCTTGCAGCGGCTGAAATGGTCAATGGCAAGGCGCATGTGACCGCGTCCGTAAAGGGCATCACCAAGGCCGCTCAGGGCCCTTGCCTCGCATTCGGCATGCCCGACCTTCACTGCAAGCTCATGACTTTGC
>JAFAQA010000053.1 GCA_019246665.1 Hyphomicrobiales bacterium
CCCCATCAGCCTGCCTTCGCCATTTCCGAGCCAGCGCCCGGCCGCGAGACCTTCAGCGAGCGCAAGAGGCATGAAGGTGAAGACGTTCTCCGTCATCGCGATGTCGAGATAACAGCCGGCGCCGCTCGCCTCACACGCGCGAAGGGCGAGGAGGATGTTCATGACGGCGGGATAGCTGCCCCCTCCGATATCCGCCACGAGAGCCGGCGGCACGACCGGCGCGTCCTTCGAGCCGAAGGAGAGTGAAAGCAAGCCGGCATCGCCAATGTAGTTGATGTCATGGCCGGCGCGGTCGCGCCTGGAGCCGTCTTGGCCGTAACCGGTGATCGAGCAATAAACGAGGCGCGGGTTCAGGGAGGCAAGTGTTTCATAACCGAGCCCGAGCCGCTCCATGACACCAGGCCGGAACTGCTCGACGAGAACATCCGCGTGGCGCGCGAGCTCGAGAATGCGGGCCTTGTCGGCGTCATTTCTGAGATCGGCGACCAGACTCTCCTTGCCGCGATTCAAGAGCGAAAAAAGCGCGCTTTCGCGCCCGAAGCGTGGTGCATAGCTTCGCATCTCCTCCCCGCCCGGCTTCTCGACCTTGATCACGCTTGCGCCCGCTTCGGCGAGAATCAGCGTCGCCAGTGGGCCGGGAAGCAATGTCGAGAAATCGAGGATGGTGATCCCGGCAAGCGGCTGCATCTCGTCATCCTCCCTCGTGCCGCTTCGATCTTTCGGTTCGGCACACCATTGAAAGTTGGAAGAAATCCCGCACCGCGGTCGTCGATCAGGACTCCAACTCGCGCCGCTCCATGCAGCACGCAAGTCCGCCGCACAAGTCGTCGACGTCATCGTCCTACTACTCGCCCCACGGTGGCGGTTTGACGAGTTTTCCAATAGAAAGGACAAAGGGAGGGTCGAGCCATGGCCGAGCGTTACGATGCGGTGATCATCGGCGGCGGACATAACGGGCTCACTTGCGGCGCCTATTTGGCCCACGCCGGCCTGAAGACCCTCGTCCTCGAACGGCGCGAGATGATCGGCGGCGCGGCCGTCACCGAAGAGGTGATCCCGGGATTCAAATTCTCCGTCTTCAGCTATCTGATGAGCCTTCTCCATCCGAAGGTGATCGCCGAGCTCGAGCTTGCCAAATATGGCTTCAAGGTTCTGCCGGCCTCCGACATGTTCGGCCCTCTGCCAGGTGGAGACTTCATCGTCTTCAGCGACAAGCTCGAGAAAACGCAATCGCATTTCGCGCGCTTCTCGAAGAAGGACGCGGAGATCTACCCGCATTTCGACCGCTACCTGATGGAAGCCGCCACGATCGTGCGGAAGCTCCTTCTCGAGACGCCGCCCGATCCAAGCTGCCGAAACTGGAAGGCCTTCAAGGAGACGGCCGGCTTCTTGTGGAAATACCGCAAGATCGGTGGCAAGCTTTTCCGACTCATCGATCTCATGACGATGAGCGCCGATGCCTATCTCTCCGAATGGTTCGAGAATACTTATGTGAAGGCTGTGCTCGCCTATTATTGCGGCATCGGTACTTTTGCCGGGCCCAAGAGCCCCGGCTCAGCCTATGTCATCATGCATCACGTGATGGGCGAGCATGCGGGTGCCGGCGGCTGGGGCTTCGTGCGCGGCGGAATGGGCGCCATAAGTCAAGCGATCGCTGCCTCCGGCAAAGCGAAGGGTCTTGCCATCAGAACAAACGCCGAGGTCGTGAACATCGAAACCACGAACGGCCGCGCCACGGGCGTGACGCTCGCGGACGGTACGCGCATCGAAACGGGGACGGTCGCGAGCAATGTCAGCGCCAAGCTCACCTTCCTGAAATTCCTCTCGGCAGACAAGCTGCCCGGCGAGTTCGTGCGGGACATCGCGAGCTACCGAACCTATTCGACGGCCTTCAAGATCAACATCGCTTGCGAGCGCTTGCCGAGCTACAAGGTCTTCGATCCCGAGAAATGCGGTTTCTCTTACCCGAGTTACACGCATATCGGGCCGTCGATCGATTATCTCGAACGTGCCTATGATGACGCGAAATACGGCGAGTGGTCACGTGAGCCTTTCATCACGCCCGTGACGCCGAGCCATGTGGACGACAGTATCTCACCTCCAGGCAAGCATGTCGTCCATCTCTTCGGCGGTCATGCACCCTATAGCTTGCGCGAGGGGGATTGGGGGCCCCGCAAGGACGAGTTTGCCAAGCATGTCCTCAAAATCGTCGACGAGCACGCGCCGGGCTTCTCCGACGGCATCATCGGCATGCAGGTCCTGACGCCGCCCGATATCGAGGCCAAGATCGGGTCACCGCATGGCCACATCTTCCATGGCGAACTGCAGGCCGATCAATTGTTCTTCGCGCGCCCCGCGCCGCATTTCGCCGATTACCGCAGCCCGATCAAAGGGCTCTACCAATGCGGCTCCTCGGCTCATCCGGGAGGCGGTGTGGGCGGTGTCCCCGGCCACAATGCCGCGCGCGAGATCCTCAAGGATTTTCGCAGGTGAGCGGCTCCCGATAAGCGCAATGGTGATAAGATCACGAGGAAACACAAAAAGATAACACGACGCTACGATCTCATTTAAACGCCACGCGTGCTAAAGCGGTGGGATGCGCGCCGTGAGCACGGCGGAACGGCCATCCGCGAGCGCGGCGAGGCAGCGGTCGATCGCATCGGCCACATCCTGTGGCGCGCGCACGCATTCGCCATGAGCGCCGAAGGCACGACCCACCTCCTCGAAGCGCCGCTGTTCTCCCTGGCGTCCGCTTTCGAGCCGCGACAGGAACATGTCGCTTGTTGCCGCGGCACCCCCCGGATAGACGCGCATCACCGAGGATTTCACTGCCTGCCAGCCGCGGTTATCGAGCACGATGGTGAATATCGGCAGCTC
>JAFAQA010000241.1 GCA_019246665.1 Hyphomicrobiales bacterium
TGTGCGGTCGAGGACGAGTTGGTGGAAGGACCCGGCCCGGCGGAGGAAATATAGGCGCCCATATTGGCGAGGGTCGAGACGTCGAGCGCAAGGAAACGCCCTTCCGCATCGAGCGCGAGGCGGGCATGTGTGATGTTGTCACGCCCCTGGGAGGAGGAGAGAAAATCCTCGTTGCGGTCCGAGAGCCATTTCACGTCGCGGCCAAGGCGGCGCGCTGCGAAGAGCACGAGCACCCATTCCGGATAAAGGAAATTCTTGGCCCCGAAACCGCCGCCGACATCCGGCGCGACGAGATGGATGCGCTCGGGCGGCAGATGGAACACATCCCGCGCGAGCTGATCGCGGATGCCGTGCACGCCTTGCCCTGTGAGGAGGAGACGCAAGCTCTCCCGCTGCGCGTCGTAGCTGCCGATCGCGGCGCGCGGCTCGAGGGGCGCCGCGACCACACGATTGTTCACAAGGTCGAGCTCGACGATCTTGGCCGCGGATGAGAAGGCAGCGTCCACCGCCGCCCGATCCCCCCTCTGGAAACGAAACGCGATGTTTCCCGGGGCTTCATCCCAAAGCGGCGGCGCGCCCGGCTCGACGGCCACCGCCGCGCTTGTGACGGCGGGAAGCTCTTCGTAATCGACCGCGATCCGCTCGGCTGCATCGCGCGCTTCCTCCTTGCTGCGCGCCACGACGAAAGCCACCGGATCGCCGACATGGCGCACGCGTCCTTCGGCGAGCGCCGGGCGAGGCGGGATGATGAGCGGGCCGAGCGTCGCGACTTTCACGGCACAGGAAAGATGGCCTAGTCCATCCTGCCGCAGATCTTGCGAGGTGAAGACGCCGAGCACGCCCGGCATGGCGGACGCCGCCGAGGTGTCGATCGAGCGAACCAGCGCGTGGCCGAAAGGCGAGCGCAGCACCTGGGCGTGCAGCACATCCTGTGCCTCGAGATCATCGACGTACCTTCCCTTGCCGATGAGGAAGCGCGCATCCTCGAAGCGAAGGCGAGAGCGGCCACGTTCCTTGGGTTGCGGCATGCGCGAGACCTGAGCTTGCGGAAGGTGAGGCGTGTTCGCTTATCGCAGGCGCTCTATTCGGCCGCAACCCGTGCCGCGTAATGAGAGGGGTCGTAGTTCAGGATCGGCATCAGCCAGCGCTCGGCCTCGGTGATCGACCAACCCTTGCGGCTTGCATACTCCTCGACCTGGTCGCGCTCGATCTTGGCGACGCCGAAATAATGCGCGTCAGGATGGGAAAGGTAGATGCCGCAGACCGAAGCGCCTGGCCACATGGCGAAGCTCTCCGTAAGCTTGACGCCGGTCTCAGCTTCCGCGCCGAGCAGGCGGAACAACGTTTCCTTCTCGGTATGGTCGGGCTGAGCCGGATAACCGGGAGCCGGTCGAATGCCGCGATATCCTTCCCTGATCAGCTCCTCGTTCGACAAGGCCTCGTCGGACGCGTAGCCCCAAAGCTCCTTGCGAACGAGCTGATGCATCCGCTCGGCGAAGGCTTCAGCAATTCGATCGGCGAGTGCCTTGACGAGAATCGAACCGTAATCGTCATTGGCGCGCTCGAAGCGTTCCGCGATGAGGGCCTCCTCCATGCCAGCCGTCACGACGAAGCCTCCGAGGTAGTCGGCAAGCCCTGTCTCGCGCGGTGCAACGAAATCGGCGAGCGCGAGATTGGGACGCCCGTCCCGCTTCACGAGCTGCTGGCGCAAGGTGAAAAGCGTGGCGAGGCGTTCCCTGCGGCGGTCATCGACATAAAGGGCGATGTCGTCACCTTCCGCATTTGCCGGCCAAAAGCCGACGACGGCGTTCGGGCGAAACCAGCGCTCCTTCACGATGCGCTCGAGCATCGCACGCGCGTCGTCGTAAAGCTCGCGCGCAGCCTTGCCCTGTTTCTCGTCCGACAAGATCTCGGGGAAGCGGCCCTTCAGCTCCCAGGTCTGAAAGAAGGGGGTCCAGTCGATCATCTGGACGAGCTCGGCGAGATCGAAATCCCGAAAACCGCGCGTGCCCATAAAGGAAGGTTTGGGCGACTGATATCCGGACCAATCGGGCTTGAGCGCATTGGCGCGCGCCTTCTCGAGCGAGAGCCGTTTTTTATCGATCTCGGCGCGCGCATGCGCGTCGGCGACCTTGGCGTATTCGGCGCGCAAGGTTTCGACATAAGGAGCTTTCTGCTCGGCCGACAAAAGCGCCGCGACCACGCCCACCGCACGGCTCGCATCATTCACGTAGATCGCCTGTCCGCGCGCATAGTTCGGGTGGATCTTCACCGCCGTGTGCACGCGGCTCGTGGTCGCGCCGCCGATCAGCAAAGGCAGGTCGAAGCCTTCGCGCTCCATCTCGGAAGCAACGAAGCACATCTCATCGAGCGAAGGCGTGATGAGCCCTGAGAGGCCGATGAGATCGGCCTTCTTCTCGCGCGCCACATCGAGAATCTTTCTCGCCGGCACCATGACGCCGAGGTCGATCACCTCGTAGTTGTTACATTGAAGCACGACGCCGACGATGTTCTTGCCGATGTCGTGCACGTCCCCTTTCACCGTCGCCATGACCACACGGCCCGCGGCCGCGCGTTCCGAGGCACCGCTCGCCTTCTTCTCCTCTTCCATGAAGGGCAGAAGATAGGCGACCGCCTGTTTCATCACGCGCGCGGACTTCACCACTTGCGGCAGGAACATCTTGCCGCTGCCGAAGAGATCACCCACCACGTTCATGCCGGCCATCAGGGGTCCTTCGATCACTTCGAGCGGACGCTTCGCGTGAAGCCGCGCCTCCTCGGTGTCGGCCTCGATGAATTCGGTGATGCCGTTGACGAGCGCGTGCTCGAGCCGCTTGTCCACCGGCCATTGCCGCCAGGAGAGGTCCTTCTCGGGCAAGGCCTTGCCCTTGCCACGGAAACGCTCGGCGAGCGCGAGGAGCCGGTCGGTCGGGCTTACCGCTCCCTCGCTCCGGCGGTTGAGCACCACATCCTCGCAGGCCTCGCGCAGCTCCGGCTCGATCTCGTCATAGACGGCAAGCTGGCCCGCATTGACGATGCCCATGTCCATGCCCGCCTGGATCGCATGGTAAAGGAAGACGGCGTGCATCGCCTCGCGCACCGGCTCGTTGCCGCGAAACGAGAAGGAGAGATTCGACACGCCCCCCGAAATGTGGACGAGCGGGTGCCGGCCGCGCACGGCCTTCGCAGCGGCGATGAAATCCGCGCCGTAATTGTCGTGCTCCTCGATCCCCGTGGCGACCGCGAAGATGTTCGGATCGAAGATGATGTCCTGAGGCGGAAAGCCGACTTTCTCGGTGAGGATTTTATAGGCACGCGCACAAATCTCGACCTTGCGCTCCGCCGTGTCGGCCTGGCCCTTCTCGTCGAAGGCCATGACCACGACGGCCGCACCATAGCGGCGCACGAGGCGGGCTTCCGCGATGAATTTCTCCTCGCCTTCCTTGAGCGAGATGGAGTTCACGATGCCCTTGCCTTGCAAACATTTGAGCCCCGCCTCGGTGACGGAGAACTTCGATGAATCCACCATCACCGGCACGCGCGAGATGTCGGGCTCGGACGCGACGAGGCTCAGGAACTCGACCATCGCTTTTGGGGAATCAAGCAGTCCTTCATCCATGTTGACGTCGATCACTTGTGCGCCGTTCGCGACCTGATCGCGCGCCACGTCGAGCGCCGCCGCGAAATCTCCCGAGGTGATCAATTTGCGAAGGCGTGCCGAGCCCGTGACGTTGGTGCGCTCGCCGACATTGACGAAGGGGATCGCTTGCGTGAGCGTGAACGGCTCGAGACCGGAGAGCCGAAGCGCCGGCGTGATCTTCGGCAGAGGCCGCGGCGCCTTGCCCTTCACGGCCGCG
>JAFAQA010000297.1 GCA_019246665.1 Hyphomicrobiales bacterium
AAGCTGCACTACGACTTCTGGTGGAATCTGCCGCGCGACTACATGGTGACGAGCGAATGGGGATTGCCGCCGCAATTCGAGCACGGGATCGTTCCGGAGGACTTGCTTTCGAACAAATACGGCCATGCGATCCACTTCTGGGATCTGCGCGGCCGGCGCAACGTGCAGACGATCGATCTTGGCGCGAACCATCAGATGGTGCTGGAAGTGCGACCCGCCCATGATCCCATCCGCGAGTACGGGTTCGTGGGCGTCGTGGTCGATACCACGAACCTCGAAGCTTCGATCTGGACCTGGTGGCGCGAAGACGGCAAGTTCCACATCGAGAAGACGGCGACGATCCCGGCCGAACCCGCGCCTAAAGAGAAGCTGCCGGCGCTCCTGCAAGGGTTCGGCGCCGTGCCGCCGCTGGTGAGCGACATCGATCTCTCGATGGACGATCGGTTCCTTTACGTTGCCTGTTGGGGAACCGGAGAGATGCGCCAATACGACGTCACGGAGCCGAGGCATCCGAAGCTTACAGGTTCGGTTCATATCGGCGGGATCGCCCGCCGCACGCCCCACCCGAACGGCGAGGCATTCGCGGGCGGTCCGCAGATGGTCGAGATCAGCCGTGACGGGAAACGGGTCTATTGGACCAACTCGCTCTATTCCACCTGGGATGATCAATTCTATGCCGACGGCGTGCCCGGCGCCGAGGTCATGGCCGATGTGAACGCGAGCGGTGGCCTTGCGCTGCGCAAGGATTATTGGGTGCGCTTTCCTGACGGCTACCGGGCGCATCAGATCCGGCTCGAAGGCGGAGACTGCTCGACGGATAGCTTCTGCTATCCGTCGGTCTGAGCGCTTGAGTGGACCGCATCGGATTGACACCGGCCGTGCTCTGGCTCGCGGTCGTCGTGAGCGGCCTCTATCACGGGCTGAACCCCGGGATGGGATGGCCGCTCGCCGTCTCCGCCGGGCTCATGGAGAGAAGCCCGCGCGCGCTGTTCGGAGCACTTCGGCCGCTCACGATCGGGCATCTCCTCGCGATGCTCGCGATGATCCTCCCCTTCTCGCTGCTTGTCATCGTCGCTCAGTGGCAAAAGCCTCTGCAGATCGGCGCCGGCCTCCTCGTCATGGCTTTCGGCATTTTTCGCTGTATCCGCCAGCGCCATCCGCGGGTCCTGGCGCGCATACGACCGACGCAGCTCGGAGTTTGGTCTTTTGTCGTTGCCCTCGCGCATGGCGCGGGGCTGATGTTGGTGCCGATCTATCTTGGGCTTTGCAGTTCCGCTGAGCTCGACGGCCTGCACCAGGCGGCAAGCGCCCTGGTCCGTGCGGACCTCGGAATGGCGGTGCTGGTCTCCATGGTTCACACATTTGCGATGATCGCCGCCGGCGGCTTCGTGGCCTGGCTCGTCTATCGCTATCTCGGCACGAAATTCGTCTCACGAAGCTGGTTCAACCTCGATGGGACTTGGGCGATAAGTCTCATCCTCGTGGGTGCTCTCTCGCTCGCGATCAACCTCGCCCCCCGCTGAAGGCAACCAGGGGAGGCACACATGTTGGCCCACGCATCGAGCCGCCCCCCACCCGCACCCTCCCCACCACTCGCTGCGCTCGTGGGGGGAGGGGAATGCCCAGCGCCGATCCTTGACTTTGGCGAGGTGCGCGAGCGCCGGTCCTCCCTCCCCCCACGAGCCACGGGTTCCAGTCTTGCGGCGACGAGAAAGTAGGGCGAGTGGTGGGGAGGGTACGGGTGGGGGGAACAAGAGCACCACCCTCGCTCGGAACGAAGACATACAGAGATGTGCGCATGTCTTAGCGCTGAGGCAGTCGAGGCGGCCTCTGTGATTTCCTGAGCTTGATCTCGGCCCGCTTCACATAACGGCTCAGAACGAAAAGTCATGCATTGACATTCGATCGGTTCCGTCATACATTTCTGTTATGACAGAAACAACGGACAATGCGAACCGACTTCCTGCCGCCGTTCAGGAGTTCGTGCTGCGCTGGGGAGATATGGGCGGGCAGTGGGGCGTGAACCGCTCCGTCGCGCAAATTCAGGCATTGCTTTATCTGTCCGAGCGGCCGCTGACGGCGGAGGACATTGCCGAACAGCTCGGCCTGGCGCGCTCGAACGTGTCGAACAGCATCCGCGAGCTGATCACTTGGAAATTGGTCCGGCGCGTGCCGGTCTTCGGAGATCGGCGGGACCACTATGAGGCGGAGGCGGATCTCTGGCAGATCCTTACCCGCATCTCTCAGGGCCGCAAGGAGCGCGAGATCGATCCGGCCGTAGCTGCCATTCGGAAAGCCTTGGCATTGGCGGATGCCGATCCGTCAATGAGCAAAGTGGCGCGCAATCGCCTTCGCGAGATGCAAAGCTTCCTCACCACATTGGACGGTTGGTTCAGCCAAATGCTCACCGTTCCGCCGAGCACGCTCATGCGCTTGATCAAGCTCGGCTCGCGCGTGGTCGGCCTGGTGAGGCTCGGCCGCGGCAAGCAAGACAACATCGGCAGCTTCTAAAAAATTTCGAGTGATATTTCTCTACTGACAGAAACATCAGACATAAGGATAAGGGGAGCACGCCGGATGAATGCGCGTAAAGCCGAGAGACTGGGCACGAGCGCTAGTGGGCACGTGCCCGCCCAGCAGGATCCTGCTCTATGTGATTTGCGATTTCGAGCGCTTCTCGGCCCGAAAGCATGGGCGTGCCTGCCGGCAAGAATACGCCGTCGTTTCAGCATGAGGCTCAGCGCCGGCGCGGCGGTCACCTATGTCGGAGAGATCGTCGAGAGCCGCAGGACCCGTTTGGGCCGATGCATCGCCGAGCTTTGCCATCTCATTGGCGCGCCCTTGCCACTCGACGACGAGATCGGTGTTCCCGCCATCGTGTCGGTTACGGAAGACGGCGCGAGCGGTGGCCAGTTCTGGACACGGATTTACGGGCGCAGCCGGGGCTTCCCGCAAGTCATCCACAGCAGCAAGCGCTTCGCCGGGCCGACCGGACTGGAAGAATATCTAGGATATGGCTTCGGCATCGCACTCAAGGTGAGCGCGGACCTCAACGCACTGCATTTCAATAGCGACCACTACTTCGTCGCCTTGGGCACGGCGCGGTGGCGATTGCCGCGATGGTTGTGCCCGGGAGCGCTGACGATCAGCCATGTCGATCGCGGCGATGACGGGTTCGCGTTCGTGCTGTCGCTACGCCATCCGCTGTTCGGCGAAATCATTCGCCAGACGGGCCTTTTTCGTGAGCGCTTCGCCATCGATGAGAAGGAGGCACAAGATGAGTGACTTGCTTTGGACGATCGTCTTTCTCCAAGTCGCGATGGGTGGCTTCGACACCTTCTATCATCACGAACTCACCGAGCGTCTGGCATGGAGGCCCTCGCAAGCTGCCGAGCTCAAGCTCCATGGCGTCCGAAACATCGCTTACGCGGCGATGTTTGCATTATTGGGCTGGGGCGAGCCGCATGGCGCGATGGCCATCGTCCTCATCGTCCTGATGGGGGGCGAGCTCTTGATCACCTTGTGGGATTTCGTCGAGGAGGATCGCACGCGACGCCTTCCGGCGAGCGAACGCGTGAACCACACCTTGTTGACGCTGAACTACGGTGTGCTTCTGGCCATGCTCGTGCCACTCCTTCTGCGCTGGGCCGCGTTGCCGATAGGAATTGTGCCCGCCTACCATGGTGCATGGAGCTGGCTCTGCAGCCTCGCTGCGATGGGCGTCGCCGGATTCGGGCTTCGCGATCTCGGTGCCGCTCGCCGGACGGCCGAGATCAGAACAGGTGATCCCGCACCCCTCGCGCAGGTCCTGAAGGGGCGCCACGCCGTTCTCGTCACCGGCGGCACGGGCTTTGTCGGAAGCCGCTTGGTCGCAGCTCTTTCCTCCGCTGGCCATGACGTCACCGTGCTGACGAGAGCGCGCGCCCACGCGGCAGATTTGCCGGCGCCGATCCGGGTGATCACGTCGCTCGATCAAATCGCCGACGATGCGCGTCTCGATGCCATCGTCAACCTCGCCGGCGAGTCGATCTCGAACGGCTTATGGACAAAGCGGAAGCGGCGCCTGATCTTGCGCTCCCGCCTCGAGCTGACGCGCGCCGTCATTGGCTTGATCGGCCGCCTTGAGGCCCCGCCGGCCGTTCTCGTCAGCGGTTCGGCAGTCGGTTGGTATGGCCTGCGCGCGGATGAGCGGCTGGACGAGACGGCGGCTGGCGCGGACTGCTTTTCCCGCGCGGTTTGCGTGCGCTGGGAGAAAGCCGCGAGGGACGCGGCAGCCCTTGGCGTGCGCGTCGTGTGCCTCCGCGCCGGCCTCGTGCTGGCGGCCGAAGGGGGAATCTTGTCACGCATGCTGACACCGTTCGAGTTCGGTTTCGGCGGTCCCTTCGGGGCAGGCCGCCAATGGATGAGCTGGATCCACCGTGACGATTTCGTTCGCCTCATCGTCCACGCGATCGCGACCTCGAGCTTGGCGGGACCGGTCAATGCGACGGCGCCGAACCCGGTGACCAATGCCGCCTTCGCGGCTGCCTTGGGACGCGCCTTGAAGAGGCCCGCGATTTTGGCGATGCCGGCGGCACCCCTGCGTCTCGCGCTCGGCGACTTTGCGGAAGAGCTCCTGCTCGGCGGGCAACGCGTCGGACCCAAACTGGTGCTCGAAAGCGGCTTTCGGTTCAGCTATCCGGACGTCGACGAGGCGCTGGCGGCGATTGTCGGGCGAGCACGGGCGAAGGTCGAAGCAAGCCGGGATTTTGCCGGTACCGGACGAGCGGTCTCCGGTCAGACTTAGCCGGAGACATAGCTCTCATCGTGCTGCGTATGGCGAGCGCATCGGGGCGGCCGTGGGGCGGCCCCTCACCTCAGCCCGCCACGAAGCCGGGTGACCAGCGTCTCCACCGGCAAGGACATCGGCGCCACCTCGTCCTCGGCATGCGCTCCGAGCCCGGCGTAAAAGGCTCGGGCGACCTCGGTTCGCCGCCAAAGCTCCGATGTGATGTAGGTGCATCCGAGCACCTGCGCGCGCGCGGCCAAGGCCAACAGCAAGGCCCGCGCGGCGCCCGTGCGGCGCGCGTTCGGGGACACGTAAAGATCGCCCATCCACAGGCTGCGGCGTCCCATATGGGCTTCGTAGCGGC
>JAFAQA010000365.1 GCA_019246665.1 Hyphomicrobiales bacterium
TTGCGCGAATTCGGATAGGGGTTGAGCATGCCCACCGTGCCGACGGCGAGCGGCGCTTGCGCGAGAGCCGTGCGGTTGACGAGCTCGACGATGCGCGACGCGCCTAGCAGCGCGTCCTTGCGGCGCGGCATCGGCGTCGAGCCCGCATGGCTTTCGAAGCCGGTGAGGTCGATCTCGTACCAGCGCTGTCCCTGCCCATGGGTCACGATGCCGACCTCGAAATTCTCCGCCTCGAGGATCGGGCCTTGCTCGATATGGAGCTCGAAAAAGGCGTGGATCTTGCGCCCGCCTACCTTCTCATCCCCCTTGAAGCCGATGCGCGTGAGCTCCTCGCCGAGCTTCTTGCCCTCCTGGTCCTCGCAGGCATAGGCGAAGTCCTTGGTGTAGACGCCCGCGAAGACGCCGGAGGACACCATCGCCGGGGCGAAGCGGGAGCCTTCCTCATTCGTCCAATTGGCGATCTCGATCGGCCGCTTCGTCTTGATCTTGAGATCGTTGAGCGAACGCACCACCTCGAGCGCGCCGAGCACGCCGAGCACGCCATCGAACTTGCCGCCCGTCGGCTGGGTGTCGAGATGCGAGCCCATCATCACGGGGGAGAGGCCATTCTCGGTGCCCGGCCGACGCGCGAAGACGTTTCCCATCTCATCGACCGCGACGCTGCAGCCGGCCTTCTCGCACCAGGAGATGAAGAGCGCCCGGCCTTCGCGGTCGAGATCGGTGAGGGTTAGGCGTTTGCACCCGCCTTTCGGTGTCGCGCCGATCTTCGCCATCTCCATGATCGAATCCCAAAGCCTCCCGCCGTCGATGCGGATATTCGAGAGATCGGCCATAATCTACTCCGCCGCCTGCTTCGCTTGTGGGTTGTTCGGGTGCCTCGTCCAGTCGAGAGGCGGCTCAGCGTAAGAAAGCCCTGTGCGCGGGTCGATACCCTGTGTGCGGTGCTCCAAGGTGATGCAGTTCTCGACGGGGCAGACGAGCACGCAAAGATTGCAGCCGACGCATTCCTCGTCCTTCACCACGAATTTCCTCACGCCGTTCACGCTCGCCGTGATCGCTTGATGGGAGGTGTCCTCGCAAGCGCTGAAGCAGCGCCCGCATTTGATGCACAGATCCTGATCGATGACGGCCTTCACCACATAATTGAGGTTGAGGTGCTCCCATTCGGTGAAGTTGCGCGTAGCGCGCCCCTGGAAATCCTCGAGGCGGGCATATCCAGCCCCGTCCATCCAGTCCGAGAGCCCTGAGATCATCTCGGTGACGATGCGAAAGCCGTAGGTCATGGCGGCCGTGCATACTTGCACCGTGCCTGAGCCGAGCGCGATGAATTCCGCGGCGTCGCGCCAGGTGGTGATGCCGCCGATGCCGGAGACCGGCAAGCCGCGCGTCTCGGCGTCGCGCGTGATCTGCGCCACCATGTTGAGCGCGATCGGTTTCACGGCAGGCCCGCAATAGCCGCCATGCGTGCCCTTGCCGTCGACATGCGGCGCTGGTGTCATGCGTTCGAGATCGACCTGCATGATCGAGGTGATCGTGTTGATGAGCGACACCGCGTCGGCGCCGCCGCGTCTTGCCGCGCGCGCGGGGTAGCGGATGTCGGTGATGTTCGGTGTGAGCTTCACGATGACGGGCATGCGCGTGTGCTGCTTGCACCAGCGCGCGACCATCTCGATATATTCCGGCACTTGGCCGACCGCCGAGCCCATGCCGCGCTCCGACATGCCGTGCGGACAGCCGAAATTCAGTTCGATGCCGTCGCATCCCGTCTCCTCGACGGGTTTGAGGATCGCCTTCCAGGCTTCTTCCTCGCAAGGCACCATGAGGGAGACGATGACGGCGCGATCCGGCCAATCGCGTTTCACTTCCTTGATCTCGCGCAAGTTCACATCGAGCGGACGGTCGGTGATGAGCTCGATATTGTTGAAGCCGATGACGCGCCGGTCCGGGCCGTGGATCGCGCCATAGCGCGGGCCGCTCACATTGACGATGGGGGGGCCATTCTCGCCGAGCGTCTTCCAGACGACGCCACCCCATCCCGCCTTGAAGGCGCGCGTGACATTGTAAGCCTTGTCGGTCGGCGGCGCGGAGGCAAGCCAGAAGGGGTTCGGCGAAAGGATGCCTGCGAAATTCGTGCGTAAGTCAGCCATCCGGTCCTCCAAATTAGTGAGTAGTGAAATAGTGAATAGTGAATAGTGAAATAGCGAAGTGAAGAGCGCGGATTTCTACTCACTACTCACTACTCACTATTCGCTCGCTGCTCGTTACCCCCCGAGCGCTTGGTGAATAGCAAGTGCGGCGCGTTTCCCGTCCTCCACCGCGGCGACCGTCAGATCCTGCCCTCCGGCCACGCAGTCCCCGCCGGCCCAAACGCCGGGGAGCGAGGTGCGCCGCGCCTCGTCGACAACGAGACGGCCTCCCGCGATCTCGAGGCCTTGCGCGTTGCCGAGCCCGTCCGAGACGAACACTTGGCCGATGGCCGAGAGCACCATGTCGGCCTCGAGCCGGAAGCTCTCACCCGTGGGCGCGAGGCTGCCGCTTCCCGAGGCCATTCGCTCGCACAGGACGCCGGTGACGCGCCCGCCCTCGCTTTCAAGCGCCTTCGGTGCGGCGAAATGGCGGATCAGCACGCCATCATTGCGCGCGAGCTCGCGCTCATAGCCGCTCGCCTTCATCTCGGCCTCGCCGCGACGGTAGAGGATCGTCACCTCATCGGCGCCGAGGCGCTTCGATTGCACCGCCGCATCGATCGCCGTCATGCCGCCACCGATGACGACGACCTTGCGCCCGACCGGGAGACGCGAAACATCGTTGGCCTGGCGCAATTCCGCGATGAAGTCGACCGCATCTCGCACCCCTTTCAAGGCATCTTCGCCCGCGAGGCGAAGCTTGTTCACCCCGGCAAGGCCGATGCCGAGGAACACCGCGTCGAATTCGCGACGAAGCTCGGCAAGATCGAGATTGTCGCCAAGTTTTCGTCCGGACTTGACCTCGATGCCGCCGATCGAGAGCACGAACTCCACCTCTTCTTGAGCGAAGCCGTCGACCGTCTTGTAGGCGGCGATGCCATATTCGTTGAGGCCGCCGAGACGCTCCTTCGCTTCGAAGAGCACGACCTCATGGCCGAGCTCGGCAAGCTTGTGCGCACAGCTGAGGCCCGCCGGGCCGGCACCCACCACCGCGATGCGCTTGCCCGTGGCAGGGCCTCGTTTGAACGGTTGCTTTCCCGACGCCATCAGCGCATCCGTCGCATGGCGCTGCAGGAGGCCGATCTTCACCGGCTTGCCTTCGGCGGCTTCGCGCACGCAAGCTTCCTCG
>JAFAQA010000366.1 GCA_019246665.1 Hyphomicrobiales bacterium
GCCGATCTCGCCTATGGCTGGCTCGATCCAAGAATTACACTGAAATGATCACACTGAAATGATCACGCTCAAATGACCGATCTTGCGACAGAAGGCGTGCGCGCGCGGCGAGCCCGAGCCGTCGATGCGGCGCAATCGGTATGGAGCCTGCGCTGGCGGCGCTTTCGCCAGCATCGGGGCGGTGTGGCAAGCCTCGTCATCCTCGCGCTCCTCGTGCTGTTCTGCCTCTCGGCCTACCCGCTCGAGCGCTATCTCGGCCTCGATTCGAACACGACCGACCTATTGTCGCGCTACGATCCGCCTTCCGCCACGCATTGGCTCGGCACGGATGAGGGCGGGCGCGACGAATTGCTCCGCCTCATGTACGGCGGACAGATCTCGCTTCTCGTCGGCCTCTTGGCGACAGTGATCGGCGGCGGCATCGGCATCTCGCTTGGCCTCGTCGCTGGATATTTCGGCGGCAGGCTCGATTCCTTCCTCATGCGCATCACCGATGGCGTGATCGCGCTTCCCTTGCTTCCCTTGCTGATCGTGCTTGCCGCGCTCGATCTCACCAAGCTCGGCTTCTCCAGCGAATTCGCGCATTCGGGCGCGGCCGGCTTCTGGCGCATCGTCGTGATCATCGCGCTCGTCGACTGGACCGCGATCGCGCGCCTGGTTCGCGCCGCGACCCTATCCGTCAAGGAGCGCGACTATATCCTTGCGGCGCGAGCGAGCGGTGCCAGCGCGCTTTACGTGATGGCGACGCATGTGCTGCCGAACATCGTGACGCCGATCATCGTTGCCCTCACCTTGACGGTCGGGCGCGTCATCCTCTTCGAGTCGGTATTGAGCTTCCTCGGCTTCGGCATCGTCCCGCCCACACCGAGCTGGGGCAACATGCTGAACAATGCCCAGGAATTGGTGACCACCGCGCCGGCGCTCGCGATCTATCCGGGCCTCCTCATCTTCATCACCGTGATCGCGGTGAACTTCCTCGGCGACGGCATGCAGCACGCCTTCGACCCGCGCTCGGAGCGTCGGTGACGGGAGGCGCTCGTTTCCCGCGCTTGCGGCAGCGTCACCGCTGCGTCATGATCGCGACACATGGTGCCGAAGTCTCGGCGGTCGCGAGAAGGGCCTTCGTTGCCGGCTGAGCGGGCATTTCCCTGCTCCAAAAGGTCTTGATCGCAAAGAGAGACAGAACCCCGCGCCATCACTCACAGACGCATCGCTGAAGAGGTTCCGATCATGAAATTCGCTCCTCGCGCGGCCCTCGCAGCAGGCTTGCTCATGGCCACGACGCTGCCCTCCGGCGCAGTCACCGAGATCCAATGGTGGCACGCGATGACGGGGCCGAACAACGACGTCATCGTCAACCTCGCCGAGGATTTCAACAAATCGCAGAGCGAATACAAGGTTGTGCCCACCTACAAGGGCAGCTACCCCGATACGCTGAATGCCGGCATCGCGGCTTATCGTGCCGGCAATGCGCCGGACATCATCCAGGTCTTCGAGGTCGGCACCGCGACGATGATGGCGGCGAAAGGCGCCATCAAGCCCGTGTACCAGTTGATGAAGGAAGCAGGCGAGAGCTTCGATCCGAACTCTTACCTGCCGGCGATCACCGGCTACTATTCGACCGCCAAGGGCGAGATGCTCTCCTTCCCGTTCAATTCGTCGAGCATGGTGATGTGGGTCAACCGCGACGCCCTGCGCAAGGCCGGCCTTGATGGAGATCAGCTACCGAGAACCTGGCCCCAAGTCTTCGACGCGGCGAAGAAGCTCCACGCCACGAACCCGACCTGCGGCTTGTCCTCGGCCTGGATCACCTGGGATTTGATCGAGCAGTTCTCCGCCTGGCACAATGTGCCGATCGGCACCAAGGCGAACGGGCTCGACGGCTTCGACACCGTTCTCGAGTTCAATTCGCCCTTGCACGTGAAGCTCCTGCAGGCGCTAGTCGATCTGCAAAAGGACAAGAGCTTCGACTATTCGGGGCGCACCAACACCGGGGAAGGCCGCTTCACCTCTGGCGAATGCGCGCTCTTCCTCACCTCATCGGCCTTCTATCCGAACGTGAAGGCGAATGCGAAATTCGACTGGACCGCGGTGCCGATGCCCTATTTTCCGGATGTCCCGGGCGCGCCCCAGAACTCGATCATCGGTGGGGCGTCGCTCTGGGTGATGGGGGGAAAATCCGCCGAGGAATACAAAGGCATCGCGAAATTCTTGAGCTTCCTTTCCGACACGGACCGGCAGGCCAATCTGCATCAGGTCTCGGGCTATCTGCCGATCACCAAGGCGGCTTATGAGAAGACCAAGGCGTCAGGATTTTACGAGAAGAACCCCGTGCTCGAGGTGCCGCTCCTCGAGCTCACCAACAAGCCGCCGACCGAGAATTCGCGCGGTCTGCGCTTCGGCAACATGGTGCAGATGCGCGACGTCTGGGCCGAGGAGATCGAGGCCGCTCTTTCGGGTCAGAAGAGCGCGCAAGCCGCGCTCGACGCCGCCGTCGCACGCGGCAATCAGATGCTGCGGCAATTCGAGCGAACCGCCGGCAAATGACGAAGACGCCGGCATTCGCCGGAGGGGCCGATGCCGTTTTGCGTGAGGGGACCTCGGTCGAGAGCGAGGAGTTGGCGCCGGATTTGACGCCTCGAGCGGATGTCGTCGTGGAGGCAAAAGCTTACGCGCCCGTCGAGAGCCGCCCCATCTTCGCCGGCAAGCTCTTGCCTTATGCCTTGCTATTGCCGCAGCTCGCGATCTCGCTCGTTTTCTTCTACTGGCCGGCCGCGCAGGCGGTGTGGCAATCCTTCCTGGTGCAGGATGCCTTCGGGCTTTCGACCGAGTTCGTCTGGTTCGAGAACTATGTCGAGCTCTTCACGCGGCCCGATTACTATCAGGCGATCGGCGTCACTTTCGTCTTCTCGGGCCTCGTGGCCTTCTTCTCCCTCACGCTCGGCCTTCTCCTGGCGACGATGGCGGATCGTCAGATCAAGGGCGTGCAGATCTACCGGACTTTCCTCATCGTGCCTTATGCCGTCGCTCCAGCGGTCGCGAGCGTCCTCTTCATCTTCATGTTCCAACCCGGCCTTGGCATGTTTGCGCGCGCGCTCCAATCCTGGGGCATCGACTGGAATCCCACTCTCCATGGCGGCCAGGCAATGGCACTCGTCGTGATCGCCGCCGTCTGGAACCAGCTCAGCTACAACTTCCTGTTCTTCCTCGCGGGGCTGCAGGCGATCCCGAGAAGCGTCATCGAGGCCGCCGCGATCGATGGCGCAAAGCCGATGCGGCGTTTCTGGACCGTGGTCTTCCCACTTCTCTCGCCAACGACCTTTTTCTTGATCGTCATCAACATCACGTATGTGTTCTTCAATACGCTCGGCATCATCGACACGGCGACCGGCGGAGGCCCGAACGGCGCCACCGAGACGCTCGTCTACAAGGTTTTCCAGGACGGCAAGCTCGGCGCGGATCTCGGCGGCTCGGCGGCACAATCGGTGATCCTCATGATCATCGTGATCGCGCTCACCGCGATCCAGTTCCGCTATGTCGAGCGGCGTGTGCACTATTAGAGCTTGATCCGCAAAAGTGCCCCCACTTTTGGGATAAGACTAGGCGATGAAACAAAAGAATGAACGCGATGGCGATCCCACACGAATTTGACCCGCACTAGGCACGGATCATGGTCGAGCATCGCCGTTTCGGAAACCTGCTGCCGCACATCGTGCTCTTGATCGGCGTCGGCATCGTCGCCTTCCCGGTCTACATGGCGGTGATCGCCTCGACCCATGACAATGCCGTCATCGCCAATGGCCAAATGCCGCTGACGCCCGGCGCTCTCGGCTTCGAGAATTA
>JAFAQA010000374.1 GCA_019246665.1 Hyphomicrobiales bacterium
GACGGCAACAAGACGGATTTCGACGACCCGCGCGTCATCGAGGCGCTGCGCTTCTTCCTCGATCTCTCGAAGACCTATGGGGTCCAGCCTTCCGGCCTCACCTCCTGGGGCGCGGCGCCGCGCGATTTCCTCGAGAAGAAGCTCGCCATGATATGGCAGACGACCGGCAACCTCACCAATATTCGCCAGAATGCGAGCTTCCCGTTCGGCGTCGCCATGCTGCCGAAGAAGATCCGCTATGGCGCGCCGACCGGCGGCGGCAATTTCTACATCTTCAAGGGGATCTCGCCCGAGAAACAGGCGATGGCCTTCAAGTTCGTGAAGTTCATGACCACGCCCGAGCGCGCCGCCGCCTGGTCGATCGCCACCGGCTATGTGGCGACCTCGCCTGCCGCCTATGCGACCGAGGCGATGAAGAAATACATCGCAGACTTCCCGCAAGCCGCCGTGGCGCGCGACCAGCTCCAATATGCCGGCCCCGAGATCACCGTGCATGAAGGTCAGCGCGTCATGAAAGTCTTCAACGACAATCTCCAGGCCGCCTTGACGGGAAGCAAGACACCCGAAGTCGCGATGAAGGACGCGCAGCGCGAGGCCGATCACATTCTCAAGGATTACGGCTGAGGGAGTTCGAGCGAAGCGGCCATCAGAACATGGTCGATCAGCCCGCGGCCGGCGCGCCTCTCGTCCCGCCCATGGTTGCGGGGATCGAGGAGACTGCCCTCATGCGCGCCAGCGTGGCGGCCGCGGCGAGGCCCGCAAGTGAGCGCGCTCGACGAGCCGCGCGACGCGGCGCGCTCGCCGGGCGCAGTGCCGAAGCCTGGCTCCTTCTCCTGCCCTCGATCGTGCTCTTTGCGACCTTCACGCATATTCCGATCGTCTCGACGCTGGTCGATTCCTTCTACTCGACGCCGAAGGTAAATCGCCCGGCGCATTTCATCGGGCTCTCGAATTACGAGGACATGTTCGCCGACCCGATCTTCTGGAAGGCGCTCGTCAACAATTTCATTTACGCGCTCGGCACCATTCCGCTCTCGGTCGGGCTTGCCCTTCTCATGGCGCTTTTCGTGAATGACCGCCTGCCCGGACGCGCCTTGCTGCGCATGGCGTATTTCACCCCCACCGTGCTGCCGATGATCGCCGTCGCGAATATCTGGCTCTTCTTCTACACGCCGAGCTACGGTCTGCTCGACCAGATCGCCGCGGTGTTCGGCGGCCACGCGACGAATTGGCTCGGCTCGCAGTCGACCGCGCTTTTCGCGATCATGGTCGTCACCGTGTGGAAGGAGGCGGGCTTCTTCATGATCTTCTACCTCGCGGCGCTCCAGCAGATCCCGCCTGACCTCAAGGAGGCCGCCGCCATCGAGGGCGCTTCACGCTTCACCTTCTTCCGGCGCGTCACCTGGCCGCTTCTCGCGCCCGTGACGCTCTTCATTCTCGTGAATGCCGTGATCAATGCGTTCCGCACCGTCGACCACATCTTCATCATGACCGGAGGTGGGCCGGACAATGCGACGAATGTGCTCTTGTTCCACATCTACGAGATCGGCTTCAAATTCTGGGATCAAGGCTATGCGACCGCCCTCACCATGGTGCTCCTCGCCATTTTGGGCCTGCTCGCCTTGGTGCAGTTCCTGACCGCCGGCCGGAAGGTGCATTACCAATGAGCGTGCATTACCAATGAGCGCGGTCGATCGCTCAGGCCCGGTCACCCGCGCGCTCGAGACCGGCGTCGCCTGGGCGCTCGGCCTCTTCTGGCTTGCGCCTCTCGCCTACGCGATCTGGACCGCCTTCCATCCGGCCGCCTACGCGACGCATTTCGACCTTCTGGCGCCGCTCACCCTCGAGAATCTCGAACGCGCCTGGCATGCCGCCCCCTTCGCGCGCTATTTTCTCAACACCATCATCCTGGTGGTGATGATCGTCGGCGCCCAATGTGTCTTGTGCACGCTTGCCGCCTTCGCCTTTGCGCGCTTCGAATTTCGCGGGCGGGACCTTCTCTTCGCCCTTGTGCTCATCCAGCTCATGATCGCGCCCGAGATTCTCGCCGTCGCGAACTACCAGACGGTGCGCGCGCTCGGCTTCGTCGATACGCTGTTCGGCGTCGCCCTGCCCTATCTCACCTCGGCCTTCGGCATCTTCCTCTTGCGTCAGGCCTTTCTTGGCGTGCCTAAGGACCTCGAGGAAGCCGCGCGCATCGAGGGATGTGGCACGCTCGGCGTGCTCTGGCGGGTCTATGTGCCGCTCGCGCGCCCGATCTATCTCGCCTACGGGCTCGTGCAGGTGAGCTTCCACTGGAACAACTTCCTGTGGCCGCTCATCATCACGAACTCGGTCGAGACGCGGCCTCTCACCGTCGGGCTCTCGGTGTTCGCCTCGGCCGATCAAGGCATCGACTGGTCGGTGATCACGGCCGCGACCATCATGACCTCGGGCCCGCTGCTCATCGGCTTCCTCTTGTTCCAGCGCCAATTCGTGCAGAGCTTCATGCGCGCCGGGATCAGGTGAGGGCGCCCGTCACGTCACCTCGACCAGGGAATCGCCGCGGGCAATCGCCGCCATGATATCCGGCAGCAAGGTCGCGAACCAGGCGAGCAGATCTCGCCTTCTTGTATTCGGGAGCCGGATCCAGATCACGACGGGCCCATTCTTGGCCAGCACCTTACGCTGGGCGAAATCCTCGTCCTTCGTGACGATCACCGAGGACGACGCCAGCGCATGACTCCAGATCGCGGCATCCGACCCGTTTGCAGCTCGACGTCGCCGACATGTGCCGCCTCGTGCCCATTGGCGGCGAGCAAGCGGGCCAGCGCGGGGGGAAGCTGCGCGTCTACCAGGAAGCGCACTAGGCCACGCGTAGAACGAGATGATCGCTCTGCTGTGCCGCGTATTCCAGCGCGGCGGTGATGTCGCTCTCCTCGAGAAGCGGATAGTCCTCCAGGATTTCGGCGCGGTCGGCGCCGGCGGCCAGTAGGTCCAGCACGTCCCGCACGCGGATACGCAGGCCACGCAGACAGGGTCGGCCGCCGCATTGGCCGGGATCGACCGTGATCCGATGGATTTCGCTCATGTTTTGTCTCTAGAACGCGTTGCGTTTAGATGAGATCAGTAGCGTAAGGTTATCTTTTTGTTTTTCCGCATAATCTTATCGCAAAAGTGGGACCACTTTTGCGGATCATGCTCTAGATTGGGACCTTATCGCGGCGCCGACAGCATAGCATTTTGCGCTGGAACCGGCCATCGTCAGGTCGGCGACCTCGTTTTCGGCATCTTCGACGGCTTCGTTGAGGTCCTTGGCGTGGAGGGTCGGGGCCGCAATCAAGCCTCCATGTCCGTCAAGCCGCGCGATCGGGAAAGAGCGCCCGCAATCCTTCGCGCGAAGCCTGCGCGACGCCGCGCTCGGTGATGAGGCCAGTGACGAGGCGCGCCGGCGTCACGTCGAAGGCGGGGTTCGCGGCTTTGGTGCGCTCGGGCGCGATGCGCACGCGCTCCACCTCGCCATCTTCCCCGATCCCCGCCACATGCGTCACTTCCTCGCCCGAGCGCTCCTCGATCGGAATGTCGCGCACCCCATCTTCCACCGAAAAGTCGATGGTCGGAGACGGCAAGGCCACATAGAAGGGCACGCCATTATCCTTAGCGGCGAGCGCCTTGAGATAAGTGCCGATCTTGTTCGCCACATCGCCTCTCGCGGTCACACGGTCGGTGCCCACGATGACGAGATCGACGAGACCGTGCTGCATCAAATGGCCACCGGAATTGTCGACGATCAGCGTGTGCGGCACGCCCTCTTCACCGAGCTCGAAACAGGTGAGGTAGGCACCCTGGTTGCGCGGACGCGTCTCGTCGACGAAGACATGAATGGGCAAGTCTTGCTCGTGGGCCGCGTAGATCGGGCTCGTCGCGGTGCCGCGATCGACAGTCGCAAGCCAACCTGCATTGCAGTGCGTGAGGACATTGACGGGAGCGCCGGGCTTTTTCGTCTTCGCGATCGCCTCGATCAACTTGAGTCCGTGCCGGCCGATGCCTTCGTTGATCGCCACATCCTCATCGCAGATCGCTTTGGCCTCGGCGAACGCCGCTTGGGCACGGGATTTCGTCGCGAGCGGCCGCACGCGCGCTGCAACCCGGTCGAGCGCCCAGCGCAGATTGATCGCAGTCGGGCGCGCCCGCGCCAAAAGCTCATGGGCCGCGCTGAGGCTCGCATCGGAAGGATCGACCGCGAGCGCAAGCGCGAGCCCATATGCGCCGGCAGCACCGATGAGGGGGGCGCCGCGCACTTGCATCGAGGAGATCGCGTGCGCGACCGCATTGATCGAGGTCAGCTTTACCCTGATAACGTGGAAGGGGAGCTTCGTCTGATCGAGAATGCCGACGCTTTCGCCGTCATCCTCGAGCCAGATCGTGCGCGTGTGGCGACCTTCGATGAGCATGGCGATATCCTTCGATCTCCCCAGTATCTATGCCGGTCGGCAGGCGAAGGGAAGGTTCAGCGAAGCGCCGCGATCAAGGCCGTCGCCGCCGCGGGCGCCCGGACCTTGGCGCCGGAAATCATGTAAACGAACACGTCACGCCTGCCTTTCTTCGGTGAACCTTCATGAATGCGGGGAAGCCCCTTCGGCGCCTCGCCCTTCTCCCAGACACGGGCTCTGGCGCTCCATGTCTTGATCTCATCTTTCGTATAGCCGGTCGGGACCTCCTCGCGCGTGCCCTGCAGGCGCGCATAGACGAAATCGGCTGTCACATCGGCCATGGCGGGATATTTGTCCGAATGGGCGAAGACGATGGCGGCGCCATGCTGGCGCGCCAGCGCCACGAAGGCAGGGACGCAAAAGCTTTCATGGCGGACCTCGACCGCGTGCCGAAGCTTGATGCCGTCGACCTCTCGCGGAAGGAGCGAGAGGAAGGCACCGAAATCCTCCTCCTCGAAGCGCTTGGTCGGCGCGAATTGCCACAGGATCGGCCCAAGCTTCTGCTTGAGCTCTCCAAGCCCGCTGCCGATGAATCGCTCGATCGAAGGAGCTGCCTCGGCAAGAACGCGCCGGTTGGTGGCGAAGCGATTCGCCTTGAGCGAGAACACGAAATCATCCGGTGTCTCATCCGCCCAGCGCCGAAAGGTCGAGGGCTTCTGCGTGCTGTAATACGTGCCGTTGATCTCGATCGAGGTGAGCTTGCGGCTCGCAAATTCGAGCTCGCGAGCTTTCGGAAGATCCTTCGGAAAGAAGGTGCCGCGCCAGGGCTCGAAGGTCCATCCGCCGACGCCGACCCTGATCATGGCTTTGACCTTTCCGGCCCTGCGGCCCGGCATGTGAAGATCACTTGGCGCGCCTGATCTCAGCGGCGCGGCTTGCGTCTCGGAACTCATCTTGCGTCTTCGCGTTTCGAAGGCGCGGGCCGGTTGAGCGGCATTCCGCGCGACGGGAGCCATGCGAGCACGGCCCAGCATTTGGGAGGATCGCAAATGCCACGCGGAGATAAATCCAGTTACACCGATAAGCAAAAACGCCAAGCCGAGCATATCGAAGAGAGCTACGAATCGCGAGGCCTTCCCGACAAGGAGGCAGAACGGCGCGCCTGGGCCACGGTGAACAAGGAGACCGGCGGCGGCAAGAAGAGCGGCTCCGGTCGAGGCAAGCCCATGGACACCTCGCCTTCGCGCAAAGGCGGAAAGATCGGCGGCAAGGCCTCGGCCTCGCGGCCCGCCTCGGCCCGATCGGCTTCCGCCAAGAAGGCGGCCGCAACCCGCAAGCGCAAGGCCGCGCGCTGAGGCCTCGGACCGGAAGAGCAAAAGGCTGCCTCAACTCTGCTCTTTCCGGCGAAAGGGGAAACCGATGTTATAGAGAAGAGCCAATGCGACTGGATGCCGCCGCTCGGGGGCATGAGCGGAAAAGGTCGCGGGCTGCACGGCAGGTCAGAGGCCTCTCGGCCCATTTTGACAACCTCGAAGATGAGCTGTTGCCAAGCGCATGGGAACGGCGCATCTTCGTCGGCGTTCGCATCCGTAAAGAGAGTAGCCATGTCGGTAGCGAAGATGCAGGCATCCCCACTTGGCAGTACCAAACGCAAAGCGCAGCCGACGAGGGTGCTACGTGCCCGCCCGACAGGCAAAAAGCTAGGCGACGTGGCCCTCCTAAAAAGAGCGATGAAGCGCTACCCGAAAACGCTCTCGCGCCTTGCGAAGTGAGCCGGTTTGGCTCGAGCCCTCTATCGTCATAAGGGCTAACCTCGAAG
>JAFAQA010000123.1 GCA_019246665.1 Hyphomicrobiales bacterium
CGTCCTCGATCTGGCCACGCGCCGGGGCCGAAAGGTGGACACGCTGCCGGCCGAGCTCATGGACGAAGTGCTGGCCAAGATAGCCACGCTTTTTGCGTGACCGAGTTTAGCGAATAGCATCAAGAGTGCAGAGCGAGGCGTCCTTCCGGCTTGGGAGCCCGCCGCACCCTTCACCCTTCATTTCCAACGCGCTAGCTGACGATTTTCTCCATCTCCGACCAGGCGCGCTTCAAGGCATCGACGTCGAAACCCGCCGCATGGGCCGCCTCGATCACCGGGCGCTCTTTTCGCGCCACGAGATCGATCGCATGGGCCAAGCGCCCGATCATATCGGCAGGGACGACCACCGCGCCGTGGCGATCGCCATGCACGAGATCCCCCGGTTTCACCCGCATGCCGAACACTTCGACCGGCAAGTCGATCGCGGTGAGATGCACATGCGCATGGCTCGGCATCACGGAGCCTGCGAGCAATTGGAAATCCTTGTCCATCGTGCCGAGATCACGGATCGAGCCATTGGTGATTCCGCCCGCGACCTTGAGGCCGCGATGAATCGAGACCTGCACCTCCCCCCAGAAAGCCGCAAGCCCGCATTCCTCATCCTTGTCCTGGATCACGACAACCGCGGGATGGGGTTTGGCGGCCACATATTCATAATAGGCAAGGCGCCGCGTTTTGATCACCTCGGCCGATTCGCGCGGCGCCGTGACCCCGGCGATCGTCGCCGTCCTTGCGTAACCTACGACCGGCGGCAGGTTCGGATCGGCCGCGACCAGGGGCTTGCGCGTGAAGCCGTCACCGAGGCGGCGCCCCGCGATGATTTCGAGCGCATTGCAAATAGTCGGGGTATCGACGGAGCGCATCAAGCTCAACAGCATGTCGTCGGCTGGCATTCCCGGTCCTTTCGAGGTTCTTGATGAGGTGAGGGGAGGAGGTTGCGCTCACTAGAGGGAGTGGCCGGAGCGAGTCCAGATGCCCCATGGCCTTCGTCGTCCTCCATTCATCCGCCCTGTGTCTCTTCACCGTGACGAAGGATCAGCGGCGTCTGTGCTAGCGCGAATATGAGAGTGAGCGGCATGGTGCCGAACACCTTGAAATTGACCCAGGTGTCAGTCGAGAAATTTCGCCACACGAACTCGTTGAGGGCCGCAAGCACGAGGAAGAAGACAGCCCAGCGCCAGGTGAGCTTGCGCCACCCGGCCGGCGTGAGCGTCAACACCTGATCGAGCACGAGCGGCAGCAGCGGCCTGTCGAAGGCCAGACCGATGAGCAGCGCCGCGCCGAAGAGGCCATTCACGATGGTGGGCTTCATCTTGATGAAGAGATCGTCGTGCAAAGCCAGGGTGAGGCCACCGAAGACGACCACCACCACGGCCGAGACGAGCGCCATGATCGGCAACTTGCGCAGCAAGGCATAGGAGACGGCAAGCGCGATGAGGATCGCCGCCATGAAGATCGCGGTCGCGACGAAAATGCCGAATCGGCTATTGGCAATGAAGAACACGCCGAGCGGCGCGAATTCGAGCGCAAGCTTGACGAGAGGATTGACCGGCTTCAGCGACATTGTCTCTTCGCCTTTCGCATGAAACCCGTCTCTGGGAAAGGCTCGTCCCCACGAGAAAGACATTCTCGCTGTTCGGCATTCCCCACCCGATGTTTTGCTTGGTCAGCCCGTTAGGCGAAGGCGCTTCGAAAATACCAGGGCGATTAGCGCCGGCTCATGGCTGAATGAGCTTTAGCCACCTCGGATCAACCAGCTCGAATCTGCGCCTCATATGTCCGCCCCACCCTCGTCTTGGATCGGGCCGCGACCAGGGTTCATTTTCGATTTTGCGATGATCGCTCGAGAACGCTTCAGAGCGTCCTCTGTGCGCTCCCTGATCTCTTCCATCTCGGCTTTCAACAAGTTTGACCGAGATTGAGACCGCATTCTCCGCTTTCGGCCCTCCGGCTTGTCGTCCATTGCTCCTCTCCCTTTGGGGCGGAAGAACAGCCAAGGCTCCCGCCCAGACAGAACGAAAAAAGATTTGGGAAATGAGTGCCGGCCCCGCAAGCCGAACAAAACGAGACCGGTCGCCAACTTCCCATTCCCATTACTCGGCAAATTTGACAGGCAAATGATGGTGCGAAGACGTTTTGGGTGGCGTTGCGTGCGAGATCGTCGGAGATCTGTCAAGGCAGTCGGCGTCGGCACCGATTATGCCCGCTCTGCCACAATGAAAAGCCTCGGAAAACGCAACAGCACCTTGCCGTCCACGCGTGGCGGGAAGGCCTTGGCGAGGCGGGTGCGATAGCTTTCGAGGAAGGCATCCTCCTCCCCCGGCTCGAGCGCGTCGAGGAACGGACGAAGCCCCGTGCTCCTCACCCAATCGACGATCGCCCGATCATTCTCGAGCACATGATTGTAGATGGTGTGCCAGATATCGACTTTTGACGCGATCGGCTTCAGGAGATCGTAATAACTCGCGGGCTCCGGCAAGCCCCCGCGGGTTGCTGCGGCCTTCGCCATCTTGGCGGCCCAAGGCCCCTGCGCCGCCGCCTCCCTCATCAAGGCATGGCTCGGCTCATCGAGATTGTCGGGCATCTGCACGGCGAGCACAGCGCCGCTCGCGAGGCCGCCGAAAAGGCGTTTCAGCGTGGCGGGATGGTTCGGCACCCATTGAAAGACCGCATTTGCGAAGAGGAGATCCGGTTTCTCCTCGGGCGTCCACACCGCAAGATCACCCTTCACGAATTGCGCTCCCGGAAGGCGATGACGCGCTTCCTCGAGCATGGCTGGAGAGGAATCGACGCCGATCACACGCGCCTCCGGGAAACGCGCGATGATGAGCTCGGTCGAATTTCCCGGCCCGCATCCGAGGTCATAGGCGAGCTTAGCGCCGGCCAGCGGCACGCGGGCCAGGAGCTCGTGGGAAGGCCGCGTCCGGTCGTCCTCGAAGCGCCTGTACCGCACCGCATCCCAATCGGGCATTCATGTTCTCCTGAAGAGCCGCAGTGTCATGGCCGAAGGCCAAGTCCGACGCCTGTTCGGGCGGTTGGCCGGGCGCGCGGAAAGAGCGGGCGAAAAATCCGTCGGGAAGCGAAAGGTGGGGTCACGCCCTGCGGTTTTGCCGGTTGCTCACAAGGTCATCCACCACGGCCGGATCAGCCAAGGTCGAAGTGTCGCCGAGCGCATGGTGCTCATCCTCCGCGATCTTGCGCAGGATGCGGCGCATGATCTTGCCCGAGCGGGTCTTCGGCAAACCGGGCGCAAATTGGATGAGATCGGGCTGCGCGATCGGCCCGATCTCCTTGCGTACATGGGCGAAGAGCTCCTTGCGAAGCCTGTCCGTCGCCTCGACGCCTTGCATCAAGGTCACATAGGCGTAGATGCCTTGGCCCTTGATGTCATGGGGATAGCCCACGACTGCCGCCTCGGCCACCGTGGCGTGCAGGACGAGCGCGGATTCCACCTCTGCCGTTCCGAGCCGATGGCCGGACACGTTGATCACATCGTCCACGCGCCCGGTGATCCAGAAATAGCCATCCGCGTCACGTCGGCAGCCGTCCCCCGTGAAATATTTGCCTGGGAAGCTCGAGAAATAGGTCTGCACGAAGCGCTCGTGATCGCCGAACACGGTGCGCATCTGGCCTGGCCATGAATCGGCAATGACGAGATTGCCCGTCGCGACCCCTTCCTGAACCTTGCCATCAGCGTCGACGATCTCAGGCTTGATGCCGAAGAACGGCAAGGTCGCCGAGCCCGGCTTCAGCTTCGTCGCGCCTGGCAAGGGCGTGATCATGATGCCGCCTGTCTCCGTCTGCCACCAGGTGTCGACGATCGGGCAGCGGCCATCCCCCACGACACGGTGATACCATTCCCAGGCCTCCGGATTGATCGGTTCGCCGACCGTGCCGAGAAGGCGCAGTGTTTGGCGCGAGGTCTTCTTCACCGGCGCTTCGCCCGCGCTCATCAGCGCGCGGATCGCGGTTGGGGCCGTGTAGAAGATATTGACCTTGTGCTTGTCGATCACTTCCCAGAAGCGCGAGACGGACGGATAGGTCGGAATACCCTCGAACATGAGCGTCGTCGCACCGTTCGCGAGCGGCCCATAGAGGATGTAGGAATGGCCCGTGACCCAGCCGACATCGGCCGTGCACCAGTAGATATCGCCATCGTGATAATCGAAGACATATTGATGCGTCATCGAGACAAAGACGAGGTATCCGCCGGTCGTGTGCAGCACGCCTTTCGGCGTCCCGGTCGAGCCTGAAGTGTAAAGAATGAAGAGCGGGTCCTCGGCGTTCATCGGCTCGCAAGGGCAGTCGGCCGGCACCGCCGCGGCCTCCTCCTCATAGACCACATCGCGGCCCGCTTGCATCGGCACCGCCGCGCCGGTGCGGCGCACCACGATGATGGATTCCACCCCGCCGGCCTTTGCGCAGGCGGCATCCGCATTCGCCTTGAGGGGCACCTTGCGCCCGCCGCGAAGCCCCTCGTCGGCCGTGATGAGGACGCTCGATTTGGCATCGGTGATGCGGCTTGCGAGCGAGTCCGGCGAGAAGCCGCCGAACACCACGGAATGGATCGCGCCGATGCGGGCACAAGCGAGCATCGCATAGGCGGCTTCCGGGATCATCGGCAGATAGATGGTGACCCGATCTCCCTTCTTGACGCCATGGCGCTTCAGCACGTTGGCGAAGCGGCAGACCTGCTCATGGAGCTGCCGGTAGGTGATCTTGGAATCTTCCTTCGGGTCATCGCCCTCGAAGATGATGGCCGTCTGGTCGCCGCGTTTCGCGAGGTGACGGTCGATGCAATTATGCGCCACGTTCGTGACCCCGTCCTCGAACCATTTGATCGAAACGGAGCCTGGCGCGAACGAGGTGTTCTTCACCTTCGTGAATGGTTTCATCCAGTCGATGCGCTTGCCGTGCTTGGCCCAGAAGGCATTCGGATCCTTCAGTGAAGCCGCGTACATCTCTCGATATTGCTCGGCATTGACGAACGCGCGCTTCGCGACCTCGCTGGGAACCTCATAGATCTTGTCCGTCATCTCATCCTCCCACGCATAGGCGACGCGGCGATATTTAGCGCCATTATCAGGCGGTTCGAAAAGGAGGCAAGGCGAGAAGCGACGAGCCATCGAGATGAAGACAATGCTCGGTGGGCCGAAGCTCCGTGCGCCTTCATATATCCCGAAATATAGGGAATATGCAGATATTCTGTTTTGTCGCACTCACCATTCGAGTTGGAGCATTCTCCGAATCACAGCAGTCGAATTCCAGCGCAAATTCGGCGAATTTCAACATCAGGCGCGCCGTGAACCGGTGGAAATCACCCGGCATGGAAGGCGCGAATGGCTGTTGATGTCGGCCGAGCAATTGACTGGTTGATCGGGGCCGCACAGCGGAGTTTCCGAACCCTGGAGGCCAGATCGGCTGTGGTTGAGGCGATCCGTCGCGCCGAGATGGATCCCGAGCATCGACCCCTAGACGCGCTTCTGGTGGGCTCCCCGAGCCGAAGCCTTCGCTGCGACTAGGCGTGGGGCCAAGACATTGTGCGAAGCGGCTCTACCGCGATCACGGCTCCGCGTTCCACTCAACTTCGACAGCGACTGAGAAACTCTCTGACCCGCCGTTGAGGTTCGAAGCCACAGGGACTCCCTTGCTAATGAGCTCGGCTAGCTGACTTTGCGGCGGCTCGTCGCGAACGGCTCGCACCGAGACCAGCTTAAGATGGGCCCGCTCGGCGTCGACACGAGCGGCGCGCTCGGCGTTGTCGAACGCTTTTTGCCGTGCTTCGTCGATGAATTTTCGAGGATCCTCGACGATGAAGAGGATGGTCGGTTGATTATCGGCGTTATCAACAATGTAATCGGTCAATGCCCCAAGACCGGCGAGGTCACGCGTCTTGATGCGTATCGTGGTCGTGGCGCGGAATCCGTTCATCTTCGCCGGTGTCGCCGCGCGCGGGGGCTGGGGGGAGGCCTGGCCAGGAATTCCTTGTCCGACGCCCGCACCCTGCGCATTCGCCGAAGCCTGGGACTGGACGCCGCTTTGGAGCAACTCCGACGAGAGCATCGGGGTCTGGGTGACGAAGCGCGACCAGACCTGCGCATGCGTCTGGCTGATATCGGCATCCGTGACATTCCTGTCATGAAGCGCGTTGACGAACCGCCTCACCTTCGTGGCGCCCGCGTTAATCGCGTCTTGCGCAAAGCTGCCCTCTCCCGCGACGAGGACCGTGAGCACTGCCGCATCCACCTCGGCCGAAGCCGTCCCCCTACCGACCGCCGTGATGGTGCGGCCGGGCGCCTGGGCGGGGGCCAGATCGTCAGGCGATGCCGGCTGGGCAGCGAGACAGATAAAAGACATGAGCGAGGCGGCCGTGAGATTTTTTGGGCGAAGCAAGCGGGCCTCCTCACGCGCGAATTTGGTTTTATGCGGCCGCGCGGAATTGCTTGACCCGCCTCCCGTCTAGCCGAGGAACGGTGCGCAACATATCAGCAAGACGGTTGATCGCGACAATTTGAAGCGCAGACCGAAACGGAAGCTATGCGCGAGCTCGCATGAAATGTATGGCATTTGCATATGCAACGGGATATATGAGGGCGGGGCCAGATGGAGTTTGACGGCTTCGATTGGGACTTGGGCAATAGAGCGAAATGCCAGAAGCACGGCCTTTCCCTCGGGCAAATCGAAGAGCTGTTCCGCGGCGTCATATTGATTGGGCCTGATCCCAGGCATTCGGCAGCAGAGGAGCGCTTTCGGGCTATTGGAAGGACGGTCGATCAGCGTAGCGTCTTTGTCGCCTTCACCGGCGTCTACGCGGCAAGGAACGGCTGATCCGCCCCGTGAGCGCGCGCTACATGCATCAGAAGGAGGTTGCAGCCTATGAAAAAAAAATTTCCAGCTCTGAGAACGGATGAAGAAGCAGAGCATTTCGTCGCCACGGCCGACCTCAGCGATTACGACTTATCGGACATGGTGCCGATGCGATTCGAGCTGCGCCCCAAGGACAAGTCGGTGAGCCTTCGCCTGCCCGAGAAGCTGCTCACGGCCGTGCGGAGCCGGGCCAAGCGCGCGGGCATCCCCTATCAACGCTTCATCCGCATGGCGCTCGAGCAAGCGGTTCAAGAG
>JAFAQA010000140.1 GCA_019246665.1 Hyphomicrobiales bacterium
TCATCCAGGCCTGATCTTTTCGCAAAAAAAGTTTCCTTTTTCGCGGTTCATGTTCTAGCCATTGAGCGCTAAGTCGTGCGTCGGGCAATGGGCCTGCGCCGTCAAGAAAGGATGTTGATGTCGAAAGAAGAGCTTCTGGAATTTCCCGGAATGGTCACCGAGCTTCTGCCAAACGCCATGTTTCGCGTGAAGCTCGAGAACGATCATGAGATCGTCGCCCATACGGCGGGCAAGATGCGTAAGAACCGCATCCGCGTACTCATGGGGGACAAGGTTCTGGTCGAAATGACGCCCTATGACCTGAGCAAAGGCCGCATCACTTACCGCTTCAAGTGATCTTGCCGCTTCAAGTGATTTTGGCCGACCGGCCGGTTCCCGACCGCGGTGATCAGGGTGAGGATTTACAGCGTGACCCCAGCTCAGAGGCCCTCCCTGATCCTGGCCTCGGCCTCGCCGCGACGCTTGCAGCTCCTCGAACAGATCGGCGTGACGCCCGACCAGATGATTCCCGCCGACATCGACGAAGCACCTCGCAAGGGCGAGGCGCCGCGCAGCCTTGCGACGCGGCTCGCGCGAGAAAAGGCAGAGGCCGCGGCGAAGATCGCGCGCCTCAAGGGTGAAGGGGGAAGCGCGATCGTGCTCGCCGCCGATACCGTCGTCGCCGTCGGCCGCCGCATCCTGCCGAAGCCCGAGCTCGTCGACGAGGCCGCCGCGTGCCTTCGGCTCCTGTCGGGGCGGGCTCACAAAGTGTTCACCGGCATTTGCCTGATCACGCCGAAGAATGCGCGCCGCGAGCGGCTCGTGGAGACGCGAGTGCGATTCAAGCGCCTATCGCGGACCGACTTCGATGCCTACCTCGCGAGTGGGGAATGGCGCGGCAAGGCCGGCGGTTACGCCATCCAGGGCAAGGCGGGCGCGTTCGTGCTCAAGCTCATCGGCTCGCCGTCGAACGTCGTCGGTCTCCCGTTGCAGGAGACGCTCAATCTCCTCAACGGGGAAGGCTATCCGGTGCATCTCCATTGGCTGAACTCGGCATAAGCGCGAGCCTGCCCTCGACGCTTATCGGACACCGTCTCCGAATTTGTCGCGCCAGGCCGGCAAGGCATTCCTGAAAGGAAGCGCTGTCGCTTCATAGACGCCGCGAGCCACGGCGCGCGCAAGACAATCCGACGCCACCGCGCCGATTTCCACGAGGTCGCGCGGCGAATTGCGCAAAGGCTTACGCCCGGTGGCGGCGGCAAAGACGGTGTCCCCGTCGAAGATCGCATGGGCGAGCCGCAGCCCTTTCGACAATCCGCCTTGCGCGATGATCGCAAGGCGCTTTGCCTCGGGCTTTGTCAGCACCGCGTCGGTCGCGACGAGCGCGATCGTGGTCGCAAGCTCAAGCCCGCCTTTCCATACAAGGGCCCGCTCCTTTGCTCCGAAATGCGACGGCAAGCCGAGGCCGCCGAATTCATTGCCTTGCTCGAAGGGCGCCGCCCAGAAATGCGGACCACCGCCGATCACGGCGGAGCCG
This sequence comes from Hyphomicrobiales bacterium, assembly GCA_019246665.1. Classification (GTDB taxonomy): domain Bacteria; phylum Pseudomonadota; class Alphaproteobacteria; order Rhizobiales; family Beijerinckiaceae; genus GAS188. Next base: position 1,517 of record JAFAQA010000140.1, read on the forward strand.
ATCGCGTTGACCACGGCGAGGGCGGCGACCACATGATCCGATCTCGTTCGAGCGCTTGCCGAGCCCTGCCCGCCCTTGAGGTTCACGGTCGTCGCGCCGAAGCCGGCGCCGGCGCTGCCGAGCGGCAGCTCGCGGCCGGCACTTTCGCAGGCCGCATAGGCAAGCTCGCGATAGGGCGGATAGCGATCCCAATCCTTGTCGCCGCCATTCAGGAGGTCGAAGCAGATCGCCTGCGGCACGATCGGCACCCGTGTTCCCCTCACGGGCACGCCGCGCCCGCGCTCGCGAAGCCAGGCTTGTGCGCCGGAGGACGCGTCGAGGCCGAAGGCCGAGCCCCCGGAAAGCACGATGGCGTCGATGCGCTCGACGCGCGCTTCGGGGGCGAGGCATTCGAGGTCGCGTCCGGCCGGCGCCCCGCCCGAGACGGAGACGGAAGCGACCGCCGGCTCCTCGAACACCGCGACCGTCACGCCCGAGGCGAGGCGGACATCATGAATCGACCCGACCAAAATGCCGGCCACGTCTGGGAGCAGGTTTTTCATGGTCGAGTTGAATTGTTGCTCATCGTCTTAAGAGCATGCTGCTCCTGAATGGAAGCGCCTGCAGGCTCTACATTATCAAGGCAGCATGATCTTTTCGAAAAATCGGCCACCAACTTCCCGGATCATGCTCGATGCCGAACAAAGCTCGGCTCAGAAAGACGGCGTCGGCGCGCCGGGCGGGCGTATCACGAGCACGGAGCACGAAGCGTGACGCACGATGTTCGCCGCGTTCGAGCCGATGAGATAAGTGCTCCAATTCGGACGATGAGATCCGACGACGATCAAATCCGCATTCATCCTCTCGGCTTCCTTCAAGACCTCGTCATAGACGCTGCCGAATGGCGAAACGACCGTGACGCGGTCCTTCGGCAAATCGAGCTTCGCCGCGATCTTTTCCAGCGCCTTCAAGACGGATTTCTCGTCACTGTCGTAATATTCGGCCGGGATGTACTCGTTCATGGCGTAGGGGACCGGCGAGCGCACATGGATGAGCCGCAGCGAAGCTCCACTCAACTTGGCAAGCTCGACCGCTTCATCGAAGCCCAGCTTCGCGATGTCCACCTCGGCGATGTCGACGGGGACGAGAATATTCTTGAACATCACTTTCTCCTGAGGCGGGTCTCTGAGAGGGCAGGTTTTGGGCGGGTCTCGGAGGCGGCGAGATCGATCGCCGCCGCCTTCGCGTTCGAATGAAAGCTCAATCCGTCGCGGCATCTTTGGAAGGGGCGATCGCGGCGCGGGAAAGCGCCAGTGCCTCGCGTAATATTGCGAGATCGCCGATCTGGTTGGCGAGGGTCAAGATCAGCGCAGCGTCGAGCTTTCGGCTCTCATCATCGGAGAGCCCGCGATGAGCTTCCACGATGAGCCGATAGGCGGCGTCGGGATCGGAAAAGCGCGCAGAGGTATCGAGCGGCATGGCAAAGCGTAGCGCGCGAGTGTCGATCGGCAAAGCTCATCGTGCGAAGAACCCGCCTCAGCGGGCCGACGATCGACGCATCAGAGGATGCTGGCTTTCAAAGAAATCGCCAGCTCGCAGCGCTTTCAAACGTGGAGCATTGTCTTGCCGCAAGCGCGGCTGAGCGCCGCCTCGATTGCCGGTTCGGCGATATTCCGGAAGCGAGCCGCCACATGTCCATCAGGCCGCAGGAGATAGGCGCAGCCTGGGGTCGCATCGTAGCGTGCCGCGAATTGATGTTGCGCGTCATGCAGCACCGAGGAGCCGCGATCCGTCTCGCTGATAGCGACCATCTCGACAGGCAATGGGAGCGTCAGAGTTGTGACATGCTGCGCGCAAAGCAAGGTGAAGCGCGGCGCGACGATGTCGGTGAGATAAAGGCTTTTGCCGCCTTGCCGCAGCATCGCATCCTGCATCGCGGCGCCCGGTGGCACGCCACCGTTCCAGGCGTCGGCATCGGGCGTCGAAAGCGGCGTGTGATAGACGCTCGCGATCGAGAGGCGTCCGGAATTCACCATGCGCTTGGCGAAATCCGCGTGTCTTGCAAGCGCGAGCGTCGCATCCCGCAATCGTGCTTCGGCCGCGCTATGAGGAGCGATGAAGTCGGTCGAACGCGTCGAATGGCGAATATTGTCGTCCGCTGCTTGTCCTCGCTCGAGATCATACGTCGCGATCAACGAGGCCGGCGCCTCTTGAGAGAGCACGAGGGCGAGCTTCCAGGCGAGGTTCTCTACGTCCTGCACCCCTGAATTCGCGCCTCGCGCACCGAAGGGCGAGACCTGGTGGGCGCTGTCGCCGCAGAACACCACCCGACCATGCACGAAGTTCTCGATGCGCCGGCATTGGAAGCGATAAACCGAGACCCATTCGAGATCGAATTCATCATGGCCGAGCATCGCGGCAAGGCGCGCTCGGACGATCTCGGGCCGCTTCTCCTCTTCCGCATCGGCCTTGGGACCGAGCTGCAAATCGATGCGCCAAATATCTTCGGGCTGTCGGTGCATGAGGGCGGAGCGGCCCTCATGGAAAGGCGGATCGAACCAGAAGCGGCGCTCAGTCGGCAGATCGGCCCGCATCTTGATATCCGCGATCAGGAATTGATCCTCGAAGGTCTCTCCGGCGAATTCGATGCCGAGCCGCGTCCGCAGGGTCGAGTTCGTGCCGTCGCAAGCGATCACCCAATCGGCGCGCACGCTATAGGGGCCGTCCGGCGTCTCAATCGCGAGCTCCGCTCCGGCCGGATCGGGCACGATATCCGTGACCTCGTTTCTCCAGCGCAAGTCGATGCCCGGCAACGCCGCGGCGCGAGCGACCAGGAAATTCTCGACATGGTATTGCTGCAGGTTGATGAAGGCCGGACGCTTATGGCCGCCTTCCGGAAGAAGATCGAATTCGTAGAGGAGGTCCGGGCCGCGGAAGACCTTGCCGCGACGCCAGGTGACGCCTTTCGCCACCATGGGGTCGCCGATACCGAGCCGATCCCAGATTTCGAGCGTCCGCTTGGCGTAGCAGATGCCGCGAGAGCCCTCCCCGATACGGTCCGCATTGTCGAGCAGCACGACGGCGATGCCCCGCTGCGCGAGATCGATGGCGAGCGAGAGCCCAACGGGACCCGCACCGACGATGACGACCCGGTGATGCGCCGGCCCGCGCTTGTCCTGATCCGGCGAGCGGCAGTAAGCGAACTGAAAGAGGGGCTTTCGCTCCATCGTGAGGCTTGACTAGAACATGATCCGGAAGCTGAAAACATTATGCTGCAATAATGATTTAGATCATGCCAGCGATTCCACCTAAAATCGAGCCGAGCTATTGCCGACGCTCCGTGCCGCCGTCGTTGGCATGCGATTTTCGCTTGACTGAATTGTGAAAAACGCATGATATGCCGCCAAGGTGGGCAGCGACGACGCCCTGCCTCTTCCAGAGAAAAATGAGAAAAACGGGAGAGCATACGATGATCAGATATCTCGTTCCCCTGCTGATGATTGGCCTCGGCGCCGAACTTGGCGCAGGCGCGGCCGACGCGCAGACGCTCAACCAGGTCAAGCAGCGCGGGCAGCTCATCTGTGGCACCAACACCGGGGCGCCTGGTTTTGCCATGCCGGATGCGCAGGGCAATTGGACCGGTCTCGACGTCGACTATTGCAGGGCGATCGCGGCGGCCGTGTTCGGCGACGCGACCAAGGTGAAATTCGTCCCGCTCGACGCTTCGAGCCGTTTCGAATCGCTGAAGTCCGGCGCGGTCGACGTGCTCATCCGCAACACCACCTGGACCTTGTCGCGCGATTCAGCCCAAGGCCTCGATTTTGAGGCGACGAATTATTACGACGGTCAAGGCTTCATGGTCCGCAAGAAGCTCAACATCAAGTCGGTACGCGACTTGAACGGTGCCTCTGTCTGCGTGGGCCAAGGCACGACGACGGAATTGAACCTTGCAGATTATTTTCGCACCAACAAAATGAAATATGAAGTTGTCGCCTTCAAAGGCTTGGATGAGACGATCAAGGCCTATGATTCCGGCCGCTGCGACGCAATCACCGATGATGCCTCCGGCCTCGCTTCCGCCCGCGGAAAATTCGCCGAGCCGGATGAGCACATCCTCCTGCCTGAGATCATCTCGAAGGAACCGCTCGCCTCCTCCGTGCGCAAAGGCGATTCGCAATGGGCGACGATCGTGCGGTGGGTTCATTACGCGATGGTCGACGCGGAAGAGGCCGGGGTGAATTCGAAGAATGTCGACGAGATGATCAAGTCGCCCAACCCTGAGGTGAAGCGGATGCTCGGCGTCGAGGGCAAGTTCGGGGAGGGTTTGGGAATCTCCAACGAGTGGGCCGCCAACATCGTCAGGCAGGTGGGCAATTACGGCGAGGTCTTCGACCGAAATGTGGGGCCGAGCTCCTCGCTCAAGCTGGCGCGCGGCCTCAATAACCTCTGGACCAAGGGCGGCCTGCAATACGCTCCGCCGATCCGCTGAAGCGCGAGCCCCGCGGGCAGTTCGATATTTCGCCTACGCCGGTTGAATGTATCAAGGCTCACGGTCGAAACCGCGGGCCGTTTGGGTTGAGTTCGCTATCCCACGGTGCGAGCCGTCTGCCGCACTCAACCCGAAACTACGCGTACCATCAGGCGGAGTCGTCTCGTTGCCTGAAGGATGTCCGCGACGAGCCTTAAAATCGATAGCCTACGCGCGCGCCGAGAATGCTTATGCCTTGATTGGTGCCGCAATTCGACAGCGTGCCGCTGCCACTCGAGATGTGATCGAAAGTCGCCATCACGCTCCAGTTTTCGGTGAGCTGATAACCGAGGTCCCAGCTCACGTGATAAAGGGCCCGGCATCCCAGCCTGTTGAGATGCGGATTGGTGTAATGGCCCTGGATCTGCCCATCATGGACGGCGCCGCCCAAGGCAAAGTCAGCGAAGATTTTTTCGTAAGACACGGACCACATCGGTCCCGCGTAGATATAGCTGGTGCCACCGCCGATATTCGCCGTCCCGCCCGCTTGCAGGTGCGGAATCAGATAATCGGTCCATCCCTCAAGGTGAAAGGGTTTCGGCGTGACGATCTCGGCGTTGAGATTGGGATCGGCTTTTTCGGGTCCCCAGGTCGAAGCGAAACCGCCGGCTCTGATTTCCCAGCCTGAGAGGAACGAGCCTACCGGCGCAGGGGCAGTCGCCGGATAGGGTGGCGCGTCCGCTGCGCCAGCAGGGCGCAGGCCGAACAAGACCACAAAGGCGACCCCCGCCAATTTTCTGGAGAGCATTCGTCGCCGTCGCCCCTTTGAAAGGCCTTTGCCCCCATCGACGCTCCACGCGAATCAGCTGCATTTTGGTTCCAATCTCGCCAAACCACAAGGGTTTCGAGGTCTTGCCATTCGGGCCTCCACAGATTTCGGCTTGGCCATTTTCATCTGGCGCCGATGAGCGGCGTTAACGGAACGGCACGTTTTAAGGGTGAGGCGTATCCAATTCCTCGGGAAGCTCATGACCGGAACATGGGGAGAGGCGCCGCAGCTCGCTCAGGAGGCCGGGCTGAGAAAGATGTTTTGCAAATTCGATCCCCAGCGCGCGCTCCTTTCTCGTCTGGCATCAGCGATGTTCCAAGAATGTTCCCAAGGCACCCGTAGGGATCACGGACGAAGAAGCGCCTTATCCCCCATGGCTCGGTCACGGGGCTATATTCGATTTGGAACCCTGCCGTTTACATCTTGCGGTGAACATCTGAGAGGTCATCGACTTCGATCAGATGTCGGGCACCGCCGTACCCGATCCGCATTCCGTCGCCACGCTGATCTGTTGCGTAGCATCACGGCCGGCCGCGAACGTCCTGATCCAGCCATGGTCCATGACGATGCTCATGCCGAGCGTATCGCGGTAGAACGCGTTTGCGGCGTCGAATTGTCGGCCGCGATATTGGGAACGATTCCGCTTCACAGACATGGCTTTCTCCCGCATCCTTTGGGGCGACCTTTGCGGCCACGACGCCGTGACTGAGCGGCTGCTCGAGCCTGTCCAGAAGCGCGATGAGCCACGGCGCTGGCCCGTGCCGGACGGATTGCCAATCTCCCCCTTGGCGAAGGGGCTCGACATCGATATATAAAGCCTCAAGGCGGCGCGCGGCCAAGGGGTCCCGCGCCCCCTTCGCTTTGGGCGGCCGCGAGCTTCGGTTGGTGCGAGGCGCCGGGCGAGCGCCGCGGGATCGATTCCGACGTATGATCCCCATCCGTTGGAAAAATCGATCCACGACATCATAGAGTTGTGGTCGGGTCTTTTCCGACAATAGGCCATTTGTCGGGGCCGGACCACGAGGATCGCGAGATGGAAAACCCGGTTGAGTTCCTGCAGGAAGTCCGCGCCGAAGGCGCCAAGGTGACTTGGCCATCGCGCAAGGAAACGCTCGTGACCACGGGTGGCGTTTTCGTGATGGTGCT
>JAFAQA010000333.1 GCA_019246665.1 Hyphomicrobiales bacterium
GGGCCGCCTTCGACAATCCGGATCTGTTCGTCGCCTGCGTGATCGGGGACGGAGAGGCCGAGACGGGGGCCCTCGCTGCGTCCTGGCACTCGAACAAGTTTCTCAATCCGCGCTCGGACGGCGCCGTTCTGCCGATCTTGCATCTCAACGGCTACAAGATCGCCAATCCGACGATCTTGGGACGGCTTGCTGACGAGGAGCTGAAGCATCTGTTCCTCGGCTTGGGATACGAGCCCCACTTTGTCGAAGGCCAGGAGCCCATTTCGATGCATCGCCAAATGGCCTCGGTGCTCGACGACGTGCTCGGCGAAATCCGAAAAATCCAGCGATCCGCGCGAGGCGCTTTCGCGCCTCTCGAGGACATCCGCTGGCCGATGATCGTCTTGAGAAGCCCAAAGGGATGGACTGGGCCTGTGGAGGTGGACGGGCTCAAGACAGAGGGCTTCTGGCGATCTCATCAGGTTCCGCTTGCTGATTTTCGCGAGAAGCCCGCTCATTTGGCGCAGCTCGACGCCTGGATGCGCAGCTACAAGCCCGAGGAGCTGTTCGACGAACGAGGCACGCTGATCGCCGAGCTGCAAGAACTCGCGCCGAAAGGCTCGAGGCGCATGGGTGCGAATCCTCACGCCAATGGCGGTCTGCTGAAGCGCGACCTTCGCCTGCCGGATTTCCGTGAGCACGCGGTCATCGTCGCTCAACCGGGCAAAGTGCAGGCCGAGGCCACGCGCGTGATGGGACAATATCTGCGCGATGTCATTCGCCTCAACCAGGAAAGCCGGAACTTCAGGCTCATGGGACCTGACGAGACGACATCGAATAGGCTTGACGCGATTTTCGAAGCGACTGATCGCGTCTGGATGGAGAAGCTCCTCCCCGAAGACGTCCATCTCGCGCGCGACGGACGCGTGATGGAAGTCCTGAGCGAGCATCTCTGCCAAGGATGGCTCGAGGGCTACCTGCTCACCGGACGCCACGGGCTTTTTGCCTGCTACGAGGCCTTCATTCATATCGTCGATTCGATGGTCAATCAGCATGCCAAATGGCTCAAAGTCTCTCAAGGCTTGTCATGGAGACGGCCGATCGCTTCGCTGAACTACCTTTTGACCTCTCATGTCTGGCGACAAGACCATAATGGCTTCAGCCATCAGGATCCCGGCTTCATCGATCATGTGGCGAACAAGAAAGCGGACATAGCGCGCATCTATTTGCCGCCCGACGCCAATACCTTGCTCTGCGTCACGGATCACTGCCTCCGCACTTATGATCGGATCAATGTGATTGTGGCCGGCAAGCAGCCAGCGCCGCAGTGGCTGACGATGGACCAGGCGATCTCGCATTGCGCCGCGGGCATCGGCATCTGGGATTTCGCGTCAAACGATGGTGCGGGTGAGCCCGACGTCGTTATGGCCTGCGCGGGCGATGTTCCGACGCTCGAGACCCTGGCCGCGATCAGCGTGTTGCGTGAACACTTCCCCAATCTGAAGATCCGCATGGTCAATATCGTCGACCTCATGACCCTGCAAAGCCAGGAACAGCATCCGCACGGCCTCAGCGACCAGGGCTTCGACGACCTCTTCACCTTGGACAAGCCCGTGATTTTTGCCTTTCACGGCTACCCTCAGCTCATACACCGCCTGACGTACAAGAGGGCCAATCACGAGAACCTTCACGTCCACGGCTACATGGAGGAGGGAACCACAACCACGCCATTCGACATGGTGGTGCTCAATCGTCTTGACCGTTTTCATCTGGCCATCGACGTGATCGATCGCGTGGCGTCGCTCGGCTCCGGGGCGGCCCATGTCAGGAAGGCCTTTTCCGACGCGCTGATCGAGCATCGTGAATATGTTCATCACCATGGTGAGGACATGCCGGCCATCGCCAACTGGCGGTGGCCGTTGTGAGAGCCTCGTCAACCTTGCGGTGGCAGGTCGTTGGATCTCGCGCGGATCGATTCCGACGGATACTTCCCATCCTTCGGTAAAATCCATCCACGACTTATAAAGTTGTGGTCAGGCCTTTCCGAAAAATGGGAACCATTTGTCGGGGCGGTGCCACTTGATCCTTGCGCGGGGGAATCCTACGCCCTTTCGACTGGGCGATGCGCTCAGAAGGGGTGGCCAAAACGGGACCATCCGAGGCCGAAATTGAGAAGCCGATGCGATGCCACCAGGACGGTGTTGATTTCGGCAATTGGTATTGCCGGCCCGACTTTGGCTTATTGGCTGCTCGAGCACGGTTTCAGGCGAGCACGCGCCGCGTCTGCGACGGGGTGGCTATGTGATCGATTTCTGGGGGCCTGGGCTACGACATTGCTGAGCGGATGGGGCTTTTGACGGACTTCACTCCAAAGTCCGCGAATTGGCTTTCGGGGGCCAAGTCGTGGATGGATTCGAACAGCAATTCACGAGATACCTAGGCTACAAGGTCGCGGCGTTCGAGGTCGAGGGCCATCTGCCAAGAGATGAGCTTGTCCATGTCGGCCACGCTGTCCCTGGCCGACAAGGGGCGGTTCGCGCTGCGTGGGGATCGCACGCTGCTCGTTCTTATCTTCGTCGATGATCGGCAATCGCCTGTCCCTGCGCACGACCATTGCCTGATGAAGGGTGTGCTGCATGCCGAGTTCGACAATGTCGGATGGGAATGCCCTCAGATTTTGGCTGCCCTTGATCGCTGCGACGACATCTATTTCGACGATGTCAGTCAAATTCGCATGGACGGATGGACAAAAGAGGCGTTGGCCCTTGCGTTCATGAGAAGCAGGTTGCGGTCCCTCCGACAACCCGGCCCGAGGTTTCACCCATGTCGCAGGAACGAATTGTCACCTATGTGTCCGGTCCGGACATGAGTTTTATGGTGCCGCGAAAGGGACTCGAACCCCCGACCCACGCATTACGAATGCGTTGCTCTACCAGCTGAGCTACCGCGGCTTTGGCCATCCAGGGAAGGCGGGGGCTCTCATACACGAAAGCTTTGGGCGAGGCTACCCGTTTGCCGCATTCACTGCAGTGAAGTTCGCGAGGCCATGTAGACGCCAGCTCATTGCTAAATGGCCCAAGCCACATCTTTTCTCGCGTGATCTTGTTTCAAAAAAACGGGCACCTTTGCGGAACCTGCTCTATTGCGATGTTTCGATCGGCGCACAATTGCGGCGACCGGAGAACACGCAATCTTGCAGCTTCTTCATTTCCCACAAGCGATTCACGAGCCAGAACCCGACGATGAGGATCACGAGACAGATGATCACCGCCAGAAGATTGACGGTGTCGCGCCGGGATTGGGCATCCTTGTCTTCCGGGGTCGGTCGGGTCGGCTTCATCAGGAGCCTCTTCAGGCGGGGCGTGGTCGCGAGAATCGCTTTAAGCAGCATAGCACTCTTGGGCGACCTCGATCACCAAGGCTTACATGCATATGGTGATTGCGCCGGCTCGCGCTGCCCGCGAAGCAATGAAAAGCGCGGAAGCCCCACTTTTTCGACCGCCGCGGGACGACAAGATGGCGCGCCGCTCGGCCTCACGATCGCCGCGATCTTTGGCTTTCTTCCGCGACTTGCCGCCGCGCTTCTTCTCGCATCCTTGGCGCCATCACGGATCGCAAGCTTCATGGACATCTCCACTGCCCGCGATCCTTCATCGGCCTCCGGCGGGGATCGACTTCGGCAGAGCCGGCGGCTCGTTTTTGCCGCGACTATCCTCCTGAGCCTGTTGCCCTTGCGGGCCCTGGCTCATCCCCATGTCTTCGTCACCACTCGCGAGGTCGTTGTCTTCGACCCGGATGGAAGGGTCACCGCAATCAAGAACGCCTGGACTTTCGATGATTTCTACACCGCCTTCCTCGAGCAAGGGCTCGACAAGGGTCCGGACGGCCGCTATTCGCGCGAAACTCTCGCCGAGCTCGCCAAGACCAACACGGAAGGGCTCTCCGATGCCGATTATTTCACTTTCATCAAGGCGAACGGTCGCAACGTGAAATTCGGCTCTCCGAAGGACTATTGGCTCGAGGACACCGGCAAGCATCTCGTTTTGCATTTCACGCTGCCCCTCGCCGAACCGGTGAAGCCGAGCAAGGCATTCGTGATGCGGATATACGATCCGACTTACTTCGTCGCCTTCGATCCGGTTCAAGAGGCCGACGCGGTTCAGCTCGAGAATCAAAAGCCGGGCTGCACCCTTTTGGTGCGCAAGCCACCACAAAACGACGCGCTGAGGCAGACGCTCGCGCAAATCGACGTGACACAGCAGCCGACGCTCGAGGATGCCGGCGCGGCTTTCGCGGACAGCGTTCTGGTTGCCTGTCCGTGATGCTCTGCTCGAAAAGCGATGGCCTGAGGAGAAGGCGTTCATGACGCTTGTCGTTGCCGCGCCAAAGGAACAACGCGGGCTTTTGCGGGTCGCGTTTGCGCTGCTCGCGCTCCTCGTCGCGGCGCTCGTGGTTTTCGGCCTCGGCGCGCTCATCGCGGGAACCGTGCCGGTCACTCCCAAGAATCCGTTCGGCGTCGGCCTTCGTGAGGCGGCGCAATCAAGCTCGGGCCTCGGCGGCTGGCTCCTCGCCCAGCAGGAATGGTTCTACCGGCACCTGGAAACGGTGCTGAAGGGAGGGCCCGGGCATCCCGGAATTGCTCTCGGCATGATCCTTCTCGCCTTCGTCTATGGTGTCTTTCATGCCGGCGGGCCTGGCCATGGCAAGGCAGTGATCTCGGCCTATCTGATCGCCAATGAACAGGCCTTGCGGCGCGGCATATTCTTGTCCTGCGCCGCGGCGCTCCTGCAGGCCTTCGTGGCGATCGGCATCGTGCTCACGGCCGCGCTGGTCCTGCATGCGACCGCG
>JAFAQA010000341.1 GCA_019246665.1 Hyphomicrobiales bacterium
AAGCTCTTCGCCGAGGAGAAGGCCTCCGATTACGTGCAGATCAAGACGCCGGATCTCGGGGGTATCAACAACACGATCGAGGCGGTGCTCTATTGCAAAGCCCATGGAATGGGCGCGGGCCTCGGCGGGACGGCGAATGAGACGGACCAATCGGCGCGCATCAGCACGCATATCGGCCTCGCCTGCGGGCCGGATTTCCAGCTCTCGAAGCCCGGACTCGGCGCCGATGAAGCGATCATGATCCAGACGAATGAGATGGCGCGAACCCTTGCGGTCTTGAAGTCTCGGACGCCCGCCGCGGCCTGATGGGCAGGAGCAACTTGATGGCAGGTTTCATCCCCTCGCTTTTCGACCGATCCGACCGGAGCTCGATCCCGGCGTTGGCCGGGGTCGCGGCCTTCTTGATGTTCGCGCCGCCCTCCGTCCTAGCCGATGAGACGCCGCGCTCGGGTGGCACGGCGATCGCGGTACTCGGCGCCGACCCCGCCGTGCTCAATCCCGATGTGAGCGTCGGCGTGCCCGACATCTTCACGGGCTGCATCCTTTACGACGCTCTGGTGCGCTTCGGGGAGGACTTCAAGATCGAGCCGGGTCTCGCCAAATCCTGGGAAATCGCGCCGGACGGGCTCACCTACACGTTCCATCTCGAGAAGGCGAGCTTCAGCGACGGCAAGCCGGTCACGTCCGAGGATGTCAGATTCACCCTCCTCGATGTGAGCTCGAAATATGGGGCAAAGTTCAACACGCCCGGCAAGGCGATCAAGGACGTCGAGGCGCCGGATCCGCAAACCGTCATCATTCATTTGTCGAAACCGTTCGGGCCCTTCCTGTTCTCCCTCGCCTGCGAGCAGAACGCCGCCATTCTCCCGGCTCATATATTCCGCGCCACGGATGTCTTGAAGAATCCGGCGACGACGACGATGCCTGTCGGCAACGGTCCATTCCTGCTTTCGGAATGGGTACGGGGCGACCACCTCAGTTTCGTTCGCAACCCGAATTACTGGCGCGCCGGCAAGCCTTATCTCGACAGCCTCGTCATCAAGATCATGCCGGATTCGTCTGCCCGCATCCTGGCGCTCCAGGCGGGCGAGATCGACTTCATCGACGAATATTATTTCCCGCTCAGCTCCTACAAGCTGTTCAGCAGCGATCCGCGCTTCGATGCGCATGATGTGAGCTATCCGAGCGATGACCTCATCATCTTCAACACGCGCAACGCGCCGCTCGACAAGCCGCAGGTGCGCCAGGCGCTGCTCACCGCGCTCGATCGCGACTACATCCACAAGAATGTCTTCTACGACACAGGCAGCATCGCGCGGAGCTCCATCGACACGCGCATCCCCTGGGCCTACAACCCCGCCGTCGATTACGAGAAGATGTACGCCTATGACCCCGCCAAGGCCGCGAAGCTTCTCGACGAAGCGGGCGTCAAGCCCGGCGCCGACGGGGTGCGCTTCAGCGTGCGGCTTTCCTTCGATACGGGGCGGCCGGAATACACCTCCTTCGCTCAGGCCATCCAGAGATATTGGCAAGCGATCGGCGTGAAGGCCGTGCTCGAGGGCGCGGAGCGTCCGGTGGTGCTGAAGCGCGTCTACGCGGATTACGATTTCGACGCGACCTTGCAGAACTACACGACCTCGGGAGATCCGGCGCTCGGCATCTCGCGCATCTACACGAGCGAATCGATCAACAAGGCCGCGACCTTCAACAATGCGAGCGGCTACTCGAACCCGGAAGTCGATGAGCTCTTCGCCAAAGGGCGCGATGCGGCGAGCCAGGAAGAGCGTGCGAAGAATTACTTCAAGGTGCAGGAGATTCTGGCGCGCGATCTGCCGACGCTTACCATCCATCAGCAGGCCGAGATCGACGTGGCGAGCGCCAAGCTCAAGGGCCTTTGGCACGGCGCGAATTACATGTGGTGGGACGACACATGGCTGGAGCCGTAGACGAAGTGGCAGGGAAAGCCGCTGGCGCGACGCTCACGGAAAGCCTCGCGAATTACTGGGCGCCGGTCCGCTACGAGGATCTCCCGTCCTCGACGGTGGCGCTCGCGAAGCGCTTTCTCATTGACAATCTCGCCGCGGCAATCGCGGGTTCGGGGAGCGAAGTCACGTTGATTGCACTTCAAGCCGCACTCGCGGCCGCCGAGGGCGGAACGGGATCGAGCGTCGTCTTCGGCCATCGCACCACGTTGCCGGCGCCGCTCGCCGCCATGGTGAACGGCACGGCGGCGCATGCGCTGGAGCTCGACGATTTCGGCGGTTGCGGCCATTCGGGCGCGGTTGTCGTTCCCGTCGTCCTGGCGCTTGCGGCACGCGGTCGGATCACAGGAAAGGCGGCACTTACCGCGCTTCTCGCAGGTTATGATCTCGCGGCACGCGTGCTCGAAGGGGCGGGCGGATATCGCCCGCACAACGAGAAGGGCTGGCATTCGACCGGCACTTGCGGGAGCTTCGGCGCGGCAGCTGCGGCCGCCAAGCTGTTCGGGCTCGAGGCCGATCGCTTCGCGAACGCGCTCGGCATCGCGGGCACCTTCACTGGGGGCATCTGGGCCTTTCTCGAGGATGGCGCCATGACCAAGCGTTTCCATCCCGGAAAAGCGGCCGAGAACGGCCTCACCTCCGCGCTTCTGGCGCAAGCCGGCATGACGGGACCGCGACGCATCCTCGAAGCCGAATGGGGCGGCTTTTTCTCGACCTATGCGTCGGGAACCGCGACCCCCGAAGCAACCTTGGCCGGACTCGGCGAGGAGTTCCGGATCGCGACCTCCGGCATGAAGCCTTATGCCTGCTGCCGCGGGCTGCATGCTTGTCTCGATGCCCTGTTCGAGATGATGCAAGAGGCCGGGGTCGGCGCTTCGGCCATCGCCGGCATGGTCGTGCACGGCAATGCCCAAACCTGCCGGCAATTCGATCGCCTCACCATCGGCAACATGCTCGATGCCCAATTCAGCATGCAATATGCGCTCGCGGTCGGTGCGCTGAGCGGACGTGCGACTCTCGATCAGTTTTCCCCTCTGCGCAGCGATGAGCCGGAGGTGCGCCGGCTCATGCGCCTCGTGCAAATCGTCAATGATCGGGTGCTCAAGATTGGCGAATATCCGCCGCTCGAGCTTCGCCTCTCCGATGGCCGAAGCTTTGTGCGGCAAATTCCCTTCGCCAAAGGGGCGCCCGAAAATCCGCTGAGCGACACCGAGCTCGAGCGCAAGGCGATCTCGCTGATCACGCCCGTGCTCGGGTCGTCGCGCGCCCGCCAGTTGATGGCTCTGATCACGCGTCTTGATGAGGTCGAGGATCTGCGCGATCTCAGCGGGCTTCTCGTGCCGGAGGGCGAAGCGCGAGGCGCCGCATGAGCACGATGCCCTGATGCGGCGCTCTCTCCTGGCTCGGTTTCTCTTGGCCCGGCTCGGCTGGGCCATTCCGGTCATTCTGGCCATCCTGATCGTCAATTTCCTCATCATTCACATCGTGCCGGGCGATCCGATCCAGGCGCTGATCGGCGATTTTCCCGCGCCGCCCGGCTATGCCGATCAGATCCGGCATGAGTTCGGCCTCGACCAGCCGGTGCTCACCCAGCTCGGCCTTTACCTCTTGAACCTCGCCAAAGGGCAGCTCGGTTTCTCCTTCGCCAATCGACAGCCGGTGCTTGGGCTCATCCTGCAGCGCGCGCAGTTCACCTTGATCTTGATGCTGCCGGCGCTCGCGCTTGCCGCGAGTCTCGGCATCGTCATGGCGCTTGCTGCCGCGCCGCGCGCCGGCAGCCTCTACGATTCAGGCCTCACGGCTTTGAGCCTCGTCGGCTTCTCCCTGCCGATCTTCTGGCTTGGCCAGCTTCTCGTGATCATGTTTGCCATCAAGCTTCATCTCCTGCCCGCCCAGGGGATGTTCTCGCTGCGCACGCGGCTCACCGGATGGCCCTATGTGCTCGACGTGCTCTGGCATCTCATCCTGCCGATGTTCGCGGTCACCATCTATTATGTCGCGATCGTCGCGCGCGTGGCGCGCGCGAGCGTGCTCGACGCCTTGTCGCAAGATTTCGTGCTCACCGCTAAGGCAAAGGGCCTGAGCCGTCGGCGCGTGCTGTGGCGCCACGTGCTGCCGAACGCGCTGATCCCGGTGGTCACTGTGATCGGCTACAATTTTGGCTATTCGCTCACCGGCGCCATCCTGGTCGAGACGGTCTTCGCCTGGCCTGGCCTCGGCAATCTTTTCATCACCTCGATCGGCAATCGCGACTATCCTGTGCTGCAGGGCATCTTCCTTTTGACCGCGATCGCGGTCGTGATCGCCAATGTCGCGACCGATCTGGTCTATGCAAGCCTCGATCCGCGCGTGCGCTCGACCGGCCTTCGCCATGCATAGGACATGGCGGCGCTTCTCTTCCTATCGTGCAGGCGTGCTCGCCGCAGCCTATGTGCTGTTGCTGGTGCTCGTCGCGCTCGCGACACCTTTCCTGCCGGGTCCCGATCCGCGGCAAATCTCGAATGAGGTGATGCAAGCGCCGAGCTTTGCCCACCTTCTCGGCACCGATGAGCTCGGTCGCGACGTGCTTTCCGGCATCCTCCACGGTGTCGAAGTCTCGCTGACGGTCGGCTTCGCGGCAGCACTCGCTGCGACCGTCATCGGCGTCGTCATCGGCGCGACCGCCGGCTATTACGGCGGTGCCCTCGACCTTCTCGTGATGCGCATCGCCGAGGTGTTCCAGGTGGTGCCGAGCTTCATCCTTGCGGCCGTGATCGTGGCGCTTTCCGGCCCTGGCCTCACCCGGGTCGTCACGGTCATCGCGCTCCTCGCCTGGCCGCAGGTCGCGCGCCTCATGCGCGGCGAGGTGATGCGCATCAAGGGGCTCGAATTCGTCGACGCTGTGCGCTGTCTCGGCGTACGCGAGCCCGTCATTCTCGCGACCGAGGTGATCCCGAATGCGCTCGCTCCCGTGCTCGCGGCCGGCACCTTGATCGTCGCGCAAGCGATCTTGCTCGAGGCCGCGCTCAGCTTCCTTGGCCTCTCCAGCGCCGATCTCGTCAGCTGGGGGCGCATGCTCAACAGCGGCCAGCGATTTCTCTACAACGCCTGGTGGCTGTCGGTCTTTCCAGGCACGGCGATTTTTCTCACCGTGCTCGCCTTCAACCTGCTGGGTGACGCGATCGGCGCCGCGCTCAACCCGCGCGCCGAAGCTTGAGCGATGTCGCCGACGAAACCGCCGATCTTGCAGATAGAGGATGTGCGGCTCACCTTCCGCACGCGCGAGGGCGCGATCCGCGCGCTCAACGGGGCGAGCCTCACCATCCACGAAGGCGAGGCGGTCGGGCTCGTTGGCGAATCGGGCTCGGGGAAATCCACGCTCGCACGCGCCGTGCTCGGCCTCAATCCGGAGCGCAGCTCGCGGATCGAAGCGGGGCGTATTCTCATGGCCGGCCGCGATGTGACCTGGCTTTCGCAAGGCGAATGGGAGGGCGAGCGCGGTCATCCCGTGGCGATGGTCTTCCAGGACCCTCTGAGCTTCTTGAACCCGATCATGCGCATCGGCCGTCAGATCGCGGAGAGCATCGAGCGGCACACGCCGCAGCGTCGCGTCGCGGAGCGGGTCGGTGAACTTCTCGAGCTCGTCAAGCTTCCATCCTCGCTCGCGCGCGCCTATCCGCATGAATTGTCGGGCGGCATGCGCCAGCGAGCCCTTCTCGCGGTCGCGCTCGCTTGCGAGCCGCGCTTGTTGGTCGCGGATGAACCGACGACCGCTCTCGACGTGACGACACAAGCGGAGATCCTCGCGCTTTTGCGCGATCTGCGCGAGAGGCTCGGCATGGCGATGCTGCTCATCACTCATGACCTTGGGATCGTGGCCTCGGCCTGCGAGCGCCTTTACGTGATCTACGCCGGGCGCGTGCTCGAGTGGGGCCGCACGCAAAACGTGTTCGCTGCACCCGCACATCCCTATACGGTCGGGCTGTTTCACGCGGCACGCGCCGATCGTGATGCAAAAGGGCGTTTCGCGACCATCGGCGGGGAACCGCCCGATCTTGGCGAGCCGGCCCAAGGTTGTCCTTTCGCGCCGCGCTGCCCGAAGGCGATGACAGAATGCGTGCGCTCGATGCCGGACGCGACGGTCCTCGACCAAGGCGAATCGCACGCCGTGCGCTGTTGGCTTTATCCGCAGCCAGGGGACGCCGCTTCCGCTTCCGGTCGCGTGGTTGGGGGCTAGGATGGCGGTGCCGCTCCTTGCGCTCGACGCCATCACGCATATTTTTCGCCGCTCAGGCGGAGCGCTTGTCACGGCGGTGCGCGATGTGAGCCTCGTGGTCGAAGAAGGGGAAACGGTCGCCCTCGTCGGCGAAAGCGGTTCGGGCAAATCGACCTTGGGACGCATCGCGCTCGGCTTGCTTCGTCCCGATGCGGGCCGGGTGCTCATCGGCGGCAAAAGCCTTGGCGAGATGTCGAGCCGGGAGCTGCGTCGCGAGCGCGTCGCGTTCCAGCCGATCTTCCAGGACGCGACAGCCTCGCTCAATCCGCGGCGCCCCGTGCGGGATCTTTTGCGCCAGGCGCTGCGGCAGCGGCCAGCCGGTGCGACCGAGTCCACGAGCATCGAGCGCTCAGAGGTCGAGCTTTTGGAGAGTGTGGGGCTGAGGCCGGGCAGCGCCTATCTCGAGCGATATCCGCATGAATTGAGCGGTGGGCAACGCCAGCGAGTTGCGATCGCCCGCGCTCTCGCCATGGGGCCTCGCCTGATCGTCGCCGACGAGCCGCTCTCAGGCGCCGATGTCTCGATCCGCGGACAAGTCCTCAACTTGCTTTCCGACATCAAGAAGGAGCGTGGCCTTGGCTACCTCATGATCACGCACGACATCTCGATCGCGCGCGCCTTCGCGGATCGCGTGGCCGTGATGTGTCAAGGAGAGATCGTCGAGCAAGGGCCGGCGACCCTGGTGCTGACGGAACCCACGCAAGACTACACGAAGCGTCTCCTCGCTGCTGTGCCGCGGCTATTTCAGTAATGGCCAACGAAACAAGCCGCGCCGCGCTCAAAGCGAACGCGCGATCAGGAGCTTCATGATTTCATTCGTGCCGCCATAGATCTTCTGGATCCGCGCATCGACGAAAATGCGCGAGATCGGATACTCCCGCATGTAGCCGTAGCCGCCATGGAGCTGCAGGCACTCATCCGCCGTCTCGACCTGTTTTTGCGAGCACCACCATTTCGCCATAGAGGCGATGACGGTGTCGAGCTCGCCCGCGACGAGCCGCTCGACGCACCAATCGACGAAGACGCGCGCGATCATGGCTTCGGTCTTGCGCTCGGCAAGGGTGAAGCCGGTGTTCTGAAAGTCGATGATCGGCTGGCCGAAGGCCCTGCGCTCCTTCGTATAGGCGACGGTGATCTCGATGGCGCGCTCCATCGAGGCGACGGCGGCGAGCGCCAGCGCCAGCCGCTCTTGCGGCAATTGCTGCATGAGCTGCGCGAAGCCTTGGCCTTCCTCGGGGCCGAGCAGATTGTCGGGAGGCACGACGGCGTTCTCGAAGAAGAGCTCGGAAGTGTCGGAGGCGTTGAGGCCGATCTTGTCGAGGTTGCGCCCGCGCCGAAAGCCTTCTTTGCCTTGCGTCTCGAGCACGAGAAGCGAAAGCCCTTTGCCGCCGGCTTCCCCGGTGCGCGCGACGACGATCACGAGATCGGCGAGCTGGCCATTGGTGATGAAGGTCTTCTGGCCATTGATCACATAGGCGTTGCCTTGCCGCTTCGCCGTGGTGCGCACATTTTGCAGGTCAGAGCCCGTGCCCGGTTCGGTCATGGCGATAGCGCCAATGAGTTCGCCTTTTGCCATGCCGGGCAGCCAGCGCCGCTTCTGCTCCTCCGAGCCATAATTCAGGACGTAGTGAGCGACGATGGCGCTGTGCACCGAGACGCCGACCGTCATTTCCGGCACGATCGTCTCGAGATCCTCGATCACCGCTGCTTCGTAAGCGAAGCTCGCGCCGATGCCGCCATAGGCTTCCGGCACGCTCGGCAAAAGCGCGCCCATCTCGCCGAGCGCTCGCCAGGCGACGCGATCGACCATCTTCTGCTCTCGCCATTTCTCGGCCTGCGGCGCGAGCTCCTTCTCGAGGAAGGGGCGGAACTGATCGCGGAACTGGTCGAGCTCCGCGGTCATCCAGGCCGAGCGATAAGCCATCGCAACCCTCATGCGCTAAAAGAGCCCGCAAGCGCTCAGGCGCAAAGGGATATGGCGGCGCCGGCGCGTTGACAAGCGTCGGGAAGCAGGTGCCCGTCTCGCTCGCTGATTTCACTTTGACGCTGAATATTAGGCCAATGGGCTTTGCGGTGTTCCTCGTAAATTGGTTTCTTGCAAACGCGCAGCTTAGCGGCTTTCACTGGCATCCCCGCACTTCCACGTGCCCGACGAGTGTCATTTGCCGATCGGCACAATCCGCATCGATGGAGCCGTCCAGCCTTTGCGTGCCATCTCCCTCCGATCGCGGACTCAAGCCGATGCGTAATACTTTGCAGCTTTTCTCATCGAAGCGCGTCTCGCCAGCACTATGCGTCACCGTGATGGAAGGACGGTTGTCCGGCGTGAGCGCGGCGGCCACTTGCGAGGCGCCTTTTCCTGAGGTTCCAGCGAAAATGAGCAAAAGAGATTTGCTCGGTTTGGTGAAAGCGCTGTAGTTCTCGCAGACGGCAGGTGTCGCGGCCCAATTCCCAACGGCTCCCGTTGCTTTGAGCTCGCCTGTGATCACGCCAAAAGCTTCCGAGAAATGCTGGTTGATAGACGCTCTGATGGCATGTTGCACAGCGAACGCGAGGGCACCTATGACGACGAAACTGATGGCCATCCTTTTGAAGGGAAGCTCGAACTTGCCTGGCGCGCCCTCATCCAAGGTCACGCTTGGGTTTGATTTTCGCGGATCGTACCGCACTTTTACCATCATCCCAGGCTGATAGGCGAATGCACCCCCTAGCCTTGAGACGTAAAACGCGGTCTCGGCACGAAATGCCGGAGCGTCCGTCGGCAGCACCTCGAGCTCGACGCGGATCTTCGGATTGTCATTGATCGATGCGCCCGTATCCCACAAACGCAGGACCCGCGCCGGCGCGGATATTCCCGATTGCAGCAATTGCCGGCGTCGAGCCTGAGACAACCAGAGCCGCAGGATGATGATGCCGAAAATTGCGATCGGCAGAATTCCCAGCAAAGCCGTCCAGTCGCCGAAGAACGAAAAGCCTGGGATCGACGAGGGGAACATGGATGGCTCCGGCAAAAATTCAGAATCTCGACAGAATGGCGCAACAGCGCGCGTCTCGTGACAGCAACGCAAGCTCGATGAGTGCGTGCAGGGCCACGACGGTTGCTAACCATTAGAGCAACGCTAATATTGATTCTCTTTCGCGCCAAGTGCGGGAACGAGGCTCAACCGATCGATGCGCACGCTCATCCTATCGTGATTGCACTGTCAGCCCTGTGATGAGAATCGCGGCAGTCGCCGGCGGGGCGCATGTGGCGGTGTTGATGCAATTCGCGGTTCGCGTGCAGCGCGAGTTACGACTGCAAGAGGGTGGGGACCGTTTTGACTAAGACGGCCGGGGCGTGAGCGCGGAGATCAATCATCTATTAAAGGGCACGATCCGGAAAAGTGGGACCCACTTTCCGGAACGCAAATCCATTGAGTGGCAGGACGCCCGCGCGGCTCACTGCACCTTGGCGATATCCGCGAGCATCTGGTCATAGCTCGTGCAGACTTTGTCCAGGTCCGGGATCACGCCGGGCTTGAAATTGTCCTGTTGAGCGGCGGCAGCCTTCTTCGCCCAGTCAACCGCCTTCTGTGGATCCTTGGCCATCAGGCTTTGGACCTGGGCGCTCAATTGCTGCGCTTTGCCCATGGCTTCTTGTTGCGTGCAGGCCGCGAACGCCGCCTGCTGCGAGAATGCAAGGACGATCAGGGCGAGGCTAACTCGTTTCACTTGGGATGCTCCTCTTATATGCGGATCGACTAACGACAACGCTAATTGTCGTGGCCCGCCATATGCGAGGAAGAGGGCGCATCAGCCAACCGCTCATGTTGACAGTTGAAAGCACGTTTTCGCGAAGGTTCGTCGTTAAATGGTAACGAAAGCTCGGCTGGCGTCGCCGCGGGCTCGGCGCGCTGGGCAAAAAGCTAAGCGATTGGAGTTGCTTATCCAAAGCTCCGTGTCCCGGCCACCGAGGGGGGCCATGCATTTTCGGCGGGGCAGCTTTACATTGCGAGCCGCCTTGCAGCTGCGCAACTGCGCGGCCTTAATTTTCGACGCGGAGGAAAGCCGAGATGACCAAGCTAACGCTCGATAAGCTGCGCGCCAAATATGGCGATGCCGATGGCGGCATCGTTCGCGACCCAGAGTTTCGCAAGGTGGCCGAGCGGATATTTTCTCCGAGCGGACAGCGAAGCTTCCCTTATTCCGGCATTCCTACGTTGTTGCGGGCGCCGCTTCGCCAGGTGGATTGGAAGAAGCCCAACCTCAAAGGGCTGGACGTGGCCCTCCTCGGCATCCCCATGGATCTCGGCGTGACGAACCGCAACGGCGCTCGCTTCGGGCCGCGAGCCTTGCGCGCCATCGAGCGCATCGGGCCCTACAATCACGTGCTGAAATGCATGCCGACGCATGATCTTGCGGTCGCGGACATCGGCGACATCCCGCTCAGCAGCCGCTTCGATCTTGAAAAGTCCCATGCCGACATCTTCCGCCATGTGCGAATCCTGGTCGACGCCGGCGTGAAGCCGGTCTCGGTGGGCGGCGATCACTCCATGACCCTGCCGCTGCTTAAGGCTGTCGCGAAAAACGGACCGGTCGGCCTCGTTCATATCGACGCCCATTGCGACACGAGCGGTGCCTTCGAGGGCTGCAAATTCCATCATGGCGGCCCTTTCCGGCGCGCTGTGCTCGACGGCGCGCTCGACCCGCGTCGGACCGTGCAGATCGGCATTCGGGGCTCGTCCGAATATCTGTGGGAGTTCTCCTATGATTCCGGCATGACGGTGATCCATGCCGAAGAGATCGATGAGCTCGGAATCCCCGAAGTCGTGCGGCGCGCCAAGGCCACCGTGGGCAAGGGGCCGACCTATCTCACTTTCGACATCGACAGTCTCGATCCGGCCTTTGCGCCGGGCACCGGCACGCCGGAAGCAGGAGGGCTCTCGACCCGAGAGGCGATGGCGCTTCTGCGCGGCCTCAAGGGCGTCAACCTCGTCGGGGCCGATCTCGTGGAGGTCGCGCCGCAATATGATGCGACCACGAACACGGCGCAGGCCGGCGCGCAAATGTTATTCGAGATTCTCAGCCTCTTTCCGTCCTGACCCGACGTGGTCCGGTTATCCATGACTTCCTTGATCGGCCGTGTCCAAGAAAAGGCGTGGATACGCTCGCCGAGCGCGCGTATGACGCCCTCTTCCTACATGAGCATTGGCAATGTCGTTGCCGGCTGAATATCGGAGTCGCTGATGTCCCTCGAGCCTGCCAAGATCGCCGCTGCCGTCGAAAGCAGTTTCGCGGCCCAGGTCGCGTGGCTGACGAAGCTCGTTGGCTTTCCGACATTGCGCGGTGAAGAGAGCCCTTGCCAGGATTGGCTGGCGCGTGATTTCGCGGGACGTGGCTGGAGCGTCGATCGCTATTCACTCGCCGATGTGGAGATGGCGCATCTACCAGGCTTCTCGCCGGTGATGGACACCGACTACGCGCGCGCCGTGCAAGTGGTCGCGACGATCAGAAGCCCTGAGCAGCGCGGCAGAAGCCTCATCCTCCAAGGCCATGTCGACGTCGTGCCCGAGGGCCCGTTCGAGATGTGGCAATCCCCGCCTTTCGCAGGCACGGTTCGTGAGGGGCGCCTTTATGGGCGCGGCGCCGGCGACATGAAAGCGGGGGTCAGCGCCATGGTGTTCGCGCTCGGCGCCTTGCGCGATCTTGGATACGCGCCGGCTTCAGACGTCTATGTCGAGACGGTCACCGAAGAGGAGTGCACCGGCAATGGGGCGCTCTCGACGCTCGCGCGCGGTTATCGGGCCGACGCTTGCCTTATTCCGGAGCCCACTGGGCAACGCATCCTGCGCGGCACCGTCGGGGTGATGTGGTTTCGCCTGAAGCTCCGCGGCCGTCCGGTCCATGTATCGCGCAGCGAGGAGGGGACGAACGCGATCCTCTCGGCCTTCGGCCTCATCGAGGCCATTAGAGCCTTCACCAAGTCGCTGAACGAGCGCGCCAAGCAGCATCCCTGGTTCAGCAAGATCCAGAACCCGGTGAAGTTCAATCCGGGCAAGATCAAGGGTGGTGATTGGGCGAGCTCGACGCCGTCTTGGTGCGAGGTCGATTGCCGCATCGCCGTTTTGCCCGGCATGTCGCTCGAGGCGTTCCGGCGCGAGCTGACCCAAGTCGTGATGGAAGCTTCGAGGCGCGACAACTTTCTCGCGAACAATCTTCCGGAGATCGTCTGGAACGGGTTTCAGGCTGATGACTACGTGCTCGAGCCCGGCTCCGAATTCGAGAACGCGATGCGCGCCGCCCATCGCGCCGTGATGAAAGATGAGCCGCAGGAGACGATCCTTCCGGCGGTGACCGATTGCCGCTTTTACGGGCGCTATTACGACATCCCGTCACTCGCCTATGGCCCGGCAAGCACGGACGGGCACGGCTTTGACGAATTCGTCGAGCTCGAGAGCCTGAAGAAGGCAACGATCGTTATCGCGCGCTTCATCAGCGAATGGTGCGGGTTGAGGCCGGTCGGCTGAGCGCCATTAGTGTATTAGCCCTTGTGTCTGTATATCCGTTTTGATATAAAAAACGGCAATGAAGCCGATACGCTTTCAAGGAGATTCCCTGAAGGAGTTGCGAGATTTCCCGGCAGACGCGAGGCGTGACGCGGGCTATCAATTGCATAGGGTGCAACACGGTCATCAACCCGATGATTTCAAGCCGATGCCGTCCATAGGCAGAGGGGTCGAGGAAATCCGGGTTTGGGACGACCATGGTACTTATCGAGTGATTTACACGGCCAGAATGCGGGATGCGGTGTATGTGCTGCATGCGTTCAAGAAGAAAACGCGGACCACGGCTTTCCGTGAGATCGCAATTGCGAGGAAGCGTTTCCTCGAAATGATGAAAGGCGCTAAATGAGAAAGCCGCGAGCCTTTGCCAGTGTCTGGGATGCGATCGCCGACACGCCTGATGAGGCCGCAAATCTTCGAGCCCGGGCCGAGCTCATGCAGCAGGTCACGGCCATCATCAAGGCCAACGGCTGGAAGCAAACAGAGGCGGCTGCCCATTGCGGCGTCACACAACCCAGGATGAATGATCTATTGCGCGGTCGTGTCTCCCGTTTCTCTCTCGATGCGCTGGTGACTATCGCCACAGCTTTGGGCCGGCGTGTGCGGATTGAGCTCGACGCGGCGTAGACCGTAGGTAGGCTCCAGAACTGACGTCGAGAATACGCACGCATTCCGCGAGGCACTTCAGCCAAACGAGCGTCAACTGCCGAGCATCCTGGTCCTCACCTTCAACAGATGAGCGCGGATCGCGTGCCCCGCCGCATCGGGATTGCGGTCGAGCACGGCGAGTGCGATTTTCCGGTGATCGCTCTGGTATTCCTGCCAGCGCGCTGCATCCGTGTGCCCTTGCTTCAGCTTGAGCCAAGGGCGTTCGTGGCGGATGGCGATGACGGCATCGAAGACCCCGATCGCCAGACGATTGTGGGTCGCGGCGACGAGCCGCTGGTGGAAGGTGCGGTCCCAGTGCTCCCACTCCTCGAGCCCGTCCGCCTTGTCGCCAGCTTCGACGCATTCCATCACGGAGCGAAGGTCACGCTCCGAACCGTTCAACGTCATGGCTTCGGCAAGCCCGGGCTCGAAGGCGAGGCGAAACTCCAGAAGCTCGGCCGGGCTCGTATCGAGGAGCGGGAGGCTGATCGAGCCGCGTGAGGCATCCGAAGTCGAGGTGACCACCGTCCCGTGCCCCACCTTGCGGATGATTTTGCCCACCCGGTGCAGCTCCGCCAGCGCGGCCCGCACGACACTGCGGGAAGCCCCGAACTGAAGCGCGAGCTCGCGCTCCGTGGCCAGTCTTTCGCCTGGCCTGATGCGGCCCTGATCGATCTGGCGCTCAAGCACGGCGTGCAACTGGTCGATCTGCCGCCGGGCGCGCGCGCGCTGGCTGCGCGAAGGGAGGATCGCACCGGGCGAGACATTCATGGTCTTTGCCGTCCCTGCCTTCCGTTCGGCAATATCGAGCCAAGCTGGACCAATATGGGAAATCGTGAGGCGACGCAATGTAGGGAGCGATCCTAGTGAATGCGACGATGTTCACGCGCGCGCGGCTCTTGTCGCGCCAACCATTCTGTGCCAATTCTGAACCAACGAAAACCAAGTCTCGGCACTCTGTCGATAGGTGAGGATGGCGCTTTTGCGGAGCATTCCGGCAAGTCGGATATCGCCGAACTCACTATCATCCTTCGCGCGCGTCGCGACGAGCGAAGGCGATCGCGCGCAAGCAGCGGACCGCGAAACATCATTCGCACAGAGCAAGATCGCCGTCGATTGCCGAAGTCTCGTGAAGCGCTTCGCCGGCGGTTCCGTGGTCGCGCTCGACGGGGTGTCGCTCACCATACGATCAAATGAATTCTTCACCCTGCTTGGGCCGTCCGGATGCGGGAAGACCACGCTGTTGCGCCTCATCGCCGGATTCGAAACGCAAGACGAGGGCTCGATCCTCGTGCATGGCCAGAAGCTCGACGGGCTTCCTCCGTTCCGACGCCCCGTCAACACCGTCTTCCAAAGCTATGCGGTGTTCCCGCACATGTCGGTCGAAGAGAACATCGCGTTCGGCCTGCAGATGCAGCGCCGGCCGCGAGCTGAGATCGCGTCCCGCGTCAAGGACATGCTGGCGCTGGTTCGCCTCGACGGACTCGAGAAGCGCAAGCCCGCGCAGCTTTCAGGGGGTCAGCAGCAGCGCGTCGCGCTGGCGCGAGCGCTCGCCACGGAGCCGCGCGTGCTCCTCCTCGACGAACCGCTCTCGGCGCTCGATCAAAAGCTGCGCGCCGGGATGCAGCTCGAGCTCAAACGCTTGCAGAACGAGGTCGGCATCACCTTCGTTTTCGTCACCCATGATCAGCATGAGGC
>JAFAQA010000344.1 GCA_019246665.1 Hyphomicrobiales bacterium
GTCCGTCGAAATCGAGGGAATGCGCAGGAAGGTGAAAAGCCGCTCGACGGCGGCGTCGAGATTCTGATCGAGATGATTCAAGACTTTATCGAGGTCTGACATGACGGGTTCCGATTGGGCGGCTAGGGGCCGCGATGCTGCGGCGCAAGCTAGAGGGAAAAGGGAAGTGGGAAAAGGAAAAAGGGAAAATGGAGGAGGGAACAGGGAAGAGTGAAATGTGAAAGGTGAAAACGGAGAACTTCAGCCTTCACCCCTCACGCTTCACCTTCATGCTTCAGCCTTCAAAGCGCTCGATGAGGAAGGTCTGCCGCGTGTCGAGCTTGTGCATGCCGCCATTCGCCTTCGCCACATCTTGCGAGATGGTGAATTGCCGAAGCGCGAGCCGCTTGAGCTCCCAGGAATCGAAGAAGGTGACACTCTTCCCGCTCGTCTTCGTCACCAGCGTCCAGTGGTTGTCCGGATGGCCGATGCCGATGCAGGCGAGACGCTTCGTCTGCGCTGACCCTCCCGCTTCGAGCCAGGAGCCGATCTCGGCCCAGAAGTCCTGCACCCGTTCGATCTTGCGCCGCGCGAAGGGCCTCGTGACAACGATGCGCCCCTTCAGATGCCGCGTCTTTGCTGCATATTTCTCGGCCGTGTTGAACAGCGTGACCGTGTCCTCGACGCCCGCGCCCTTCCAGATCACCGCCGGAAACTTGTGCGCAATCGAGGCGCACAAGATCGTCATCAACTCCCAGGCATCATCATCCGTGAAGCTCGCGGGGAACAGGCATTGGAACGCGTTGATGATCGCGTAAAGCCCGCACAGCCCATCGATCTGGCCCTGCAGATAGGGTGTGCGGCGCGTGACTGAAGAAGGCTTGCCGGGCCGGCGCGGGCTCGAAGCTCCTTCACGTTTCTTTCCTCGATTCAGGTTCCGCACGCGGATATTCTCCGGCCGCTTCGTCAAAGCTTATACAGAACGCGCCAAGGGGCGGGAACCCGCCCGAAATTCAGGCCTTTGCGCCAATATGTTGTGCGGCGAGCTCGAGGATCCCCTCTTCCTCGTTCGGCGTCAGCACGCGCTTTGGAACGATAGCCACCGACAATGCTGACCGGGAAGGCGCCGAGGTAGGCAATCCAGGATAGTTGCCGGCCGCGGGCCGCATTTTGTTGGCGCGCCGCGCTCGCGCGCCAGTAAGCGCGCACCTCCGCATCGCTGAGTGAATAGCGCACGACGATGCGCGGCGCATCGTCACTCTCCGTGGTCATATGCAGGGTCCTTTTTGAGAGTCACGCCGCAAGGCCCGGCGCTGATTTGCGCGTACTGATGGCAATCGCGTTTTGACATATGCAAGCCTGCGGGCATATTACAATATGAAATAGGGGTAGATGAAGAAGGTCTCTTATTCATCGTCAGCAGCAATCGCTCTTCGCAGACATCGTGCCGATGCAAAGCGGATCATGAGCAAGATCGAACGCTATGCTTCCTCTGGTGCCGGCGACGTGAAGCGCCTCGCGAACTCGTCGGCTTCGCGGCTGCGGATCGGGAATTATCGCGCGATTTTTGAGGAGACTGAGACCGCCATAATCGTGACGCATATCGGGCCGCGCAGCAGTATTTATTCCTGAGGACAAGGGGCCATGACCATTCAGACCATAAAGACGGCCGCCGGCGAGACGCTCGTGATTCTCCCGCTTGACGAGTACGAGGCACTCGAGGACGCGGTGGATGCCGCCAGGCATGTGACGGTCATGGCCAAGCTGGCGCGTGGTGAGAGCGAGGCACTCACGTCCAAGGAGGTGAGAACGCTGCTTGCGGCTCCTACACCCCTTGCCTTCTGGCGCCGGAAGCGTGGCTTCACGCAATCGGCGCTCGCAAAGCGCGCCGAGATTTCGCAAAGCTACCTTGCGAGCCTCGAGGCAGGCAAGCGCAAGGGCGATCCTGCGCTCGTCAAGCGGCTCGCTCGAGCGCTCACGTTGCGCATGGAGGACCTGGTAGCGGACTGAGGACCGAACTTGAGGACGCTCACGCCGCAAGGCCCGGCGCTGATTTGCGCGTTCGTTGGCCGGCGAGCTCGATGATAGCCGGGTAATCGGCCTTCCCGGTCGCGAGAAGCGGGAGCTTCTCGACGATGATCACCTCGGACGGGATCATCAGCTCGGAGGTGCCCTTGTTCTTCGCCTCGCGGATCAAGCTCTCGCGGGCAGCGTCTGCTTGCGTCGTCACGAGGAGCAAGCGCTCGCCCTTGCGCGGATCGGGCAGCGCCACGACCGCAGATTGCGCGGAGGGCCAAAGCTCGGTCACGAGCGCTTCGACCGCCGAAAGCGAGACCATCTCGCCGCCCACCTTGGCGAAGCGCTTGGCGCGGCCGCGAATCGCGATGAAGCCCTTCTCGTCGACCGCGACGATGTCGCCGGTGTCGTGCCAACCTTCCGCCGGCGGCTCGATTACGCCCGGATTGGCGGCGGTGAGATAGCCGAGCATCACGTTCGGTCCGCGCACGAAGAGCCGTCCGCCCTGCTCGACGCCGGGCACCGGCTCGAGCCGCATCTCCATCAAGGGCGAGAGACGCCCGACGCTGCCGGCCCGGTTCGCCATCTCGGTATTGATGGCGAGCACCGGCGCGGTCTCGGTGACGCCATAGCCCTCGAGAAGGCGCACGCCGAAGCGCTCCATGTAAAGCGAGCGCGTCTGCTCCTTGATCGCTTCCGCGCCGGCGAAGACGAGCCGCAGCGAATGGAAATCGTAAGGGTGGGCGGAGCGCGCATAGCCGGCGAGGAAAGTGTCAGTGCCGAAGAGGATGGTGGCGTTCGTCTGGTACACGAGCTCCGGCACGATGCGGTAATGCAGTGGCGACGGGTACATGTAGACCGGCACTCCGGCAACGAGCGGCAGGATGAGACCGCCCGTGAGGCCGAAGGAGTGGAAGACAGGCAGCACATTGAAGACCTTGTCCTCTCCCCCCACGCCGACGCGCGCCAGGGCCTGCGCCGCGTTGGAGAGGACATTCCGATGCGAGAGCACGACGCCTTTCGGCGTGCCCTCCGATCCCGAGGTGAACAAGATCACGGCCGGATCATCCGGCAACCGTGCCACAAGAGCGCGCTTGCCGGCAACGAGGCCGCGCAATTTGTCGAAACCGCCGATCTCGGCGCGCATGTCCTCGAGATAGACGAGCCGCACCACGGGGGCGAGCGCCTCGATCAGCTTCTCGAGGCGCCCCTTCTCGATGAAGCTTCGCGAGGTGAGGACGGTCGTGACCTTGGCGGCCTTGCAGGCGGCAATCACATTCGCGGACCCGGCACTGAAGTTCAGCATCGCGGGGACGCGGCCGCTCGTCTGCAAGGCGAAGAAGGTCGCGACCACGCCCGCCGAGTTCGGCAAGAGCACACCGACGGCCTCGCCCGGCGCTGCGAAGCCTTCGAGCGTTCGCCCGAGGATCTGGGCCGAAAGGATGAGCTTTCGGTAGGCAAGCTTGTTGCCGAGCGGATCCTCGACAGCGACGCGACCTCTCACGGCCCGCGTGCGGCTCGCTTCGATGAGCGCCTCGAAGAGCGTCTGCTGGGTGTGGGAGCTCAGCACGGCCGCTTCGGCCATGATGTCCTGAAGCGCCACGCCGGCCGCGAGGCGGCGCGCCCGCCCCTTGAGCGACGGGTCCACATCGAGCTTTTGCGGGGGCAGGATGGTGACCTTGATTTTGGGGAACCAGGCCTTTCGTGTCTGCGTGCGGCGCAGATAAGAGAAGGGCGAGCGTTCGGCACCGTCGATGCGGACCGGCACGATCACGGCATCCGCCTTGTCGGCGATCATCGCGGCGCCTTCATAGACCTTCATCAACCCACCCGTGACCGTGATGCGTCCTTCCGGGAAGATCACGATTGGCTCGCCATCGGCGACGGCGTGCGTCAAGGCGCGCGCCGCAAGGGGGCGTGTCGGATCAAGAAGATGGGCGCGAATGTGCTTCATGAACGGCTTGGCCCACCAGGCATTGGCGATGGTGGTATCGACCGCGAAGGCGGCATCGATCGGCAGCGCCACATGCACGAGCGGCCCATCGATGAGGCTGACATGATTGGGCGCGATCACCATGCGCGTGCCGGCCGCCGGCATGTTCTCCATGCCGCGCACCTCCACGCGAAACAGGGCCCTGAACACGAACATGCCGAGATCGCGCAAGCCGTCCTTGCCCCAGACCCGCAGGATGAGGACCATGATGACGAGATTGCCGAGCGCGAGGACGAGGAAGAGCGGCGTCAACGTGATGCCCGCCTTCTGAGCGAGTCCGAAGATGAGCCCGGATGCCGTCATGAAGCCCGCCGAGATGACGTTTACGGCCGCGACGACACGAGCGCGCATTTGCGGAGGCGCCCAGGCCTGGACTTGGGCGAAAGAGGGGACGACGAACAAGCCGCCCGCGAAGGCAAGCCCGAGGAGGTCCACAAGAAGATGCCAGCCCCGGCCTGAGAGCAGGAATTCGGTCGACGAGAGAAGCGTCGGCAAGGTGCTGGCTCTCGCGGCAATTCCAGCAATGTCGAGGCAGAAGATCGCCATCAAGCCAGCGCCGAGCGGCACGAGCGCGAGATTGGGACGCTCACGCGACGCTTTGGCGGCGAGGAATGAGCCGAGCGCGACGCCGATGGCGAAGATCGCGAGGCAAAGGCTGATGACGTATTCGCTGCCGTTGAAGGCGATCTGCACGACGCTCGGCAGAAGCGAAAGCGCCATGGCGCCGACGAGCCAGAACCAGGAGACCACCATGGCACCGACCCACAGCCTTCGATCGACGCGCAAGGTCGAGACGAGCGCGAGCGTCGAAGCGGCGAGATTGCGCGTGATCCCCAGACTCGGCGCCGCCGCACCCGTCGGGCGGATGAAGAGCGAGGAACCGTAAGAGGCGAGTGAAACCGCGAGCAGCAGGCCCGCTACGAGGAGGCTCGCGCGCGAGAACGGCGCATCGAGATTTGCCGCCGCGATGCTGCCGCCGATCGTGCCGAGAAGAATTGCCGCGAAGGTCGCCGCCTCGATGAGCGCATTGCCGCCGGTGAGCTCGTTCTCGCGCAGCTGATCGGGAAGTATTCCGTATTTCACCGGGCCGAAGAGCGCCGACATCACGCCGAAGAGAAAAAGCGCGACGAACAGCAAGGGAATGGCGTGCAACACCATGCCGATCGCCGCCAGGGCGGCCGCGCCCAACTCGGCAAGCTTGATCTTTTGGGCGACTTTTGCCTTGTCGAATCGATCCGCGAGCTCCCCGCCGAGTGCGGAGAGAAAAAAGAAGGGCAGGATGAACAAGGCCCCCGCGAAGGTCACGGCAGAGGCACCTTCATCATTGCCGAGCTCAAAAAGCACAAGAAGCGCGAGCGTGTTCTTGAGAAAATTGTCGCCGAGCGCGGCAAAAAACTGGCACCAAAACATCGGTGCGAATCGGCGCGATCTCATCAGCGAGGCGATCATGGCAAGCACCTCCTGCTGGCGCATTTCAGCTTGGCGGTCATTGTCATCCTACCTTGTCGGCGGGTTAAACTTGTCATATGAACTTTGTTCATGATCTCCATTTAACCCAGAAATGAACATTGTTCAAGAAGAAATTTTTTTGTGAAGCTGAAAATGCCTCGATCCCCTGATGGCACCAGGACTCGTCGCGGCGAGCTGAAGGAAAGGCTGATCGAGTCCGCCTTGTCGCTTATCGAGAAACAAGGCCTCGCAAGCCTGAAGGCGCGTCCGCTCGCCGAAAAAGCTGGTTGCGCGCTCGGTGCGATTTATACGGTCTTTCCTGATCTCGACGGGCTTATTCTCGCGGTAAGCGCCCGCACTCTCGCCAAGCTCGAGGCGCATCTCGATGCAATCACCGTCCCGGATGTTGAGGGGCGCGCTTCGCCTCACGAAGTTGCGCTTCAAAGGCTCGTCGCCCTTGCGCTCGCTTATCTCGACTTCGCCTTTGCGCATCGTGCGAGTTGGCGTGCCTTGTTCGAGCACCGTTTGCCCGAAGGAAGGCCGGTTCCGGATTGGCTGATTGCCGATCAGGCGCGGCTTTTTGACAAGGTCGAAGCGCTGCTCGAACCCCTCGTTCCACAACTTGCGGCTCCGGACCGCGCGACCCTTGCGCGCTCGCTGTTCTCGGCCGTGCATGGCCTCGTGCTTTTGGGCCTCGAGGAGAAGCTCGGCGTCATGGCGTTCCCGATGCTCCGCGAAGAAGTGGCGCGCCTCGTGACTGCCATGGCCAGAGGTCTCGCAGCCACTTGATCATGATTCTCCGCAAAAACTGTTCCCAGTA
>JAFAQA010000064.1 GCA_019246665.1 Hyphomicrobiales bacterium
CAGCGCGCCGAGACCGACAGCAGAGCCGAACAGAAAGGACCGGCGGTCGAGGAGCCTCGACCGAAGCCCAGGCAAAGCTCCCTCGTCCATCTCCCCGGCATCGGCAGTTCCACGGTCCATGATCATGATTTCGGAGTTTCCCATATCCTGTTGCCCGACCAGAGAATACTCCGGCATAGACCCACTGAACGTCTTCCTGAGATGAGATTGCCGTCACACGGCTCGATTGGCAAGCTTGGGCCTTCGCTGCGTGGCTCGCCATGCACCAAAGTCGGCATCGTTTACCGGGTCTCGTCTCCACCCGCTTCGAGAACGAGTGCAATCTCCCCCGCGAGAGAGATCCGGGGCTAGCGATCAGGCGCATGCTCCCGTCTCCCGCACGTTCTCCCCCGAGATCGTTTCCGCTTTGTTAACGCGCTCATCCCGCGGCCGATCATCCGCGTGCATCGCGCCTTTAGCCGCGTTTCCATCTTCCTCAATCAACACCGGTTTGACGCGGCACAGCACGAGGTAGATGCCGAGCGCCGCGGCGGCGAAAATCAACGAGGCCTCGTAAACGCCATCGACGATGAACCATAGCACGAACACCAGCATCATCGCGAAGATCGCCACGAGGCAAGTGTCACGTCGCGAGAAGTAGACCTTGCTGTTCTTCATTCCTCTAGAGTTCCAATGTCTCATTGCGGTCCGGTGCGAAGCCGGCCAAGCTATTTACGGATGGCCGTCCGAAAGAAGACCTTCGCTAAAGAGAACCGCATTATCAGCCTGGGCATGATTTTTTGCGTGAAAGCGGTATGAAAAACCGTAGCTTCTCGCGCTCCGGCCCCAGAAAATGGTCGCCATTTGTCGGTAAAGGGCGGCCACCACTTCACAATGTCGTGGACCGATTTTATCGGCGGACAGAGACCATCCTCGGATCCGATGCACAGGCTAAATTACGGGCGCGCAAGCTCGTGACGCGCGGGGTGTGCGCTCCCTCTCCCGCGACCCTCGGATTTATTCGGAGGGGAGTGCGGGAGAGGAGCGAAGGTGAGAGCGGGAAAAGGGTCGAATCCAAGAGCCGCGCCGGTTGCCCGTCAGGCTTGCCCCCTCTCTCGGCTCATGACCCTCGGATAAATCCAAGGGTCATGAGTCCAATCTCTCCCGCAAGGGTCGAGATTGATGGCTAACGATCAATGCTTGCCTCTTCTCTCGCGCTTCTTCGGCGCGGCGGCCTCCGAAGAAGATGAGCTTGCGTCTCGCCGCCCTCACGACTCTTCCGAATAAAGCGAGGGCGCCAGGGAGGATTTCGGCACGATTTCCATCACCTGGAAGAGCGCCCGCGCTCTTATGAGCTCCGCCTCCGCCTCAGCGATATCGCCGGTCAATTTCAGGCTGTGCCCGAGCCCGAGGCGACAATCGGCCTCGAGACGGCGCATTTCGAGAGAAATCGCGATTTCCAACCCCTCGCGGAACCTCATTTGCGCGCCTGGCTGATCACTATTCGCAACCGCGATATCACCGAGGAGGCGCAAGCTCCGCCCCTCGACGCCGCGCTCGCGGCGCGTCCGCGCCAGGGCAAAAGCAGTCTCCGCCGCGCGAGCTGCATCGTCCAAGCGCCCTGCCAACAGGTAGGCTTCGGCACGCCGGCCCTCATGAACGCCCTGCCATCGTCGGATGCTGTGTCGCTCGGCGCGCGCGACGGCGTCGTCAAGAAGTGGGAGAGCTTCGCCCACCCGTCCGTCGAGCACATAGGAGAGCCCGAGGCAGGACAGAAAATGCGAGATGTAGAGCTCGAGCTCGTGCTCACGGGCCATCGCGAGTCCCTGTTCGAGGGTAGGAATCGCGCGATCCGCCCGATGGGCATTCATCTCGATAACCCCGTCGGCGTAGTGCGCGCGGACCAGGGCCAGCGGGGAGCCCTCCCGGAGAGCCCATTCCCAACCGTCTCGCATCGCGCTTCTCGATAACGTCCAATCGCCGAGCTGCATGAAGGACGCGGCAAGGCGGATATGGCAGGCGACGGTCGCCATTGGATCCGAATGGGGATCGCCCGAGGCGTCGGCGAGTGAGGCGTTCGTCATGGCGATCGAGCGGCGATAATCGCCAAGATCGTAATACGCGTTTGCCAACAGCATATGGGCGAGGCGACGAAGCCCCGCGTCGTCGAGCTCCTGCGCGCACGACAGCGCGGTCTCGCCGAAGGACACCGCTTGCGCCGCGTCGAGGACTTGAACTGCATATTCCGACATGTAGGCCGCAACGTAGCCGCCACGGCGCCGATCACCGAGGCGCTCGGCGAGGATGCCGGCCTCATCGAGATGGCCCCTGGTTTCGCTCAAATTGCCCACCGGCATCAGGGCCTCGCACAACGCAAAACGGATCTCGATCGCCTGCTCCATGCGCTCGCGCGTCTCGGGCAAGCGGGCGAGCGCATCGAGGGCCGATCCGAAAAACCGGGCGGCGGCGTGCATCGCGGCGCTGGAGAGAGCCCGGCGTCCAACTTCTTCGAAGCATTGCGCGGCGGCCGGCCAGTCCTCACCCTCCCAAAAGTGAAGGGCGAGCGGCCCATAATGCGGCCGCAGATCGTCCGCGTAGACCTGCTCGATCGCGCGCGCGACCGCAAGGTGCAGAGCCTTGTAAACCGGCGGCACCAGAGCTGATCGCAGGACCTCGCGAATCCGGTCGTGGGTGCAATCGAGCTGCGTCCCGACCGCGGTGAGAACGCCGCGGCGCGTCAGCTCGTCCACCGCTTCGGCCGTCGGGAGATCATGAAGGGCGCTCGCCGCGCGGAGCAAGGCAAAATCGAATGGCCGCCCGATGACCGAGGCGATTGTCGCCACTTGATACGCTTGTGACCCGAGATGACGCAGCCGCGCCGAGATCATTTCCTGCACGCGCGGTGGGACTTGTACCACGGTCGGCAAGCGTGCTCCTTGCCTCACCATCCGCATCGCCTCGACGATCATGAAGGGGTGGCCACGGCTCAGCGCCCATACCGCGTCATCGAGCGCCCGAACGTCCTCCATTTTGGGCGTATCGGACATAGCGTGCACCAGCTGTGTGGAATCGCCTCGTCCCAAGGCGCCGAGCTCGATGCGTTCGATGCGGCGATCCCGGCCGAGCGACACCAGGAACTGCTCAAGCAATGTGTGCACCGACAGTTCTTCCGTTCGGATCGCCATGAGGATCATCACGCGCGCGCCCGCGAGACGCCGTGCGAGAAAGGACAGCAAGCTGACGGAGAGCTCATCCGCCCAGTGGAAGTCCTCGAGCACGATGAGCACCGGTTGCGATGCGGCGATGCGGGTCAGCAGCGCCGCCGTCGCGCTGAAGATCGGTCGAGGATCGCGCAGATCGAGCGGCTTCGCGCGGTCGCTTTTGCAGAACGCGGGATCGATGCCGCCGAGTGCGGCGCGGTCCCGCGCGCTGAGCCGGCGCAGCTCATCCGTGTCGACGAGCGACGACAGGGCCTCGCTCCATGGCCGGAACGGGAGGTATTGCTCGGTGTCGTAGCTGTGACCGAGGAGCGTCTTGATCCCGCGCTCGCTTGCGGTCACCACGATTTCATCGATCAACCGGCTTTTGCCGATCCCCGCCTCGCCCAGAATCGCGACGAGGCCGCCATGCGCTTCTGACGCCTCGAGCGCGCGCGAGAGCAGCGCGAATTCGGCGTCGCGCCCAATGAGCGGCGTCTCGAGATGCGGGGCGATGGGTGGTTCGGCCGGCGCGGCCGCCGGCGTCCCCGCTGGCTTGCGACCGTCGCGAAGGATCTCCTGATAGAGCAGCTGCGTT
Source organism: Hyphomicrobiales bacterium (assembly GCA_019246665.1). GTDB lineage: Bacteria > Pseudomonadota > Alphaproteobacteria > Rhizobiales > Beijerinckiaceae > GAS188. Next base: position 3,775 of record JAFAQA010000064.1, read on the forward strand.
TCGCGTGACGGCTGAGCCTCGAGCTCGCCGCGAAGCGCCGCGACGCATTGCTGATACTGGCGAAGCGCCGCGCTGCGGCGACCTTGTTTCGCGTGTAGCCGCATGAGCCAGCGATGTGCCGGCTCCCAACTCGGCTCGAGCTTGAGACAGCTCATCGCGGTCTGACAGGCGATTTCCGGCGTCCCCACCGCCTGCAGATGAATCGAAGTGTCGAAAGCCTGGAGGAGGGCCTCCCGCAACCGTTCTCGCTCCGCGCGCAGCCACCCCTCGAATGGCTCGGCGTTGACGCTGAAGTCGGCCAAGAGATCGCCGCCGTAGAGTTTGATGGCCTCGGTAAGACCGGCCGGCGTTCCCGCGGCGATGCAGCCTCGGAAGTGAGCAACGTCGGTGACGATCGCCGCCCCGTCGAGCTCGACGCCACTGTGCGTGCGAAGAATATCGGCGCCGCCGGGATGCAGTGCCTTGCGCAGCGTCGATAGGGCATGGCGCAGGCTGTCTTGGGCCTGACGCTCATCGACATCATGCCAGAGAAGGTTGGCAAGATAGGCGCGCGACAGCGGCTGCCCAAGGTTGAGTGCCAGGCGGACGAGCAGCGCGAGCGGCTTCCTCGCGGCAAGGTCGAACTCTTCAGCGCCGCTCCATGTCGCGCTAAAGCCGCCCAAGAGACGAAGATGCAGTTGGTCCATGGCCGCTCAATCCAGCGGGTGCTCCGCGAGCGCCAGGACAATTCCCGTTAGCGCCGGAACACGAGCCCGCTATGAGCTGTAGATAGGCATGTCAACGGCCACGCTAAGTTAGGCCCGGGAATTTACCCGGATTCCCCCTCGGCGTTGCGGTTTTCATATGGATTTCATGTGGCTTTCATGAATAAATCAGGCGAAGGCTAACAACTGCATCTCATCATTTGACGGCAGGTGGCGATCCGGCCCCTGCGCCGGCCCCAGTCTGTGCCTCGTCATGCGGGCTGCGGATCAAGAAGCATCGCCCTACTTAGGGTTTAGGCTCGGCCATCTCTGACAATTTACGCCTTGGATACGTCACAGAAGGAAACCCGGTCCTTCACGCCGCTACGCTCATGTCGAGGGCAGGCTTCACCTCGGGCGGCAAGGGGCTCGCATAGGGCGTGCCCTCGGTGCGCTGCCGCAGATCCTCTTTCGCTTGCGCGATCACATTCGCGTCGCGGATCGCATCGATCGCGGTGCCTGCCATCACCTTGGCAACATGGACTAGCCCCTTATGGGCGAAGCTCGTCTTGCCTTGTCCGGTCAATTGCCAGGAATGGAATGGCGTGCCGATGGCGCAGGTGGCGCCCCGGGCCTGCACGGTCGGCACTACCCAGCTCACATCCCCGACATCGGTCGAGCCGACCCCGCCTGCCCCTTCCGAATTGAGCGGCACGATGGTGTCGCAAAGCACCTTGCCCGGCTCGACCTTGAGACCATGACGCCGATGCGCGGCGGCGATGTCTTCTTTCGTAAGCGTAGCTTGAAACTTCGCGGCGACCGCGCGGTCAGCCTCGTCGAAATCCGGCGGACCAAGGCGCATGAAATTGTCATGCATCAGCTTTTCGAGCGGGGCATTGCCGAGAAGATTGGAAACGGCGCTGACAACGCGGGTTTCGACGCTCGTCTCGGTCATCAGAGCCGCGCCTTCGGCGATCTTTCTCACACGCGTGACAAGCGGAGTGAGCTCGGTGAGATCGTGAGCGCGAATGAGGTAGCGGACCTTGGCCCGCGACTGCACCACGTTCGGCGCAACGCCGCCGCCGTCGAGGATCGCGTAATGCACGCGCGCTCCGTCCGGCATATGCTCGCGCATGTAGTTCACACCGACATTCATGAGCTCCACCGCGTCGAGCGCACTGCGTCCGAGATGAGGCGCGGCAGCCGCATGGGAAGAGCGCCCGGTGAAGGTGAAATCGATGCGCGTATTCGCAAGCGATTCCGGCTCATTCACGCCCGAGAATGAGGCGGGGTGCCAGGAAATCGCGATGTCGACATCATCGAAGGCGCCGGCGCGCACCATGAAGCCCTTCGCTGCACCGCCCTCCTCGGCCGGGCATCCGTAATAGCGCACACGTCCTTTGAGCCCGTGCGCTGCGAGATAGTCCTTGACCGCGGTCGCGGCGAGGAGCGAGGCCGAGCCCAAAAGATTGTGCCCACAACCATGTCCGTTGCCATTCGCCTCGACCGAACGGGGTTCCGCGATGCCAGCCTCCTGGCTCAAGCCCGGCAAGGCGTCATATTCGCCAAGGATGGCGATCACCGGCCCGCCTTCGCCAGCTTCCCCGATCACCGCCGTCGGAATGCCTGCCACATTGCGCGTGACGCGAAAGCCCTCGGCCTCGAGCGCGGCGACATGCTCGGCGCATGAGCGCGTCTCCGTATAGCAAAGCTCGGGCATGCCCCAGACCCGGTCACTGAGCTCGATAAAGCCTTGCTTCTTGGCATCCACGTGGCGCCAGATTTCTTCACTGTTTTGCATGAGCGAGGCACTCCCTTCGCATTTTGTAAGAGCGTGATGCAAAAGATCGCGGCCGGCGTCCAGAGGCTTTCAAGAAGGCAGGGTTGCGCCGACATCGCTCCTCATGCCTGGCGGATTGCGCTTGCCTTTTCGTCGATCGCAGTGAATTTGCTCGCAGCTCACGCTTGGGCAAAGATTAGGCTTACTCGAATCGAAAGTCCTGCAAAGGAATGCAAAGATTTTCCGCGCTCGCGCTCATTCGGCACGCCTTCACCGGGCACAAGACCTGGCGTCCGCAATGGCGGTCGCCTGAGCCGAAGCCTCGATATGACGCCGTGATCATCGGCGGGGGCGGCCACGGGCTTGCCACCGCCTATTACCTCGCGACGGAATTCGGCATCGCCAACGTCGCGGTTCTGGAGAAGGGCTGGATCGGCGGCGGCAACACGGGGCGCAACACGACCATCATTCGTTCGAACTACCTTTTCGACGAAAGCGCGGCGCTTTACGATCACGCGGTGAAGCTGTGGGAGGGCTTGTCGCAGGCGCTCAACTACAACGTCATGTTCTCACAGCGCGGCGTGATGATGCTCGCGCACAATGTGCATGACCAGCAAAGCCTGAAGCGCCACGTCCATGCCAACCGTCTGAACGGCGTCGACAATGAGTGGTTGAGCGCGCCGGCGGCGAAAGCCTTCTGCCCGCCGCTCAACATCGAGGCCTCGATGCGCTATCCGGTGATCGGTGCCGCCTTGCAACGACGCGGCGGCGTCGCCCGCCATGACGCGGTCGCCTGGGGCTATGCGCGCGCCGCGGACGCTCTGGGCGTCGACATCATCGAGAATTGCGCCGTGACAGCGATAAGGCGCGGCGTCGGCGGAGCAGTCGAGGCGGTCGAGACCACGCGCGGTGCCATCGAGACGCGCAAGGTCGGCGTGGTCGCCGCCGGCAACACGAGCACCGTCATGGCCATGGCGGATTTGCGCATGCCGCTCGAAAGCTACCCTTTGCAGGCGCTGGTCTCCGAACCGGTGAAACCGATTTTCCCTTGCGTCGTGATGTCGAACACCATCCACGCCTATATCAGCCAATCGGACAAGGGTGAGCTTGTCATCGGCGCGGGCACCGATGCCTATGTGTCCTACACGCAGCGCGGCGCCCTCCACGTTCCCATGCACACGCTCGAAGCGATCTGCGAGCTTTTCCCGATTTTCCGGCGCTTGCGGATGCTGCGCAATTGGGGCGGCATCGTCGATGTCACGCCCGATCGCTCGCCCATTATCGGCAAGACCTCGGTCGCTGGCCTTTATGTGAATTGCGGTTGGGGCACAGGTGGATTCAAGGCGACACCGGGCTCGGGTCATCTCTTCGCCTGGACGCTTGCGAAGGACGAACCGCACCCGATCAACGCGCCTTTTCGCCTCGATCGTTTCCGCGACGGGTATCTCATCGACGAGGCGGCCGCGGCAGCGGTCGCGCATTGATGCGCGAGTTCATGGTCCGGCCCCGACAAATGGTTCCCCTTTGTCGGAAAAGGCCTGACCACAACTTTATAATATTGTGGGTAGATTTACCGAGGGATGGCAACCATCATCGGAATCGATTCACTGAAGCATGATCCGCAAAAGTGGCCCCACTTTTGTAACAAGATCATGCGAAAAACAAGGCGATAGCTGGCACTGCTGATTTGATCCTAATGCGACGCAACTATTGGCAAATGACGCGGGAGATTTCATGCTGCTGATCGACTGCCCCTTTTGCGGCAAGCGGCCCGAGCTCGAGTTCCGCTATGGAGGTGAGGCCCATATCGCGCGTCCCGACGACCCTTCCGAATTCGGCGACAAGGCCTGGGGTCAGTTCCTTTACGGGCGCAGCAATCAACGGGGCATGCATGCCGAACGATGGCGCCATGTGCATGGCTGCGGGCGTTTCTTCAACGCCTTGCGTGACACGACCAATGATCGCTTCGCCGCGACCTACAAGATCGGCGAGGAACGCCCGGCATTGCCCGAAGCGCAAGGAGCCGTCGAGGCATGAGCGCTCCGTTTCGCTTGGAAGGGGGCGGGCGAATCGACCGGACCCGGACACTGCATTTCACTTTCGACGGCAAACCCTATGCGGGCTTTGCCGGCGACACGCTCGCTTCGGCCTTGCTCGCCAATGGCGTGCATCTCGTCGGGCGTTCGTTCAAATACCATCGTCCGCGCGGCATCGTCGCGGCGGGGTCGGATGAACCGAACGCCCTCGTCTCGGTGGGATCAGGACCTCGCTTCACGCCCAATCTGCGCGCCACCCAGGTTGAGCTCCATGACGGGCTCGTCGCGCAAAGCCAGAACCACTGGCCCTCGGTCAATTTCGATCTCGGCGCCCTGAATGATCTCTTCTCGCCGCTCTTTCCCGCCGGCTTCTACTACAAGACCTTCATGTGGCCGAAATCGGCCTGGAAGCGATTTTATGAACCGAAGATCCGAGCCATGGCGGGACTCGGACACGCGCCGACGCTTCCCGATCCCGACAGCTACGCGCAACGCTACGCCCATTGTGATGCGCTCATCATCGGCGCGGGGCCGGCCGGCATTGCCGCCGCGCTTGCCGCCGAAGCGCACGGAGCGCGCGTCATCTTGTGCGACGAGGAGGCCGAGCTCGGCGGGTCACTGCTGGCCGAAAGAAAAGGGATCATCGAGGGGAAGGACGCGTCGGCTTGGCTCGCGGACGCCGTGGCGAAGCTCAGGCAGTCGCCGAAGGTGAGGTGGCTCTCGCGCACGACCGCCTTCGGCTATTTTCCACACAACATGCTCGGCCTCGCCGAGCGCATGACGGACCATCTCGCCGCGCCGGCAGACGGCCGCCCGCGCGAACGGCTGTGGCAAGTGCGCGCCAAGGAGGTTGTGCTCGCCACCGGCGCGCTCGAACGCCCGCTCGTTTTTCCCGACAATGATCGGCCCGGCATCATGCTCGCCGGCGCGGCGCGCCAATATCTTACGCGCTACGCGGTCAAGCCCGGCTCTCGCGCGGTCGTGGCGACAGCTCACGATGAAGCTTACCGCGCGGCCCTCGAGCTCGCCGCCGCGAGCGTCGAGATCGCGGCGATCGTCGATATTCGCCAGGATATGCCCGGACCCTGGGCCGCGCGTGCCCGCGCGGCGGGGCTTCGTGTTCTCCCCTCGACCACGCTTTGCGCCACGAGCGGCCGTCACAGAGTGTCCCGAGTCGAGATCGCCCCCTGCGGCTCCGACGGCAAGATCGGCGCACGGTCGCGTCTCGATTGCGACCTCGTGCTGATGTGCGGCGGCTTCACCCCAACGATCCATCTTTTCTCGCAAGCGCGTGGGAAGCTGCGATTTGCAGAGAAGCTGAATGCTTTCCTTCCTGACGGCGGAGCCGAAAATCTGCGCTGCGCCGGCGCGTGCCGCGGCATTTTTGGTCTGGAGAGCGCGATCGCGGACGGCGTGGCGGCAGGCGAAGCCGCTGCGCGAGACGCGGTCGGCGGGCGCGTCGAAGCCGTGCACGCGCCGGTTCCGCTCTCCGAGGACGGGGGCGGCGGCCGTCTCGAGCCCTTGCCGAATCACCGCTCGCCGCATCGGGTGAAGGCCTTTGTCGATTTTCAGAACGATGTGACCGCGAAGGATGTGAAGCTCGCCGTGCGCGAAGGCTTTCGCTCGATCGAGCACATCAAGCGATACACGACGACAGGCATGGCGACGGACCAGGGCAAGACCTCGAACATGAATGCGCTCGGCATCGCAGCCTCCGCGCTCGACAAGCCCTTGCCCACCGTCGGCCTCACCACCTTTCGCATGCCCTATACGCCCGTCACCTTCGGTGCCTTCGCGGGCTCTGCTCGTGGCGAGCTCTTCGACCCCGTGCGCGTGACATCGACCCATGAGTGGGCGAAAGTCAAAGGGGCGGTGTTCGAGGATGTCGGACAATGGAAGCGCGCCCGTTATTTTCCGGTCAAGGGCGAGGACATGCAGCGCGCCGTCGCTCGAGAATGTCAGGCCGTGCGCCAATCTGTCGGGCTTTTCGACGGCTCGACGCTCGGCAAGATCGAGATCGTCGGGCCTGACGCCGCCGAGTTCATGAACCGCATCTACGTCAACCCGTGGACCAAGCTCGAGCCTGGGCGCTGCCGCTACGGGGTCATGCTGCGCGAAGACGGCTCGATCCTCGATGACGGCGTCGTCGGACGCCTCGCCGCCGATCGCTTTCATGTCACCACCACGACCGGAGGGGCGGTGCAGGTGCTGAACCACATGGAGGATTTTCTCCAGACCGAATGGTCCGGCCTCGATTGCTGGCTCACCTCGACAACTGAGCAATGGGCGGTCATCGCCGTGCAAGGCCCCGAATCGCGCAAAGTCCTCGAGCGCCTCGTCGAGGATATCGACCTTTCGTCTGCGGCGATGCCGCATATGAGCGTTCGCCAGGGCCATATTTGCGGGGTGCCTACGCGGTTGTTCCGCGTGAGCTTCACCGGAGAGCTCGGCTTCGAGATCAACGTGCCGGCCGATTACGGTCGCGCCATCTGGGAAGCGGTGTTCGATGCCGGCTTCTCACGCCGGATCACCCCTTACGGCACGGAAGCGATGCATGTGATGCGTGCCGAGAAAGGTTACATCATCGTCGGGCAGGATACCGACGGCACGGTGACGGCTGATGATGTCGGACTTTCCTGGGCAATCGGCAAGGCAAAGAAGGACTTCGTCGGCAAGCGTTCACTCGCGCGGCCCGCGATGACGGATGCAGACCGCAAGCAACTGGTCGGGCTTCTGCCCGAAAATCCCGAGCTGGTGCTCGAGGAGGGCGCTCAAATCGTCGCCGACCGGCAGTCCGCAATCGGCCAGAAGATGATCGGCCGCAAGATGATGGGCGAGAAGATGATCGGTCATGTGACCTCCTCTTATTTCAGCGTCGCGCTCGGCCGCGGCATCGCGCTTGCCATGGTCGCGGGGGGGCGCCGACGAATGGGGGAGACGCTCTGCGTGCCGATGCCGGAGGGCGTGATCAAGGCTGTGGTCACCAACCCCGTCTTCCTCGATCCGGAAGGAAAACGGCTCGATGCCTGACCTCGGCCAAGCCCGACGAGGCGTCCTCGGAGGCGTCGATCCTTCCAGCGGCACGGGAATGCTTGCAGTGTTGCCCCCGCTGTCACGCCTGATCTTTCGGGGTCGTATCTCGACGATCGGACGGGTTGCCGCGGCTTTCGGTGTCGAGCCCGCCATGGAACCTTGTCGAGCGTCCGTATCCGGCGAGCGCGCAGCGCTCTGGCTTGGTCCGGATGAGTGGCTGCTCCTCGCGAGGGAGAGCGAAGCTCCCGACCTCATCGAAAAACTGACGGTTGCGCTCGCGCCGCTCTCCTTCTCGCTTGTGGATGTGAGTCACCGCCAAGTCGGTTTGAAGGTTTCCGGCGAGCACGCGGCCTTGCTCTTGAGTGCTGGCTGCCCGCTCGATCTCGATCGGCAGGCCTTCCCGATCGGCATGTGCACCCGAACGCTGCTGCAAAAGACTGAAATCGTGCTGTGGCGGATCGCCGAGACCGCGTTTCACCTCGAGGTGGCGCGCTCATTCGCGCCTTATGCGTGGGGCTTCCTGGAGCAGGCCGAGCGGGATTTATGAGGGAGCAGTGAGTGGTGAAATAGTGAGGAGTGAATACTCTACTCTCGAACTCCCCCTTCACCGTTGCGCCGTCTGCCAATTCGACGCGACGAAAACCGGCGCGTTCGAGGCGGGCAGCGGCTCGCGCCCAAGAATATGATCCGCCGCCTTCTCGCCGATCATGATGGTGGGCGCGTTGAGGTTGCCCGTCGTGATCGACGGCATGATCGAGGCATCCACCACGCGCAACCCGTCGACACCGATCACGCGCGTCTGCGGATCGACAACCGCCATCGGATCTTCACTTGACCCCATTTTGCAGGTGCAGGAGGGGTGAAAGGCGCTTTCCACCTTGTCGCGGATGAAGGCATCGATGGCCTCATCGCTGACGACTTCCGCGCCGGGCTGGATCTCGCGGCCGCGATAGCGATCAAAGGCAGGTTGAGCGAAAATCTCACGCGTCAGCCGCACGCAAGCGCGCATTTCCGTCCAATCGTCGGGATGGCTCATATAGTTGAAGAAAAGGCGGGGCTTCGCGCGCGGGTCGGCTGAAGCCAGCCGGACCCAGCCCCGGCTTTTGGAGCGCATCGGCCCGACATGCGCCTGGAAACCATGCTCGCTCGCGAGCGATTTCCCGTCATAGGAGACGGCGAGCGGCAGGAAATGATACTGGATGTCGGGATAACTGATGCCGGCCCGGCTGCGGATGAAGCCGCAGCTCTCGAAATGGTTGGTGGCGCCGAGCCCATCCTTGCGCAACAACCAGCGTAAGCCGATCAAACCCTTCGAGAGCATTCCTGTGGAAGAAAAAAGCGTGATCGGCTCCTTGCTCGCCACCTGAAAATAGAATTCGAGATGGTCTTGGAGGTTTGCGCCGACCCCCGGCAGGTGATGCACAATTTCGATCCCCTGTCCACGCAGTTCCTCGGCGGGGCCGATGCCTGAGAGCTGCAAGAGTTGCGGCGTGTTGATCGCACCGCCAGCGAGGATCACTTCGCGGCGCGCCGCGACCGTCTCCTCGACACCTCCCCGCAAATAGCTGACCCCGACGGCTCGTCGCCCTTCGAAGCGGATGCGTGTCGCGAGCGCCTTCATGCGCACCGAGACATTCGGGCGCTCCATCGCAGGGTGGAGATAGGCCCTCGCGGCACTCCAGCGGATGCCGCGATGAACCGTCATGTCCATGCGGCCGAAGCCCTCCTGCCTGAAGCCGTTGATGTCGGAGGTCTCGCTGTAGCCGGCCTCGCGCGCCGCTTCGATAAAGGCGCGATAGAGCGGATTGTCGAGCGTTCCGTAACGCGTCTTGAGCGGACCTTCGCCCCCCCGATAAGCGTCGCCGCCTTCGGCGCGGCTCTCCGCGCGGCGAAAGTAGGGGAGCACGCGCGCATAGCTCCATCCGAGCGCGCCTTCGCTCTCCCAGCGATCGAAATCGAGCGGATGGCCGCGCACGTAGACGAGGCCGTTGATGGCAGAGGAGCCGCCGAGCCCCTTGCCGCGTGGGCAATGCAGGCGCCGTCCGTCAAGATTGGGCTCGGGTTCGCTCACATAACCCCAATCATAGTTCGCCATGTGCATGGGAATTGAGAGCGCGCTCGGCATGTCGATGAAGATCGAGCGATTGGAGCCACCATGCTCGAGCACGAGAACGGTGAAACGCCCGTCCTCGCTCAGGCGCGAGGCGAGCACGCAGCCGGCGGAGCCGGCACCGACGACGACATAATCGAAGCTTTCGCCGTTGTGCCTCACGTCAAGTCCATTTTGCTGGTATCGCCGCGGCCGTGCGAGCGATCACGATCGGGTCGATGCGTCAAGCCTTCTGATCCCTCTTGCGTTTGACAGATCCTCGGCTTCTCGGCCACAGCACCGACATGCACGGGAATGGCGCCATCGAGAAAGTGGATGCGGTCGTTGTCGGCGCTGGCGTCGTTGGCCTCGCTGTCGCGCGCGCTCTCGCGCTCGCCGGACGCGAGACGATCATCCTCGAGAAGGAGACCACGATCGGCACGGGAACGAGCTCGCGCAATAGCGAGGTCATTCATGCCGGGATCTACTATCCGAAAGGCTCACTGAAGGCGCGTTTATGTGTCGCGGGCCGCAAGGCTCTTTATGCGTATTGCGATGCTCATGGCGTCCCGTATCGCCGCTGCGGCAAGCTCATCGTGGCGATCGGCGAGCAGCAGCGCGGCACACTCGAACGCGTCCTCGCGACGGCGCGCGGCAATGGCGTCGACGACATCACACCCCTGTCACGCCAGGAGGCGCAAGCGCTCGAACCCGCGCTCGCCTGCTCGGGCGCCCTGCTTTCTCCCTCGACCGGTATTCTCGACAGCCACGCCTTTATGCTGGCGTTGCTCGGCGACGCTCAAGAACATGGTGCGATGATAGCGTATGGGAGCACTGTCGCTGGCGGACGAATCCGTGATGACAGGTCCCTCGAAATCGAGGTGGTTTCGGACGGTGCCGTCATGTCGCTCGCGCCCCGCCTCCTCGTCAATTGCGCGGGGCTCGAGGCTCAAGCAATCGCCGCCTCGATCGCCGGCTTGCCGGCGGAGACGATCCCTCCCTTGCGCTACGCCAAGGGCAATTACTTTCAGCTTCTGGGCCGCGCGCCGTTCAAGCACCTCATCTATCCGGTTCCCGAGCCTGGCGGGCTCGGCGTGCACATCACGATCGATCTCGGCGGCCAGGCAAAATTCGGACCGGATGTCGAATGGGTCGAGCGGCTCGACTATGCAGTCGACCCAGCGCGCGGTGAGCGTTTTTATGCGGCGATCCGGCAATATTGGCCCGGGCTGCCGAATGAGGCGCTCGTCCCGGGCTATGCAGGCATTCGACCGAAGCTCCTGGCGAATGGTGCCGATGCGCCGGATTTCGTCATCCAGGGAGAGGAGGTGCATGGAGTTCCGGGCTTGATCAACCTTTACGGGATCGAATCGCCGGGGCTCACTTCTTCCCTCGCCATCGGTGACTGCGTGACACAGCTGGCCGACCTCTCCGCCCGGATTCGATAGTTATTTTCCCGGGAAAGCCACAGCACCGGGGCATTTTGTTGCACTGCAGCGACGATGCTTGCGGGAAACGGGCTACCTATATAGAGGTGGGCTCTGTTTCCACAGCCTCCGGAGCGCTCGGCCTGATGGCCGCCGAGCCGGAGGCCTTTATCGTTTCAGGTCATGACATGAACATGCGCAACATCGCCATCATCGCTCATGTCGATCATGGCAAGACGACGCTCGTCGACAAGCTTCTTGGCCAGTCCGGCGCCTTCCGGGAAAACCAGCGCGTCGCCGAACGGGTGATGGATTCAAACGAGCTCGAACGTGAGCGCGGCATCACCATCCTTGCCAAATGCACTTCCGTTGTGTGGAAGGGCGCCCGGATCAATATCGTCGACACGCCGGGCCACGCCGATTTCGGCGGCGAGGTGGAGCGCATTCTCAGCATGGTCGATGGCGCTATCGTGCTCGTCGACGCGTCGGAAGGCCCCATGCCGCAGACGAAATTCGTGGTCTCCAAGGCGTTGAAGATCGGCCTCAAGCCCATCGTCGCGGTGAACAAGATCGACAAGCAGGATGCGCGCCCGAGCGAGGTGGTCAACGAGGTCTTCGACCTCTTCGCGGCGCTCGATGCCAGTGACGCTCAGCTCGATTTTCCGATCCTTTACGGATCGGCAAAGCAAGGGTGGATGGCGCTTTCGCCCGAGGGGCCGAAGGATGAAGGCATGGCGCCGCTCTTCGATCTCGTGCTGCGGCATGTCGCCGAGCCCGCCGTCGAGGACGGGCCGTTCCGCATGCTCGGCACCATCCTGGAGGCCAATCCCTATCTCGGTCGGATCATCACGGGGCGCATCAACTCGGGAACGGTTCGGTCGAACCAGACGATCAAGGCGCTTTCTCATGACGGAGGCCTGATCGAGCAAGGGCGCGTCTCGAAGATCCTCGCCTTTCGCGGAATCGAGCGTCAGCCGATCGATGTCGGGGAGGCCGGCGACATCGTTGCCATCGCCGGGTTGAGCAAGGGAAGCGTCGCGGATACTTTCTGCGCGCTCGACGCGACCGAACCGCTTCACGCCCAGCCGATCGATCCGCCGACCGTCGCGATGTCGTTCCTCGTCAACGATTCGCCGCTCGCGGGCACCGAGGGTGACAAGGTGACGAGCCGTGTCATCCGCGACCGGCTGTTGCGGGAGGCCGAGGGCAATGTGGCGCTTCGCGTTTCAGAGGCACTCGGCAAGGATGCGATGGAGGTCGCCGGCCGGGGCGAGCTGCAGCTTGCCATCCTGATCGAGCAGATGCGGCGCGAGGGCTTCGAGCTCTCGGTCTCGCGGCCCAAGGTGGTCCTCAAGCGCAATGTCTCAGGAGACCTCCTCGAACCCGTCGAGGAGGTCACGATCGACGTCGACGACGAGCATTCCGGCATTGTCGTGCAGAAGATGTCCGAGCGCAAAGCCGAGATGGTTGAGATGCGCCCCTCGGGCGGCGGGCGGCTGCGTCTCGTTTTTCACGCACCGACGCGGGGCCTCATCGGATATCAGGGCGAGCTTCTGACCGACACGCGTGGCACCGCGGTGATGAACCGGTTGTTTCACGCCTACGCGCCCTTCAAGGGCGAGATTTCTGGACGCCGCAACGGCGTGCTGATCGCCAATGAACAAGGCGAGGCCGTGGCTTACGCGCTGTGGAATCTCGAGGATCGCGGCCCGATGATGATCGAGCCCGGCTGGAAGGTCTATCGGGGCATGATCGTCGGAGAGCATACGCGCGACAACGATCTCGAGGTCAATGTGCTCAAGGGAAAGAAGCTCACCAATATCCGCACGACGTCGAAGGACGAGGCGGTCCGCCTCACACCTCCCATTCGCATGACCTTGGAAAAGGCCCTTGCCTACATCCAGGACGACGAGCTGGTCGAGGTGACGCCGAAGTCCATACGCTTGCGCAAGCTGATCCTCGACCCGAATGACCGCAAGAGGGCCGTGCGGTCAAAGGAGGCGGAGCCGGTTTAG
>JAFAQA010000149.1 GCA_019246665.1 Hyphomicrobiales bacterium
AGCCAGGACATCATTGCCGAATTCGGCCGCCCGGAATATGCGAAGCTCATTGCCGAGAATCCGATCGAGCTCTCGCTCACGCCGGACAAGCTGGTGCTCGCCTTCCGCCGCTGGGACGAGGAGGTGGGCTCGAAAAAGGCGAAGTGAGCAGATCGGAGGCGGTCTAGCCTAATTTAGACCTATGAATGCGCGTGGTGAGCCGAGAGCGCGAGGCTTCAGCTTACGCCTCGCCCTCAGTCTCAAAGATGGCGCCTTCGAAAGCTTCCCTGGCACCTTTTCCGGCCCAGACCACGAACTGGAAGGCCTGGTAGAAGCGGTCGCAGGCCTCGACCGCGCTTTCGAGGAGCGCGGCGCATTGGCGGCCGCTCGCCTTGGCTCCGCCGGCAAGCACGAGAGCGTGGCGGAACATCACCACATGCTCACGGCTCCATAAGTCGAAATGGCCGACCCAAAGTTGCTCATTGATGAGTGCGATGAGGTTCAACACCTCGGCTCGGCGCCGGTCCGGCACCTTGAGATCGAAGGCGCAGGCGATATGCACCGCCTCGACATCCTCGAGCCAGGTGAACGCCACGTGATATTCGGCCAAGGCCCCGGCCGTGGAAATGGCGATCTCGTCCTCGTGATCCCGGTCAAAGGCGAAGTCATGCTCGGCCGCGAGCTGCTCCACGACATCGAGGGGATGTTCGGCTCTCGCGGTTTCGGCCTGGACGATCTGCATGATGAATGGGCCTCCCGCCGGCGACTACCGCTTCGTGGAACGCAAAGCCTACTTCGTTAGCGGTCGAGCCCCGACAAATTGTCGTCAGTTGGCGGAAAAAGGGCTCACCGCAAGTCTGTCGTTCTGTGGATCGATTTTACCGATGGATGTGAACATCCGTTGGAATGGATCCACGAGGCGTTCCGCGGCACGGCGCGAATCGCCCTTGGCCCAACTATAGCCAATGCGAGCGTGCAAGCCCAACTGCCAACGGCATGGAGAGGGCGGCGAATCCGAGCCGGGTTTCAATTGCTTGCGCGGTGACTCAGCCGATCCCGGGGCCACTCGATGCAGCTTTGTCCCCAAGTTTCGTTTCGAGCGCCGCGATGCGAGCCGAAAGCCGCTCATTTTCTTCACGCGCTTTGACGGCCATCTCGCGCACTGCCTCGAATTCCTCGCGCGAAACAAGATCCATCCCCGCGAGAAGGCGTTCCATGCGGGCCTTGAAGAAGTCCTCGACCTCTCGCCGCGCTCCATCCGCCATCCCTGCGGCATTTTGCATCAACTTCGCGAGATCATCGAAGAAGCGGTTCTGCGGGTTCGACATGATGGGCTCCTGCGGATCGAAAGCTTGGAGGTGAGACGCGCCGCACCATTCATAAGAGCGTGGGCCTTGGTGCATTCGGCTCGACCCTTCCTCTTTATCGGCTTTCTTTCGATCCGGTTCCGAACGCAAACGCAAGCGTTTTGCAATGACACCAAGCCTTAAGGGCTCATCCGAACCTTGGCGGACCTTCGCCGGGATAGCTTGACGCTATGGCGCTCCCGGCGCAATTGCGGCATCGAGAGGAAAAAGATGCCGCTCTTCGTCATACCCTATCCGATGATCTCGCCTGTGCTTCTGCAGATCGGCCCTTTCGCGTTGCGCTGGTACGCGCTCGCCTATGTGGCCGGGCTCATTGCCGGCTGGTGGCTCGCCAAACGCATCGTCGCCAATGATCGGCTCTGGGGAGGACGCGCCCGTCCGACGCCAACGGACATCGACGATCTCATCGTCTATGCGGCACTCGGCGTCGTGTTGGGCGGCCGCATCGCTTATGTGCTCTTCTACAATTTCAGCTTCTATCTCGAGCGCCCTTGGGAAATCTTCACCGTGTGGCGCGGCGGCATGTCCTTTCACGGCGGATTGATCGGGTGCATGCTCGCCATGGCACTCCTCGCCCGGTCGCGGCGGCTTCCGGTTCTCGCTTTCTTCGACACGGTCGCGACGGTGGTGCCGATCGGTCTTTTCCTCGGGCGCCTCGCAAACTTCGTGAATGGAGAGCTTTGGGGCCGCGTCAGCGACGTGCCCTGGGCGATGGTTTTTCCCAATGGCGGGCCGCAACCCCGCCATCCGAGCCAGCTCTACGAGGCCGGGCTTGAGGGCGTGGTGCTTTTCATCATTCTCCTCATGGCGGTGCGCAGTGGAGGCTTGCGACGTCCCGGTCTCGTCTGCGGCCTTTTCGGCCTCGGCTATGGCCTCGCTCGCATCGCGGTGGAATTCGTGCGCGAGCCGGATGCGCAGCTCGGCTATCTTTATGGCGGCTGGCTGACCATGGGGATGTTGCTGTCCTTGCCGCTGGTGCTTGCCGGTGCTGCGCTTCTCTGGCACGCGTGGCGGTTGAGACCCGCGCCGCTCAGCGGCGGAAGCCGGGCGGAAGCGAGCTGAGCGGACGCCTCGAGAGCCCATGTCTCTGCTCCGCGAGATCGCCGAGCTCATCGTCACCGAAGGGCCGCTGAGCGTCGAGCGCTATATGACGCTCGCTCTCTCACATCCGCTCTACGGCTACTACCGTTCGCGAGACCCTTTCGGCGCGCAAGGAGACTTCGTCACCGCGCCGGAAATATCGCAGATGTTCGGCGAGCTGATCGGCCTCTGGGCGGTCGATTGTTGGGCGCGCATGGGTGAACCGGAGGAGCTTGCCCTCATCGAGCTCGGCCCCGGACGCGGCACGCTCATGGCCGATGCCATGCGTGCGGCGCGTGCCGTCGCGCCCAGCTTCGTGGCCGCGTCGCGCCTTCATCTCCTGGAGACGAGCGAGATCTTGCGTGCGAGGCAACGCGAAGCTCTCGAAAAGACGCAAGGTGCACACGCCCCTGTCGCCTGGCACGAGCGCTTCGCCGAAATTCCGGAAGGGAATTTCATCCTCATCGCCAATGAATTTTTCGATGCCCTTCCGATTCGCCAATATCTGCGGACCGCGCAGGGCTGGCGCGAGCGCCTGATCGGGCTCGACAGTGAAGGCAAGCTGGCGTTTGGCCTTTCTGCCCGTGTGGAAGCGGCGCTTCACCTCGACGCGCCCCAGGGAGCGGTTCTCGAGATTTGCTCCGCCGGGGTTTCGCTCTCGCGCGAGATCGGCGCTCGCCTTCTGTCCTTCCGCGGCGCGGCGCTTGTCATCGACTACGGACATGTAAGCCAAGGGTTCGGGGACACGCTCCAAGCCGTCCGCCGGCACGGCTTCGTCGACGCCCTTGAAGCGCCCGGCGAGACTGACCTTACCGCCCATGTCGATTTCACGGCTCTGGGACGCGCGGCGGCCGAATTGGGAGCCGTCCAGCACGGCCCGGTGACGCAAGGGCAATTTCTGCGTGAGCTCGGCATCGATGCCCGAGCGCAGAGGCTCATGCAAGGCGCAAGTCAAGATCAGGTCCGCGCCCTCGAGCTTGCCACCCGGCGTCTCACCGGAAACGCCTCGGACGAGATGGGCATGCTCTTCAAGGTGATGGCACTCTCCAGTCCCTCACTGCCCGCACTTGCCGGTTTTCACAGTGCGCCATGAAGCGATCCGGTTCGTCGCAATCGCGCCTCGATTTGCGCCATGGCGCGCGATCGCGCTAGATCATTCGAGCCTCGGAGAACTCGATGATCACGATTGCCGATGTCGAAGTGGCGCGAAAGCGGATTGCGTCACATATCCGGCAGACGCCCAATATGAGGATCGGCCAAACGCGCGAGCGGCTTGCGCCCGCCCAACGCGTCACCTTGAAACTCGAATGCCTGCAGGCAGCGGGCTCGTTCAAAGCGCGCGGCGCCATGAACCGCGTGCTCGGCATCGAAGGCAAGCCGCCCAAGGCCGGGCTCGTGACCGCCTCTGGCGGCAATCACGGACTTGCCGTCGCGCGCACAGCCTATGTCGCGGGGATCCCCGCGATGGTTTTCCTGCCGCGCACCGTTTCGCCGGAAAAGGTCGAGAAGCTCAAGGGGTGGAAGGCCAATATCGAGATCGTCGGCCACGTCTTCGATCACGCGAATGCCGCCGCGATGGATTTTTCGGGCAGGACGGGCGCGGTCTATGTCCATCCCTTTGCCGATCCCTTGGTGGTTGCGGGCCAGGGAACGCTGGGGCTCGACATCCTCGATGAGATCCCGGATGTCGACACGATTCTCGTGGCGATTGGCGGCGGTGGCTTGATCGCCGGGCTTGCCACGGCGGTGAAGTCTAAAAAGAAGAATGTGCGCATCATCGGCATTCAGGCGACCGGTGCCGCGAGCATGAAAGCGAGCATTGAGGCCGGCCACGTCGTGACCTTGCCGGAGATCACGACCCGGGTGGCGACGCTCGCGGCCCGGCGTACCGACGAGCGCGTTTTCGAACTCGTTCGACAGAACGTCGATGGCGTCGTTCTTGTCTCGGACGAAGAGATGGAGGAAGCCTCGCGCTGGCTTTGGTTCGAGCTCGGCGTCGCGGCCGACCTTTCGGGCGCGGCCTCGGTCGCGGCCTTGCGCCGCGAGCGCGTGGCCTTTCGTTCCGGCGAACATGTCTGCGCGCTGATCTGCGGCGCGGGCTCGGAAGGCACGGTCGCGTAAGCTCCTCAACTGGCGCGTCCAGAAGCTGATCCTGCACCCCGAGCAGGCGAGCGCGCAGTGAGACGATGAAGGGGTCTGCCTATCGCAAGGGGGTGCGCAACACCGCTTCGTTCACGCAGTTCATCAGCCGGCCTTCCTTGAGATAGGTCACGGCGACCTCAGCCGTTTTATAGCGAAGGTCGAACTGCGCCGCCGGACTGAAGAACGCTGCGTGCGGCGAAAGAGTGAAGCGGCCTTCGAGCCAAGGTTCGCGCGCGACGAACGCCTTGATAAGCGGGTGCTTCGGATCGGCGGGTTCGGTCTCCAGCACGTCGAGTGCGGCGCCGCCAAGCTGCCCGCTGCGCAGCGCCTCGAAGAGCGCATCGAGGTCGACGACACCGCCGCGCGCCGTGTTCACGAGAATGGCACCTTTTTTCACTGACGCGAGCGACTTCGCGCCGATCATATGATGCGTTTCGGCCGAGAGCGGCGCGTGCACGCTCACGACATCGCTCACGCTCATCAGCTCCTCGAGGCTGTTGACGCGTGCATAGCCAAGCGACAGCTCGGTGCCGTTCGACCGATAGGGATCGAAGAATACGACCTTCATCCCGAAGGCCTCGGCGCGCCTTGCCGCGGCAACCCCGATGCGGCCGAGCCCAATGACGCCGAAGGTGGCGGTGCGCAAGCGCAGCACGAGCGGCGCGGCGCGCGGCCGCCATCCGGCCTTCGGATCCGCGCGCAAGGCGTCGTGATGAAAGGCGGTGCCGCGCGCGAGCGAAAGCATCAGCGCGATGGCATGATCGGCGACCTCGGTCGTGCCGTAATCAGGCACGTTGCAGACGGGCACGCCGAGCGCGCCGAAACCCGCGACATCGATATTGTCGAAGCCGACACCGTGGCGAACCGCGATGCGAGCCCGAGGAAAGGCCGTGGG
>JAFAQA010000160.1 GCA_019246665.1 Hyphomicrobiales bacterium
TGGTTCACCGGCCTCGCTCTGCGGCCGGATTTTTGGGCCGGGCTCGACAACAGCTTCGCCATGCTCACCGCCTTCACGGAGATCGGCATTTTGAGCGTAGGCCTCACCTTCGTCATCGGGGCGGGCGATATCGACCTCTCGGTCGGGTCGGTGCTGGCGCTTTCGGCGGCGGTCTCCGCGTTCTGCCTCAAGGAGCTCGAGCTTTCGCCGATCGTTTCGGTATCGCTTGCGCTACTTGCGGGCCTTGCCTGCGGCTTTCTGAACGCCACGCTCACGACGCGCTTCCGGCTCCCGTCCTTCGTCGCCACGCTCTCCACCTTCTATATCGCGCGCGGCCTCGCCGCCTGGCTCGTGGCGGGAAGTCAGCTTTCGGGCTTTCCAACCGGGTTTACGCTCATCGGCCGAAATCTCGCCGAGGTGCTCTTGGCCGTCGGAGCTCCGCCCGCCAAGGGCTGGTGGGGGAGCTTCACCAGCGCGGTCAGCGTGCAGACGCTCTTCCTTTTCGTCCTCGCCGGCATCGCATCCATCGTGCTCGCTCGCACCCATTGGGGCCAGATGGTCTACGCCACCGGCGGCAACGAGCGCGCGGCGCGCTATGCCGGCATCGACACGCGTCGGGTGCGATTCCTCTCGCTTGTCGCCTCATCGCTTTGCGCCGCCTGCGCCGGGGTGATCTACGTGGCGTATCTGCGCTCATTCAACCCGGCGGCCGGGCAATTGCGCGAGCTCGACGCGATCGCCTCGGTGATCGTCGGCGGCGGCTCGATCTTCGGGGGGCACGGCACCATCCTCGGCTCGCTCGCGGGCGCCGCCGCGATCACCTTGATCCGCTCGCTGCTTTCCTTGCAGATCCTCCTGCCGGGCGGCGGCTCCTATGTGCTTCCCCAGCATTGGATGAACGTCTACATCGGCCTCATTTTGATCCTGGCCGTCATTGCCGATATCTGGCTGAGGCAAGAGCACATCCTTTCCCGCATGCTCGCTGCCTTGCGCCGCCGCTCGCCCGAGAGGGAAGTCCGATGACCGCGAATTCCGCAGCGCCGCTCATCGAGATGCGCAACATCGACAAGGCTTTCGGCCCCGTGCGCGCGCTCGCCGGCGTCGATTTCCGGCTCGGCGCTGGTGAGATCCTCGGGCTCGTCGGCGATAATTCAGCCGGGAAATCGACCTTGATGAAAGTGCTCACCGGCGCTTATCGGCGCGATGCCGGAGAAATCCGCGTTTCCGGCGAGCCCGTCGATTTCGCAAGCCCACGCGATAGCCGCGAGCGCGGCATCGAGATGATCTATCAGGATTTCGCGCTGTGCGGGAACATGGATGTCGGGCAGAACATCTTTCTTGGCCGCTGGCCGCGCCGCCTTGGCCTCTTCGTCGATCGAAACCGCATGTATGGCGATGCCGCCCGCGTTCTCGATCGATTGAAGGTCGACGTGAATTCGGTGCATGCCAAGGTCGAGAGCCTCTCGGGCGGCCGCCAGCAATCCGTCGCCATTGCGCGGGCGCTCTCCTTCGAGCCCAAGGTGGTGATCTTCGATGAGCCGACCGCCAACCTCTCGGTGATGGCAACCGCGAAGCTCCTCGAGACGATGGCCGAGCTGAAGCGTCAGGGCGTTGCGCAAGTCATCATCTCGCATCGCCTCACCGATATTTTCGAGGTTGGCGACCGGGTGATGGTGCTGAAGCGCGGCGTCAATGCGGGCGAGCGCCTCGTCAAGGCAACGACCGAGAAGGATGTCCTCGAGCTGATCGTCGCGGGCGCCGCGTGAGGCGCGATCGCGCCAAGGCGTGGCGATACGAAACGGCCGCTCTGCTGGTCCGGCCCCGACAATGAGTCCCATTGTCGGCTAGCCCTGGCCACAGTCCCGTAATTGAGTGAACCGATTTACCGGCGGATGAGACCATCCATCGGAATCGATCCACAGAACGCGTTGCGTTCAGATGAGATAAGTACCGTTATTTAATTTATCTTCTTTGTTTTTCCGCATGATCTTCTCGCAAAAGTGGGGCCACTTTTACGGATCATTCTCTAGGCAACCTTGCGCTCCAGGCGGGTGGCTCTGAGCGACCCTCCGCGCGCTCGTGCCTTCGCCAGGTCGTAATTGATCTGCAAGCGTAGCCAGAAATCGGCGTTGCTGCCGATCGACTTCTCCAGCCGCAATGCCATTTCGGGCGTGATCGCGCATTGGCCATTGATGACGCGATGGAGCTGCTGGCGGGTCACGCCAAGCCCCTTGGCGGCTTCGGCAATGGAGAGGCCAAGCTCGACGATTTCGTCCCTGATCCCGATGCCCGGATGTGGGGGATTCTTCATCACGGCAACCCTCCTTTCTTCATTGGTAGTCAATCAACTCGATCGCGGAGGCCGCGCCACCGCAGGCCGGAAAACGATGCGCCAATTTTCGCGGATCCTGATCGACCGTATCCCTTATATTGTCGAAGCAAGAGATCGCGATCAAAGTCGCGCCAGCTCCTCTGTTAATCCGACAACGGAATCGTCCGCGGTTGAAAAAACACGCGCGGCGCGCTTGATGGGGACATGAAGTCGGCGATCGAGGCCATTTACCACATCCGCAGCGACGCCCGCGCCATCCAGGAACGCGCGCGCGCCGTCGCGATCGAGCAGAGCGTCGAGATGCCGATCGCGGCCATCGAGGACGAGCACGTGCTTGGCGAGATCGTGGGCGAGGTGCACGCCATCCGCGATCTCGGCGGGGGAATTTTCGAGGTGCGGATCGGGCTGAATGCGCAAACCACGGGCGACGATGCCGGCCAGCTCATGAACATGTTGTTTGGCAATGCGTCGCTTCTTGACGATGTCATCTTGCACGATGCCGTCTTGCCGCGCGAGATGCTCGACGCCTTCGGCGGGCCGCGACAAGGTTTTGCCGAGCTCAAGGCGCGCGTGGGCGCCTCGCGGCGTGCGCTGACCTGCTCGGCCTTGAAGCCGCAAGGCTTGCCGTCGGCGGCGCTCGCCGAACTCGCGCGCCGTTTCGCGGAAGGCGGCGTCGATTATATCAAGGATGATCACGGCCTCGCCGATCAAGCCTATTCGCCCTTTGCCGAGCGCGTCGCAGCGGTCTCGGAGGCCTTGCGTTCAGGCGGCTACAAGACCCGTTACGTGCCAAGCCTCACGGGCGATCTCGAGACGCTTCGCCGCGCGCTCGGCATCGCGCGCTCCGCCGGCATCGACACCGTGATGCTGGCGCCGATGATTTGCGGACCGTCCAATATGCACGCCTTGGCACGCGACAATCCGGATATCGCGATCCTCGCCCATCCGGCGCTCGGCGGGGCGGCGCGAATCGCCCCGCCCCTGCTCATCGGCAAGCTCTTTCGCCTGTTCGGCGCGGGCGCCGTGGTGTTTCCGAATTTCGGGGGGCGGTTCGGCTATTCGCGCCAAACCTGCAAGGCGCTGGCGCGCGCGGCGCTCGACGACTGGGGCGGCGTGCGCCCTGCCGTCCCGGTGCCGGCCGGCGGCATGAAGCTTCAGCGCATCCCCGAGCTACTTGATTTCTACGGGGACGAGGTGATGTTGCTGATCGGCGGCGACCTGCTCGCGGCCCGCGAGCGGCTCGTCGAGGAAACCAGGGCTTTCATGGCCAGCGTGGAACGCTACGCTTATGGATGACACGATCTCTTCGCCGGCAAGACCGGCTCATCGCGCCGCGCGCGGCCATCGCTGGGACCAGGTGGAGCTGCGGCCATACAAGGAGGATGAGCGTGCCCTTTTCAAGACGGTCTCGCGCCAGATCCTCTTCAGCGATCCGAAGCTCGATGCGGAGCTGCGCTATTTCGAGGTCGAGCCGGGCGGTTTCTCCACGCTGGAGCGCCACGAGCATATGCATGCGGTGATGGTGCTTCGCGGGCGCGGCCAATGCCTCGTGGGGCGCGAGGTGCGAGATATCGAGCTGCACGACCTCGTGACTGTGCCACCCTGGACCTGGCATCAGTTCAGGGCCGCGGCGAGCGAGCCGCTCGGCTTCCTCTGCATGGTCAATGCGCGCCGCGACAAGCCGCAACTGCCGAGCGACGCCGACTTGGTCGAGCTGCGCAAGGACGAAACCGTTGCGCGCTTCCTCGGCGCAGACGCGGCTGAGTGACGATCTCGCCCAGCCCGACATCGCCCCGGCGCCTCGAGCTTCTTGCCTTCCCGAAACCGGAACCTCTTCATGGATATTCTGACCAATCCGTTTCGCCAGCTCCTCAAGGGGGATCGCGTGCCCTTCGGCACTTGGGTGATGTCGGGCGCGACATCGACCGCGGAAGCCTTGGGCTCCCTCGGCTTCGATTGGATTCTCGTCGATATGGAGCACACGCCCATCGATGTGCGCGATGCCTATCACATCCTCCAGGCGCTTGGCGGCACGCCGGCGGCGCCCATCGTGCGTATCCCTTGGAACGACCAGGTTCTGGTCAAGCGCCTGATGGATGCCGGCGCGCAAAGCCTGATGTTTCCCTTCGTTCAGAACGTGGAAGAAGCCCGGGCGGCGGTGTCCTTCACGCGCTATCCGCTTCCTGGCGACGCGAAGGCGGGCCGGCGCGGCTTCGCCGGCTTTCATCGCGGCAATCGTTACGGCACGGTCCCCGACTATGCGCGGCGCGCCAACGAGGCCGCCTTCGTCATCGTGCAGATCGAGACGCCGGAAGCCGCCGCGCAGCTCGAGGAGATTGCGGCGGTGGAAGGCGTCGACTCGATCTTTCTTGGCCCCGCTGATCTCGCCGCCAATATGGGGCATGTCGGCAATATGGAAGAGAAGAGCGTGCAGGCGAAGGTCGCGGAAGTGGCCAAGCGCTGCCGCGCCATCGGCAAGCCTTGCGGCATCGTCGGGCCGACGCCCGAGATCGTCCAGCGCTATATCGGCTACGGCTATGACTACGTTGCCATCGCATCCGACATGGGAATGATGATGGCGCAAGCGCGTGCCTTCATGGCCGCGGTCAAGCCGGCACTCGCCAAATCCTTCTCTACCAACAAGTCCTTCTCTACCGACAAGTCCTCATCTACCAAGAAGCGGGCCTGAGGGTCTTCAGACGAATGGTCAGCGGGTCTTATCTTCCGTGATACGCGTTCTCGGCATCGAGACGAGCTGCGACGAGACGGCTGCATCCGTCGTCGCGCTCAACGATGACGGAAGCCGGGAAATCCTCTCGAACGAGATTTTATCGCAAATCGCCGCGCATGCTCCTTATGGCGGCGTGGTCCCGGAGATTGCCGCTCGCCATCATGTCGAGGCGCTGGACAGGATCGTCGCTCGGGCGCTCGGCAAGGCGAGACTCACGCTGAAGGACCTCGACGGTATCGCAGTGGCCGCCGGACCCGGGCTCATCGGCGGCCTTATCGTCGGCGCAATGACGGCGAAAACCCTGGCGCTCGTGGCGAACAAGCCCTTCATCGCGGTCAATCACCTCGAGGCCCACGCGCTCACCGCCCGCCTCACCCATGCGGTCGGTTTTCCCTTCCTTCTGCTGCTCGCCTCGGGTGGCCACACGGCCTTGGTGGCCGCGCGAGATGTGAACAACTACGTGCGGCTCGGCTCGACGCTCGACGACGCCATCGGGGAGGCTTTCGACAAGGCCGCGAAGCTCCTCGGCCTTCCTTACCCGGGAGGACCGCCCGTCGAGAAGGCTGCCGAGCGCGGTGATCCGGAACGCTTCGATTTGCCGCGACCCCTCCTGGGGCGGCCCGGATGCGATTTCTCCCTTTCCGGACTGAAGACGGCGCTGCGTCTTGCTTGCGAGCGCATCGCGCCGCTCACCGGAACGGATATTTCCGATCTTTGCGCCTCTTTCCAGGCGGCGATCGTCGATGTCGTGGATGACAGGACGCGCCATGCGCTGCGGGCGATCGTCGAGCTCGGCCATAAGCCGACCGCGCTCGTGGTAGCCGGCGGGGTCGCTGCCAATGGGCCGTTGCGGCTCGCCTTGTCGCGGATCGCTGCCGAAAGCGGCGTGAAATTCATCGCGCCCCCTCTCGATCTCTGCGGCGACAACGCTGCGATGATCGCTTGGGCCGGGATCGAGCGCCTGCGCCGCAACATGACCGACGATCTCACCGCGCCGGCGCGCGCCCGCTGGCCGCTCGGCGAAGAGATCGAGCGCTCCGGCCGAACAGCCCCATGAAAGCCTGCGACGAAGTTGCCGCGATCACCGGAGCCGGGATGGCTTGTTGATGAGCGCATCCGGCATGATCGGCATTGTGGGTGCCGGCGCCTATGGCACGGCGCTCGCGGTCGCGATCGCACGCACCGGCAAGCGCGTCATCTTGTGGTCGCGCGATCCGGGGCGGGCCGAGGCGATGGCGCGCGATCGCGAAAACCGGGCAAAGCTGCCAGGGCTGCGGCTCGACGAGGCGATTACGCCGACATCCGTCCTTGCCTTGCTCTCAAGCGCCGAAATTTTCCTCGTCACGGTTCCCGCGCAAGCTGTGCGCGCAGCCTGCGAGGCGCTCGCAACGGTGATGCAAGAGCGGCTTCCCGTGATGGTTTGCGCCAAGGGCATCGAGCGTGGGACGAAATGCTTCATGACCGAGGTCGTGGCCCAGAGCCTGCCGCAGGCACGGCCCGCCATCCTGTCTGGCCCGAGCTTTGCGCAGGATCTCGCGCAAGGGTTGCCGACCGCCATCGTGGTCGGCGCCCGCGACGGCGCGCTCGCGGGCGCACTCGCGGGCGAATTGTCGTCGCGCACGCTGCGGCTCTACCACACCGCCGACGCGCGCGGCGTCGAGATCGGCGGAGCGGCCAAGAACGTGCTCGCCATCGCGGCTGGCATCGTCGAAGGCCGACGCCTCGGCGACAGCGCCAAGGCGGCGCTCACCGCACGAGGCTTCACGGAGCTTCGCCGCTTCGCCACCGCTCATGGCGCCAAGCCCGAGACCTTGATGGGATTGTCCGGGCTCGGCGATTTGATGCTCTCGACCTCGACGCCGAAATCGCGCAATTTTGCGCTCGGCATCGCGCTCGGTCGCGGCGAGGCGCCCTCGGTCGCGGCGCACGGCAATCTTGCCGAAGGCGCGTTCACCGCGAGCGTGCTCTGCGAGATGGCTCGCCTCGCCGGCATCCCCATGCCAGTCTCGGATTGCGTGGCGGCAATCCTCGACGGGAAGCTCTCGATCAAGGAAGCCATGGATATCTTGATGGATCGCCCGGTGAAATCCGAGGAATGAAGGGCCCATGAGGCTCGTTGAACGCCCAAAAGGAGAAAGTTTCCCCATGCTCGATGCCCGCTTGCGAATCGGCTTGCTTGTCTTCTGCCTCGTGCTCGCCTCCTGCAATCAGGAGGCGCCGTCCCCCTCCCCGCAAGCGACCGCGTCACCTTCCGGATACGCGACCCAGTCCTTCACGCCCGCAGGTTTCGCCCTTCCGGGAGGCGGGGGGTGCGAGGGCGATGTGGCACGCTTTCGCGCCGTGATGACCAATGATTATCAGACCGGCAATGTGAAGCTTTCGGTGTATCGGCAGATCAGTGACGAGATCGATCATGCGGATCATCTTTGCGCCTCGGGCAGTGGCGCTCAGGCGAGTGCCTTGATCCGCTCGACAAAGTCGCGCTTCGGCTATCCTTGAGAACCTCCAATGCCGGAAACCGCCCCCAGCATCAGGCTCGGCACGCGCGGCAGCCCGCTCGCGCTCGTTCAAGCCGATGAGCTCCGCCGACGGATCATCGAGGCGGGCATCGCCGCGTCGGAGAGCATCGAGATCATCGTCATCCGCACCACCGGTGACCGCATCACGGATCGGGCGCTTGCCGAGGCCGGCGGCAAGGGGCTCTTCACCAAGGAGCTCGACGAGGCCCTTCTCGATCGGCGCATCGACGTTGCCGTCCATTCGGCCAAGGACTTGCCGACGCTTCTGCCGTCGGGGATCGGCATCGCGGGCTATCTGCCGCGCGAGGATGCGCGCGACGCGCTCATCGCGCCGCGTTTCGGCGGTCTCGACAAGCTGCCGTCGGGCGCGCTCATCGGCACGGCCTCGGTGCGCCGTGAGGCGCAGCTCAGGCGCTTGCGGCCGGACATCGAGGTTCGCCTCTTGCGCGGCAATGTGGATACTCGGTTGCGCAAGCTCGCGGAGGGGGAATGCGACGCGACGCTCTTGGCGCTCGCCGGGCTGAAGCGGCTTCATCGCGAGGCCGAGGCGACGGAGATTCTCGATGTCGCGACATTCATTCCGGCGGTCGGCCAAGGTGCAATTGCGCTCGCCGCCCGCCGCGATGATGCGCGGCTGGCGTTGCGGCTCGCGCCCGTGCTCGACCTCGCGACCGAGCGTGCGCTCGCGGCCGAGCGCGCCTTTCTCGGCGAGCTTGACGGCTCTTGCCGCACCCCCATCGCGGGGCACGCGGTGCTGGCGGGTGAGCAGTTGCGGTTTTGCGGCCTCGCGCTGAAGCAGGATGGAACAAACGCGGTCGAGGTGGCGCGCGAGGGACGTGCCGCGGATGCCGAGAAGCTTGGTGCCGAGGCTGCGTCAGAGGTCCTCGCGCGCCTCCCGCCGGGAATCCTTGTGGCGCGGCGGTGAATGGCAAGGCTCTCCCTGCGCATCAAGCGTTCCGTGCGGTCTGATCCGTGAGGGTGCTCGTTCTTCGACCAAACCAGGAAGGCACGCGCACCGCGCGAGCCTTGGCGCGTCGTGGACACGAGGCGGTCCTCGCTCCGCTTCTCGAAATTCTGCCGATCGAGGGCGCGAGCCTCCCCGCTTCGCCGTCAACCTATGCGGCCGTGATCGCGGCAAGCCCCCATGCCCTCATGCTGCTCCAGGCGGAAGATCGGTCGAGGCTTGCCGAGCTGCCCGCGATCGTCGTCGGCGCACGCACGGCGCGCGCTGCCGAAAAAGCGGGGCTGCGAATTATTCAACCGGTTCATCCGACCGCGAGCGAGCTCGCCGCCGCGCTTGCCGAAGCCGTGCCACTCGGACCGATCCTCTACCTTGCGGGCCGCGACAGGCGTCCGGAGATCGAGGAGGCGCTGCGCCGGGAGGGGCGCAGCTTCATCCTCGTCGAGGTCTATGCCGCAGCTGTCGTGCCGAAGTTTCCTCCGCTTGCCGGGACCGCGTTGCGGCATCGCGAGATCGCGGCCGTGCTGCACTATTCGGCCGGTTCGGCGAAGGCCTATGTGAGGCTCGCGGAAGCAGAGCGCCTTTTGTCGCGAGCCCTCGCTCCGGCTCAGCTCTGCCTCTCGGCGGCGGTCGCCGAGCCGCTCATCGATGCCGGGGCGAAGCGTGTGGAGCTTGCCGCTTCGCCCGAGGAGTCGCATTTGCTTGCCTTGCTGCCGCTGTCCCCTGGCGCCTCACGAAAGTTGCTCCGATCCCGATAGACGGGTCCCATGTGTCGGAACTCTTGTCGCGGCTGCCTGGAGGCTCGGAAGCTGGAACAACACATCCACGTCATGCTTTAGGTTCAAGTCCCAACGGCGTGACCTGCAAAATGCCGATTTTCATCCAAACGCAACGCGCCGCGGCTTGGTTTGCGGGCACGGCACTGCGCTCCAGTCGGATAAATGATAGGAAAAGGCCTCACGATGGCTTTATTGATGTGCGCTTTCGCTGCGGACCAAGGCAGGTAGTGACCGCATGAGCGACACGGATCGACCCGGCATATCATCGCAGGCTGATGCGGCGAAGCCCAAGCCGCGACGCGGTCGCGCCGCGGCCTCCAAGGAAGCACCTGCGCGGCAACAGGAAGGTCCGCTCGCCTCCAGCGCGCCCGAGACGACGCCAGCCGGCACCGATCCGAACAGTGTCCAGACCACGAAGGTGAGCTCGTCTCCCAACGTGGAGAACGATGCCGTACCGGCGGATCAGACCGATCAGGAGCCGGATCGCGCCCAACGAGAAGAGACGACCGATGTGCCTCCAATGCCGCTGAACGAGAAGCAGGACGCCTCCGCGGCAGCGAGCCCGACTGCGCCGCGTCCGGAGATCGATA
>JAFAQA010000034.1 GCA_019246665.1 Hyphomicrobiales bacterium
GGCGTGTTCAGTGATGACCGCATCACGGCACAGGTGACCACAGGCACCCCGATCGGTCTTCTCATCGAGAACGAGGACAAGCGCTCGAAGGATTACGACGAGATTCGCGACGCCTATCGCCCCGGTCATGCCGACGTCACCTATGACCTGAAATACGGGTTTCGCGATTATCGTGGTGGAGGGCGCTCCTCGGCGCGAGAAACCGCGATGCGGGTGGCTGCAGGCGCCATCGCGCGCAAGATCGTGCCCGGAATGAAGGTGCGCGGAGCGCTCGTGCAGATGGGCCCGCTGCGGATCGATCGTGATCGCTGGGATTGGGACGAAGTCGAGCGCAACGCCTTCTTCAGCCCTGATGCCAACGCCGCCGCACGTTTCGCCGAAGAGCTCGACGTGGTGCGCAAACGTGGCTCTTCACTGGGGGCGGTGATCGAGGTGGTGGCCGAAGGCGTGCCGCCAGGTCTCGGCGCGCCGATCTACGGCAAGCTCGATGCCGACATCGCGGCTGCAATGATGAGCATCAATGCGGTGAAAGGAGTGGAGGTCGGCGAAGGGTTTGCGGCTGCGAGCCTCACCGGTGAGGAAAATGCCGATGAGATGCGCGCCGGAAATGACGGCATCACCTTTCTTTCCAATCACGCCGGCGGCATTCTCGGCGGCATCTCGACGGGACAGCCGATCGTGGCGCGCTTTGCGGTAAAACCGACCTCGTCGATCCTTTCTCCCCGGCGCACTGTCGATCGTTTCGGTACCGAGCGTGAGATCGCGACCAAGGGACGCCACGATCCGTGCGTGGGCATTCGCGCCGTGCCGGTCGGGGAGGCGATGCTCGCTTGCGTAATCGCGGACCATTATTTGCGCCAGCGGGCACAAGTCGGTGAAACCCCGAACTGGCCATTCCGCAGGTAGTTCGCGCATTCAGTGACTCTGAATCATGCACTTGCGCTTCGCGCTATTTTTTAGTTGTATTAAAATACGCGGACCACTACCCTCATTGGATGAAACTCGCCGCCTGGCTCAAGGCTCACAAGATCACTCGTGTGGATTTCGCGCGCGCCATCGGGGTTTCGCCCGGCGCCATCACTCAATTCTGCAACCAGGATCGCGCCTGGATTTCGCGAGACACGGCGACCCTGATCCTGAAGGAGACGAAAGGCGCCGTCACACCGAACGATTTCCTGGGGCTGGCCCCCGCCAACGGGCTGAACGGGAAGGAAGACGCCGTGGCTGAAAGCGTTTCTTCGGCAATCGCGGCCTTCAAGGCCGGTGAGATCATCGTCGTTTCCGACGACGAGGATCGGGAGGGAGAGGGCGATCTGTTCGTCGCTGCTTCCTTGGCAACCTCGCAGGTGATGGCCTTCATCGTCCGCCACACCTCCGGCATCGTCTGTGCGCCCTTGCCTTCCGAAGAGGCGCGCCGTCTTCGTCTCGATCCCATGGTGACGACGAATGACGCGCCGCTCGGCACGGCATTCACCGTGTCCGTCGATGTGCGCCACGGCCTCACAACCGGCATTTCGGCCGAGGAGCGGACAAACACCGTGCGCGCGCTCGCGAACGGCAATATGGGCGCCTCCGATTTCGTCCGCCCCGGCCATGTGTTTCCGCTGATCGCGCGCGACGGTGGCGTGCTGATGCGCTCAGGCCACACCGAAGCTTGCGTCGATCTTTGCCGCCTCGCGGGCCTGCCACCGGTGGGCGTGCTTGCCGAGCTCGTGAATGATGACGGCACCGTGATGAAGGGACGGCAAGTCGTCGATTTCGCAAGACGTCACAAGCTCAAATTTCTCACCGTGGCGGATCTCATCGCTTATCGCCAATCGCGCGAGAAGCTCGTCGAACGCATCGCTTCCTTCGCGGTCGAGACTGCGATCGGCTCGTTGCAAGGCCATGCCTTCGCCACGCCCTTCGATGCCGTCAATCATTTTGCGTTCGTGCATGGCGAGCTCGGCGAGGGGCGCGACGTGCTCACGAGATTGCATCGCGCCCACATCCTGCAGGACGTGTTCGGCGGCGGCAAGGCCATCAACGCCTCGCTTGCGCGCTTCAAGGAAGCTGGCCGGGGCGTGCTCATCTATCTCAGAGACGGCACCTCGGGCGTGCCGGTCGCGAAGCTGCCCGATGGCGAGCGGTCAGGCTCGGAAGCCGAGCGCACACGCCAATGGCGCGAGATCGGTGTCGGCGCTCAGATCTTGCGTGATCTTGGCGTTTCGTCGATCCGCCTCCTGTCCTCACATGAGATGACCTATGTCGGGCTCTCTGGCTTCGGCATCGAGATCGTGAGGACGGAGGCTGTCGAGGGCTGAGGGTCTATGCGGTGCGCGCGCGGAAATGCTTCGAGAGCTTCAGCCCTTGCGCCTGGTAATGTGATCCGAGTTCGGTCCCGTACAGCGCTTTCGGCCTCTCCGATAGGCGCTCATAGACAAGGCGCGCGACGGTCTGGCCGTCCTCGAGGATAAAGGGCACGTCGCGAGAGCGCACCTCGAGAACCGCACGACTTCCATGGCCGCCCGCCGCTGCATGGCCGAAACCCGGATCGAAGAAACCAGCGTAATGAACCCGAAATTCGCCGACGAGCGGATCAAAGGGCATCATCTCGGCCGCGTAATCGGGCGGAACATGCACTGCCTCTCGCGAAGCCAGGATGTAGAACTGGTCGGGATCGAGCACGAGCGTCCTGTCGGGTGCGGTGAGAGGCTCCCAAAACTCACCGACCTCGTAGGCGTCGGCGCGATCGATATCGATCAGCCCCGTATGGTTCTTGGCGCGGTAGCCGATCACGGTCGAGGCGTTTGTTCCCGCAAGGTCGACGCTGACCGCGATGCCGGACGAGAAAGAGGGGTTCAGCCCCGCGACCAAGGTTTCGCGCCCGTGCAATTCGGCGAGCTCATCATCGTCGAGCCTCGCTTCGCCGGTGCGCAAGCGAAGCTGGGCGAGACGCGAACCACGGCGCGCCAACACCGGAAAAGTGCGAGGCGACACTTCGGCATAGAGCTTGCCCGCATACCCTTCCTTGATGATGTCGAAGCGGTCCGCGCGGTCGGTGATCACGCGGGTGAAGACATCGAGCCGCCCTGTGGAGCTTTTCGGGTTGGCGGCAGCCGAAAGCGAGGAGGAAAGTGCAAGACTCTCCTCGACCTCCGCGATGTAGACGCAGTTTCTCTCAAGCACCGCGCCTTGCTCATTGTCGAGCTCGACTTCGTGGGCGTTGAGTTTCGCGAGGCACTCGGCGACCTTGCGATGCGGGCCCGGCAAGAAGCTCGCGCGCACGCGCCAAGCGCGCGCGCCGAGCCGTAGATCAAGGCTCGCCGGTTGGATCTGCCCATCGAGAAGAGGACGCTCCGCCGCGATGGCGCCTTTTGCGACGAGAGCTTCGATCTCATGCCCGGGAAGAATGCCGCCCTCGTTCTTCATGGCGGGACCATTTCGCCTGGCTGCTTCAAGGTCAAGCGAAAGGCCTTCGTCCACCGCCCCGCGCCCGGCCGAGCGCGTCATGAGGGGCGCCGCTCGATGAACACCGATCCGACGAAGGAGTAGACGAGCTCACCTTTTTGATTGGTGCCCGTGTTGCGCGAGAAAATCAGCCCCCAGCGCGGCCGCGAGGCGCTCGGCCGCTTCGACACGAGCGTGCTCGCGAAATCGATCCTGTCGCCGGCATAGACCGGTTTGTGCCAGACGAGGTCGGTGAAGCCGGGCGACGACCCCATAGCGGGTGGCGTGAGGCCTTTCGCGAGCATGGCGTCGCGAAGCGCGGCGCGGCGATCGATCAGCTTTCGCATGCAGGCGGCACCCGTATGCCAGCCCGAGGCGCAAAGGCCGCCGAAATGGCTCTTCGCCGCGGCTTCCGGATCCACATGAAAGGGCTGAGGGTCGAAGGCCTTCGCGAAGCGGATGATGTTCTCGGCTGTGAAATGACAAGAGCCGATCGAATTCGTCTCTCCCACCACGAGATCGTCGAAATAGGCGAGCGCGCCCGCGAGCTTCGGCATGGTGATTTGCGCTTTCGCCTCGAGGTTCGCAAGTCCGCGCGGCGACGCGCTCACGGCCGGTTCCGGGGAGGAGATCGCCGCGCCATTGCCCTGATCGCTGGCCCCGGGCTCCTTCGCGAAGCCCTTCTCGCGGCGGCCAGCCATCATCCAGAAAAGCTGCTGGCACGCGGTTTCGCCGCGTTGATTGAGAAGGTCGATGCGCAACTTGACGAGCCCCATTTCAGGGCGCGAGCGGGATGAACGCGTTTCGAGCACGTTCCAGCGCGCGGTCACCGTATCGCCGGGACGAACAGGCTTTTGCCATTTCACCTCTTCCATGCCGGGCGCACCCATCGACGAGGAGTTGTGGATCATCCCGTCGAACATGATGCGCATCATGAGCGCGCAAGTATGCCAGCCCGAGGCGATCAGCTCGCCGACGAATGTGCTCTTCGCCGCCTCCTCGTCGAGATGAAATGGCTGCGGATCGAATTCGCGGGCGAAGGCGACGATCTCGTCGCGCGTCACGCTGCGCGGTCCGCATTCGCCGCTCGCGCCGACGTGAAAATCCTCGAAGAAGATTTTGGGCATGGTTCGACCGTAACGGAGCTTTGGCGTTCCGTCAGGCGTCAATTCGCAAAGCGGAAATGCAGAACATCCCCGTCCGAGATGATATATTCCTTGCCTTCGAGGCGAAGCTTCCCCGCGTCGCGAGCTCCCGCCTCGCCCTTCAGCGCCACGTAATCGTCATAAGCGATTGTCTCGGCGCGGATGAAGCCCTTTTCGAAATCGGTATGGATGACGCCGGCCGCCTGCGGCGCTTTCGCGCCTTCCGTGACCGTCCAGGCGCGCGCCTCCTTGGGCCCGGCAGTGAAGAAAGTCACGAGGCCGAGAAGCTCATAGCCGGCGCGGATCACCCGGTTGAGCCCGGGTTCGGTGAGCCCGACAGCCGCGAGATATTCAGCTTGCTCTTCGGGCGCCAAGAGCGCGATCTCACTCTCGATCTTGGCCGAGACCACGACCGCTTTGGCGCCTTCTTGCGCGGCACGCTCGAGCACGAGCGCCGAATAGGCATTGCCCTTGTCAGCGGCGCTTTCCTCGACATTGCAGACGTAAAGTACCGGCTTCGACGTGAGAAGGCCGAGCATGCGAAACTCCTTCTCCTCCTCCGCCTTGCGTTCGACGAGACGCGCCGGCTTGCCTTCGCGCAAAAGGGTGAGCGCGCGCCCAACGAGATCGAGCGTTTCCCTCGCCTCCTTATCAGCGCCACGGACCCGCTTCTCGAGACCGGAGACGCGCTTCTCGAGCGATTCGAGATCGGCGAGCATCAACTCGGTCTCGATCGTCTCGATGTCGGCGATCGGGTCGATTCGACCCTCGACATGGGTGATGTCGCCATCCTCGAAGCAGCGCACCACATGGGCGATGGCATCGACCTCACGGATATTCGCGAGAAATTGATTGCCGAGCCCTTCGCCGTTCGACGCACCGCGCACGAGGCCGGCGATATCGACGAAGGTGAGGCGCGTCGGAATGATCTCAGCCGAGCCGGCGATCGTCGCGAGCGCCGCAAGGCGGACATCCGGAACGTCGACCTCGCCCACATTGGGCTCGATCGTGCAAAACGGGTAATTGGCCGCCTGCGCCGCGGCGGTCTGCGTCAGGGCATTGAAGAGCGTCGACTTCCCGACATTCGGCAAGCCGACAATGCCGCATTTGAAGCCCATAAGTTCATTTCCTTCGTTATCGATGGCGCGCGTGGCGCTTCACTCATCCAGCTTGTGGCGCCGTCTCACCCCAGCCTTTCGCCTGCATGGCGAGATGAACCTTGTTTTGAAAACTCGAGTCCTCGCCCTTCACGAGAAGCGCCGCGAATTCGGCGCAAGCCGCGACGAGGTCCTTCACCCAAGGCCATTCCTCCTTGAAGAAGTCCGAGAGCACATAGGGATAGACGAGGTTCTTGTCCCCAGGATGCCCTATGCCGAGCCGCACCCGTCGATATTCGTTGCCGAGATGGGCACTGATCGAGCGCAACCCGTTATGGCCCGCATTCCCGCCGCCCATTTTCACGCGTAGCTTTCCCTCTTTCAAATCGAGCTCGTCGTGAAAGACGGTGATTGCCTCGAGCCCCGTCTTGAAGAAGCGTGCCGCCTCGCCGACGGCGCGCCCGCTATCGTTCATGTAGGTCTGCGGCTTCAGGAGAAGCGCGCGCTCGCCGCCGATCACTGCCTCTGCGGCCTCGCTCTGAAAACGGCGACGCCAAGGTGCGGCCCGATGCTCGCGCGCGATGGCATCGAGCACCATGAAGCCGATGTTGTGGCGATTGCCCGCATAGCGAGAGCCCGGATTGC
The DNA here is from genome assembly GCA_019246665.1 of Hyphomicrobiales bacterium. Taxonomy (GTDB): domain Bacteria; phylum Pseudomonadota; class Alphaproteobacteria; order Rhizobiales; family Beijerinckiaceae; genus GAS188. Next base: position 6,317 of record JAFAQA010000034.1, read on the forward strand.
CGAGGCCAACGAGGATCTGCATGGCAAGATCCGGTTCCTTTGAACATGATCCGGAAAAATGGAGACCATTTTTTCGGAAAGGATTTTGCTCCCCCAACAAACTGGAGCGTGGCGGCGCTTCTGTTCAAAAGCCAGCATGCGCTGGGTTATCCCGAAGCTGCTGCGGGCTCGCTTGGCGGTGGGACGAAGTCAGGCTCCAAGCTTGCGCCCGATGCCCGCTCGCAAAGGGTCGAAGCTCGGAAAGCCGCCGATCAGCTCTTCTTGGCAGGAGCCGCCGCCGGGGCTGCGGCGCCTGCCGCGGCTGCCGCATCGGGGGCGGCGGCTTCGCCACCCTCGGCCGGCGCGCCTTCGGCGGCAGCGGCGGTCGGCTCGGCCTCGACGAGCACGGTCGGCGGCGCGATCGTCGCGACGGTGAAGTCGCGTTCGCGGATCACCGGGCGCACGCCTTCGGGCAGCGTCATATCCGAGATGTGCACGCCATCATTGATCTCGAGGCCTTTGAGATCGGCGGTGAGATATTCCGGGATGGCCTCGGGTAGTGAGAGAAGCTCGATGGTGTGGCGCACGATGTTGAGTGTGCCGCCGCGCTTCAAGCCAGGAGACGCGTCCTGGTTGATGAAGTGCACCGGCACCTCGACACGGATGGCCTGGCCGGCGGCGAGCCGCATGAAATCGACATGGATCGGAATGTCCTTGACCGGGTCGAGCTGAAAATCACGCGGAATGACCCGCTCCGATTTTCCCTCGACATCGACCTCGAAGATCGTGGTGAGAAAGCGCCCGGCGCGGATGCGCAGGCCGATCTCCTTCGAGTCGAGCGAAATGGGGGCAGCGGGCGCGCCGGCGCCATAAATCACGGCAGGGGTGCGGCCCAACCGGCGCTCGGCTCTGGCGGCCCCCTTGCCGCTTTTGGCCCGCGCCTGAGCCTTGATCTGCTTTGCAGCGGTCATGGTTCAAGTCCTTCGGTGCTGATGCAACAGGCTTTCACCGCGAAGGCCCGAAGCCGGCCTTTCAGGCCGCTGCGCTTCGTCCGTTCGCGGAAAACCGCGCGAAAATGCCTCCAAGGGTGCAAGTTTTTCGCGCGCGCGATCCTATAGCGAGGGTGCGCCGAAAAGACAAATTGCGTCAGCCAATTCGGCTTTAAGCGAAAAAAGCCATTCTGCCCTATGTTCTCGACATGCAAGGGACTTTTCGGAATTTGCTCCATCTTTTGGCAGCGCCGAGGGGTCAAGCCTTGGGATTTCGCCTCAGCCGACTGAATGCGGCCTTGACCCGCCGCTACGCCTCTTGCGGGGAGGGCCAGTTCATCCGCGCGTAGAGAGTCTCGAGGATCATTCGGTTCGCACGCTCCACGATATCTTCCAGCGAGGGCGTATGTGCGAAGATCGCCGAGGCGCGGGCGCGGATTTCCTCGAGGGTCGGGATCGACGGCGGCGACATGCTCGCGAAGGCATCTGCCGCCTGAGTGCGCGCCTGGGTGAGCTTTTCCTGCAACTCCGCGAGGCTCGGCGTGCCGGCGAAGGCGCCATGCAGCGCCGCGGCGATCCGCTCGGGATCGAAGGAAAGCGCGAGCTGTCGCGCCGCGCGTTCGATCACCCTCGCGCCGAGCTTCTGCTCGTTGCGCAGCACCGATTTCGGCGGGTGCTTCAAATCCCAAACGATGCCGAGAAGGGCGAGCGCCCGCAACAGATAATAGGTCGGATCATACTCCCACCAGCGGAACCCCTGCCGCACGCTCGCCTGATAGGCATGATGGTTGTTATGCCAGCCCTCGCCCATCGTGAAGAGAGCGAGCAGCCAATTATTGCGGGAGTCATCACCTGTCACGTAGCGCTTTCGGCCATGCACATGAGCAAGCGAGTTGATGCAAAAGGTCGCGTGATATACGGCGACGGTGCTCCAGAAGAAGCCAACGACGAGATAGCTCCAGCCGCCGAGCAGAAAGACGAGAGTCCCGAGAAGAACGGCGGGGAATTGCTCGAATTTGTGGAGAAGCATGAGCTCGGGAAAGCGGCTGAAATCCGAGACTTTGGTGAGATCGGCCTTATCGTGGCGAGACGCGAAGATCCAGCCGAGATGGGCATAGAAGAAGCCGGTGTGCCGGGGGGAGTGCACATCGACCTCGGTGTCGGAATGCAGATGGTGATGGCGATGCTTCGCTGCCCACCACAACACGCTCTTCTGCGTGGTCGTCTGCGACATGAAGGCGAGCACGAATTGAAAGAAGCGGCTCGTGGAATACGATCGGTGCGAAAAGTATCTGTGATAGCCGGCGCCGATCGAGAAAATACGCAGCCAATAAAGGCCGATGCCGGTGGCAACCGCGCCCCAGCTGATGCCCGTCCAAATCGCCGTGAAGCAGACGAGATGGACGATAACGAAGGGCACGGCGGAGGGATAGACGATGTCGTCGTGAAGATCGCCGCGCGCGGAGGTCTCGGTTCGCTTTGAAATCACAAGGGCCTCATGGATGAATAGCTTCGAGCCGAACGCAAAATCTCTTCGGCCGGGATGGAACTGATAAACCGCCGACGGGACGCGATCAAAAGCGCATGGGGTTTAGCGTCCCTTACTCTTTATCGCAAAGAATTGCACCCGGTTGAGCGCGCGGACCGGCCTTAATTCGTAAAGATGACGATGTTTTGATGAAAACGCGTTACGACTTCATTGCCAGCGCGCCCCGATCGGCGGCCTCGCAATGAGACAGCATAGTGGCGGTCCGTCCCTGCCTCTCTCGGCGAGGTGAGCGGAACGCCTTCGCGCCTCTACGACCTTGGCCATGGCGTTTCTTTACGGTAACAGGGAGCATGCCCGAGCTTCCGGAGGTCGAGACCATCCGGCGCGGTCTTGCGCCGGCGCTAGAGGGCGCGAGCTTCACGAAGGTCGAGCTGCGCCGCCGCGATCTGCGTTTTCCCTTTCCCAGAGGCTTCGCGAAGCGGCTCGAGGGTGCGAAGGTGATGTCGCTCAGCCGGCGCGCAAAATATCTCGTGGCCGAGCTCGACACGGGGGAGGCGCTCATCATGCATCTCGGCATGACGGGACGGTTCGCGATCGAGGAGGGCGTGGCAGGACGCAAGGAACGCTTCGAGCCCGGCCGCTTCTATGACGATAGCGAGCGCCTCGCCGTGCACGATCATGTGGTGTTCCATCTCTCGACCGGCAGGCGCCTCGTCTACAACGACGTGCGCCGCTTCGGCTTCATGAGCTTGACGAAGCTCAGCGAAGTTGAGGCCCACCCCTTGTTCAAGGGCCTCGGCATCGAGCCCATCGGCAATGAGTTCGGCGCCGATGCGCTGGCGCGACTTTTCGCTGGAAAAGCGCGCCCATTGAAGTCAGCGCTCCTTGATCAGCGTTTGGTCGCAGGGCTCGGCAACATCTATGTGAGCGAGGCGCTGTTTCGGGCCGGGCTCTCGCCGCGGCGTTCCGCCACCACGCTCGCGGGAAAGGGGACGCTGGCGCGCGCGAGGCGCGAAGCACTTGCTGAGGCGATCCGTTGCGTTCTCGCGGAGGCGATCGACAAGGGGGGCTCGACCTTGCGAGATTACGCCAAGGCCGATGGCGAGCGAGGCGCCTTTCAGCATGAGTTTCGCGCTTATGGGCGAGAGGGTGAAGTCTGCGTTCGTCCGGGATGCCGCGGCATCGTTGCGCGCCTCGTGCAATCTGGCCGCTCGACCTTCTTCTGCCGGGTCTGCCAGAAATGAGAGGCGGACGCGGAAAATGTCGCCGCCGCTGATCTTCGATCGCGCCTTGATCCGCCGCCGCCTATCGCGAGCGGCGCAAGGAAGCCCCGCGGAATTCCTGATCGCGCACGTGGCCGATGATCTCAACGAGAGGCTCAAGCCCATCTTGCGCAGATTTCCGCTCGCGATCGAGCTTGGTGGCGCGACGTCTCATGGCGCGCGCGCGTTGCTGGAAAGCGGCAAGGTCGAGAGAGTGGTGCGGCTCGCTTCCTTGCGCCCGTCCGGGCCCGACGGTTTCCCCTCAGCCGTCGCGGATGAGGAGACGCTGCCGCTCGGCCAAGCGAGCGTCGACCTTGTGGCCTCGCTTCTTTCCATTCAGGCCGTGAACGATCTTCCGGGCGCGCTCGCGCAAATCAAGCGGTCCTTGCGTCCCGACGGCCTCTTCATCGCCTGCCTCCTCGGCGGCGAGACCTTGACGGAGCTTCGCCAATCCATGGCAGAGGCCGAGACGCAGCTTTCGGCCGGAGTGAGCCCGCGTGTTGCCCCGTTCGCCGACGCTCGCGATCTCGGTGCGCTCCTTCAGCGGGCTGGCTTTGCGCTCCCGGTGACCGACGTCGAGAAGCTCACGGTTCGCTACGATGACGCCTTCGCGCTCATGCACGATCTTCGGGCGATGGGCATGACAAACCCGATGGTCGAGCGCGCCCGCGAGCCGCTTCGCCGCGCAACGCTCCTGCGCGCCGCACAAACTTATGCGGAGCGTTTCGCCGACCTCGACGGGCGGCTGCGTGCCACCTTCGATCTTGTCTGGCTTTCGGCCTGGGCGCCCCACGAAAGCCAGCAGCGCCCCTTGCGGCCAGGCTCAGCCAAATCCCGCCTCGCCGACGCGCTTGGCGCGAGCGAGATCAAGGCCGGTGAGAAGGCGAAGCCTTGAGGGCGCAACCAGCTACGGTGATGGTTGCCGTTCAAGCGGGCCATCGAGCCTCCCTGAACTGCGGCCGCAAGACCGTTGCGCTAAGCCCTGAGTTAAGGCATAGAAGCGCCGCGGAGCAGCACGACGCAACGCGTCATGCGGGTGTAGCTCAGGGGTAGAGCACAACCTTGCCAAGGTTGGGGTCGTGGGTTCGAATCCCATCGCCCGCTCCAAA
>JAFAQA010000169.1 GCA_019246665.1 Hyphomicrobiales bacterium
AGATGCTGCGAACGAGCACAACCAGCCGTTCACCGGGCTGCAGGCTGCCGGCGAATTGCGCCCGAAGCGCCCCGGCAAGCTCGGCACGCAGCGCTTCGGCATAGCCGCCGAGCCCTTGCGCGAGAAGGGGACCGACATCGACGATGATGCCAGGCCCCGCGCGCGAGACGGAAGGCCGTGCCGGCGGGCGAGCCTCGGCAACGCCGATCCCGCCAAGGGTCGCTAGACCAAGAGCGACGCAGGCCGCCACCCATCGCCGCATCAAGGCTCGGGATGGCCCCGCACCGCGCTTCAGATGCCTGGGGGCGGGTTCGACGGATTTCCTCATGGAAAAGGCTCCTCGGCACGGACGCGATCCATTCCGCCTACGCGAAGATCGGCGCTGTCATGAGAGACAGCGCTCGGATGCGCATCCATTTTTCCCGAGATAGGAAGGACGACCGTGGCCGACAAGCGCGCCAGAGTGCCGGGCACGGGCGCAAGCGTGACGTTTTCGTGAGCCTCGGGCGCCGTGAGGCGCGAGAGCGTTGCCCCCGTGAACGGCGCATCCGCCGCCATGAGCCGCACCTTCGCCTCGAGCGCCATCCGAAGCCGTTCGGCTTGCGGAAAATCCTCATCCGTCCAGAATCGCTTGCGCTCGTCGAAGTAGCCGATGGTATCGAGGAAGGCCGCCGCAAAATAATACATGTCGCCGAGCGGCTCAGCGGCCGCGGTCGGCGTGATCTCGCCATCCGCCCGGATCGAATGGTTGAGCGCCCAATCAAGCATGCGCCGGATCTCGATCCGGGTCGCCGCGCGCTGGTCCTCGCGCATATGCGACCATCCCAAGCTGAAGAGCTCGGCGACATCGTAGTTGTTGTGGTTCGTCATGCCGTCGCTGTCGAGCCAGCCCTGCGGGTAGGGTCGGTCCTTGATGGCGAGCAGCGTGTCGATCAATTCTGGCCAATGGCCGATCCTTCCCTTGGTGTAGCGGGCCATGTGGAAGGTGACGCTGAGGTCGCTCGTCTTGATGAGGTGCCCATGGTCCAGGTACCATTCGCCGAAAAAGCCGGTGATGGGGTCCTGCCAAGATTCGAGAAAGGCGGTGAATGCCGTCTTGAATTCGGGATTGGTGAAATAGTCGGACACGCCGCCGCGCAAGACGAGGCGCGAAAGCACGCCCGTCGAGACATTGAGCTCCTTGCGATGGTCCACCCCTTCCGCCTCAGGATCGGAAACGACGATTTTGGCGAGATAGGCGCTTAACGAAGCCGGCGTCGCGACCCGGTCGAGAAAGCGCGGCGGCAGCTTGCCGCGCCAGCCGCGAGGATCGAGAAGCTCGTCGCCCGAATCACCGAGCTTCAAGAACCATTCGCCGTCGCAGCCCCCGTAGCTCCCTTCAGCGTCCTGCGGCAGGATGTTGGCGTCTCCGCCATGCGGAGAAGCGACATCGGTGAGCGCGCGCTTCAACCGCTCGAGCGTAACCCGTGCACTTGCCGCATCAGTCGTCGAATTGATTCTCCAGCGCAGCTCGTTGAGCGCCTGACGGGCGCAGGTGACGCCCTTGCCATGGCGCTCGGCCGCAAGCAGCAAAGCGTTTGCCTTGGTGATGACCGGCTTCGCCTCGAGCGCGAGGGTCCCCATTTCCGGGCGGCCTTCATGCAGCATATGGCGAGGCTCGAAAAGCGGCGGTGCTTCCGCGGCCAGTGCCGGCAGTGCAATGGAGATGACAAGAACGGCCGCGGCGAGCCGGCCTTCAATGGGCTTTCGCAATGCGACCCGTCCCTCGTTGTTGAGGTCGAAATCCAAAAAGGCGAGCCCACCCGATGGGCATCTAGCGCCGGGAAGCGAGACTTGACAAGTTTTCCGTCAATTTTCCGTTAGAGGCATGATCCGGAAAACGGGGGTCGCTTTTGCAAAAAACCTTGCCTCAGGAGCAGTTTAGAACCTGATTGCAGCTTCATCTCAAGCATGATTTCAGGCCGGCGCGAGACCGGATAGCCCGCGCCTGCCTGCCGCAGCCATCCTCAGTTCTCGAATCGTTTGCCCACCTTGTCGACATTCTCCTTGGTGACGAGTTGTGCACGCGTGTCGAGATTAGCGGCCGACACGCCGCGATCGATTTGCAGATAAAGCTGCATCACCGGCCAGAATCCTTGCAGGAAGGGTTGCTGGCCGAGCGAGCCGGTGAGGGCACCCGTCCGGATCTGTTCTTGCTGCTTGGGGCCGAGGTCGAAGCCGAACGCGCAAATCTCGCCATTCTTCTTCAGCTGCGTGATGGCGTCCCCAAGCGCGGGCGTCGTGAAGCCGTTCGCGGTAAAAGCGCCCACGACATCCTTGCGGCTTTCAATGAGCGAGGTGATCGAGCCGACGATATTGTTCGAATCGACGTCGATGCCGATGTTGTTTTGCCCGGCATCGATCTTGAAATCCTTGAGTCGGCCCGCAGCATTGAGCGCCTTCACTGTCGCCTGAAAAGCGGCGGTGATGCGGTTGTTCACCTCGACATTGCCAAGCGTGGTGGTGTTCGGAAAGATGATCGACCCGCCCTTGACGTTGTTCTTCAGCAGGCAGGCGGCGAGCGCTTCGCCTCCGATCGCGGCCGCCGACGCGTCCTGTCCGGTGTGCGAGATCGAGGAACGGTCGAGCAGCTTCGGATCATAGGAATTGGTGGTGGCGATCGGAATGCCCTTCTCCGTGAGCTTCTTGACGATGTCGTCATAGGCCCCGGACTGGGGCGTGGTCATGATCACGCCGTCGATCGTCGGGTCGTTGATGATCTGGTTGAGGATTTGGATCTCGCGCGGGATGTCGTCGACGGGAGCCTCCGAGCCGAGCATCACGAGATTGATGCCGAACGCATCGGCTGCGACCTTGGCGCCGACATAGGTCGGATCGAAGAAGCCGTTGCCCGCCGTATGGGTAACGATCGCGAAGGTGAGCTTGCCGTCATTCGAATGGAAATTCTTGGTGGCCGGGCTTTCCTTCGCGGCCTCGTCGAAGGAATAACCGCCGACCGCTTTGGACAAGGCGCCCGATTGTGCGTGCGCACCGCTGCAAAGGAGCGACAAGGCCCCCGCCGCGAGCGTGAAGTTCAACAAAAGCTTGTGCATCGGCCTCCTCCCTCATCTCGTGGAATTTCCGCCCGTCGGTCGCGTCGGGCAGGCTCGCGCGAGGTTAGGACAGGGGAGACGGCTTCACAACCGCTCGTCGACAGTCACGATCGCGCGGCTTTAGGCTGCGACCGCTTGCCGATGAACCAGCGTCGGATCATGCCGGAGAGCGCATCGATCATGGCGACAGTCACGAGAATCATCAAGATCAGGAACGCCACATGCGTCCATTCGAGGACGCGGATCTCCTCGTAAAGGTAGAGGCCGATGCCGCCTGCACCGACAATGCCCAGGACTGTTGCCGAGCGTGTGTCGGATTCGAAGTAATAGAGGATTTGGCTCAAAAGCACCGGCGCGACCTCTGGCAGGATCGCGAAACGGACGGCGTGCAAACCGTGCGCGCCCGTGGAAACGACGCCTTCCACGGGCTTCGGATCGGCGCCCTCGAAGGT
>JAFAQA010000329.1 GCA_019246665.1 Hyphomicrobiales bacterium
GGAGCCGACATCGTCCTTGCCGAGGACACGCGGGTGACGCGGCGCCTCTTTGCCCATTACGGCCTCTCGGCACCGCTCGAGGCGTATCACGAGCACAATGCGGAGCGAGTCCGTCCCGCGATTCTTGCGAAGCTGAGTCAAGGCGCGCGAATTGCGCTCGTTTCGGATGCGGGAACGCCCCTGATTTCCGATCCGGGCTTCAAGCTGGTCGAGGCGGCGCTTGCCGAAAACATCGCGGTGACCGGCCTGCCCGGTCCCTCCTCCGTTCTTGCGGCCTTGATGATCGCGGGATTGCCGACTGACCGCTTCTTCTTCGAAGGTTTTCTGCCGCAAAAGCAGGCAGCCCGACGCAGCCGGCTCAAGCAGCTGGCAAATGTCCCAGGCACGCTGGTGATTTTTGAATCGCCGCGCCGTCTTGCGGCCATGCTCAACGACGCCGCAGCCATGCTGGGCGAGCGCGAGGCCGCTGTAACGCGTGAATTGACCAAGCTCTTCGAGGAGGTGCGGCGCGGCCGCCTTGATGATCTTGCACGCGCCTATGCGAAAGAGGCATCACCCAAAGGCGAGATCGTGGTGGTGATCGGTCCGCCCGGCGAAGAGCATGCGCCCGCGACGGCCATGGAAACCCTCGATGAACGTCTCGCGAAGGCGCTCGAAGGCCATTCGCTCAAGGAGGCGGTAAGCCGCGTCGCGGCCGATACCGGCTTGCCGCGCCGAGAGGTCTATGCGCGCGCTCTCGAGCTCACGAGACCTCAGCGATGACCCGCGCCGGCTCGCGATCCTCGTCCCTTTTGGCGCGCCGGCGACGCGCCTTCAGGCGCGGCTTTCGAGCCGAGACGCTGGCGCTCGTTTTTCTCATGCTCAAAGGCTATCGGCCGTTGGCGCGCCGCTATGGCGGAAAGGGCGGCGAAATCGACCTCATCATGCGTCGCGGACGTGCCATCGCCTTCGTCGAGGTGAAGGCTCGCGATGCCCTCGAGGCGGCGCTGGAGGCGATCGGTCCCGGCAAGCGCCGGGTCTTCAGCCGTGCCGTCGCGCATTGGCTCACGCGCAACCCCTGGGCTGTCAGCTTCGATCTGCGCGCCGACGCGGTGCTGGTCTCGCCGCGACGGCTGCCTCGCCACATCGTGGCGGTGTTCGAGCTTGAGATCGGGGCGTGATTGCTCGGGATGCAGGTGAGGCGGAACCGGTTCAGCGATTCAAGTCAGCACCCGCATCACCATCTCGATCTCGACGGTGATGTTTTCGGGCAAGGAGCCTACTCCGACCGCGGAGCGGGCATGGCGACCATTGTCACCAAGGACGGCGACGAAGAGATCCGAGCAACCGTTGATCACTTGCGGCTGTTGGGTGAAATCTGACACGGCGTTCACCATGCCGAGCATCTTGATCATCTCGACCTTGTCGAGCGAGCCAGCCGCAGCTTTGGCGGCGGAGAGCAGGCCGAGCCCGACGAGCTTGGCGTGCTCATAGGCCTGCTCGAGGGTCACGTCGCGGCCCACCTTGCCTTTGGCGAAGCTGCCGTCGGGATAGCGCGGCCCTTGTCCGGAGAGAAAAATGAGGTCGCCGACCTTTTTGAAAGGCACGTAATTCGCCAAGGGCTTTGGCGTCGCCGGCAAAGTGAGCCCCATCTCCTTCAATTTGTCTTCCGCGCTCATGCGTCGATTCTCCTGAACCTGCTGCTTCGTCAGCGCGTGATCCCGAAAAGTGGTTCCCACTTTTCGGATAAGATTACGCGCCGAATTGGTATTTTGAGCATGATCTCATCGCAAAAGCGGCTACCACTTTTGCGGATCATGATCTTGGATGCCACCACTTGCCCGCGATGACGACGGCTTGTGAAAGGATGCGCCGATCGCCCGTCATGTGCTCGCCGGTCACGTCCACATAATCGAACTTGCCCTCCTTGATCGAAAGCACCGTGGCATCGCCGACCGAGCCCGCTTTCAGCGAGCCGAGCTCGGGGCGCTTCAGCGCCATCGCGGCATTCACTGTCGAGGCCGCGATCACGCGATCGAGCGGCATGCCGAGGCAAAGGAACTTCGAGAGCGTCGTCACCTGGTCGAAGGCAGGGCCGTTGATGCACAACGTGTGCACGTCCGACGAGATAGTGTCCGGCTCGAAGCCATTGGCCAGCATGGCGCGCGCCGTCTTGAAGGCGAAGGAGCCCTTGCCATGGCCGATATCGAAGAGCACCCCGCGCTTCCTTGCCGCGCTCACTTCCTGCTTTACCGTTCCTTGCGCCGTTGCAGGCGAGTTGGGAAAGGGGCGGAATGCGTGGGTGAGCACGTCGCCTGGGCGTAGGCGCGAGATCACATGCTCATAGCTCGGCGGCGGGTGGTCGATATGAGCCATGAGTGGCATGCCGGCTTCCTCGGCGACTTGAAGTGCGATGTCGAGCGCGTTTGCCCCTTGCGTGCCCGAGGCGTGGCGCCCCACGCGCACCTTGATGCCGACGACAATGTCGCGGTTCTTGTCCGCGACCTCGACCGCCTCGAGCGGCGCCATGAGCCGGATCTCCTCGCTCTCGCCCACCATGATGGTGTTCGAGAAGGCGTAGATGCCGGCGAAGGACACGTGCAGATAGGCAAGAATGCGCACTTGCGAAGGCTCTATCACATGCTTGCGGAAGCCGTGAAAATTGCCGGGCCCAGCGCTGCCCGTGTCGACCGCGGTGGTGACCCCGGAGGTGCGGCAGAATTCCTCGGCGTCGATGCCGAGCGAGGTGCCACCCCAATACACATGGGTGTGCAGGTCGATCAGGCCCGGCGTGACGATATGACCTGAGACGTCCCGAATGTCGGTGTCGGCATTCCCCTGGAGATTGGCGCCGACGGCCGTGACCTTGCCGTCCGCGAAGGCGACATCCATCACAGCATCGATTTTTTGCGACGGATCGATGACGCGCCCGCCGCGCAAGATGAGATTGGGAGTCATGAAAGCCTGGAAAGGTTGGGAATGATGGGTTGAGTGGCGCGGCAGGATAACCGGCTTGCGCTTCAGCACAAGGGCTGAGCACGCCACTTTCCGATGGCTATCGATCCTTCAGGATCGCGCCAAGAGCGAGGTCAAGTCGAGCAAGCTCAAATCGAGCAAGCTCAAAATCGAGCGAGCTCAAATCCCGGCGTACCATTCATAGCCGCGATCCTCCCAATAGCCGCCCTTGCCGCCGTGCAGACCGGCGAAGCTTCGCACGACTTCGATGCGCATGATGTATTTCGCCATTTTGTAGCCGAGCTGCCGCTCGAGCCGAAGACGCAACGGCGCGCCATGGGCAATGTCGAGCTTCTTGCCGTTCATGTCGTAGGCGAGGATCGTCTGTGGATGGTCCGCGTCGGCAAGATCGATGGTCTCGTAGTAGCGGATCGATTCCGGATCATCGCTCAAGCTGCCGTCATTCAAGGTGTCGGCGCAATGGAAGACGACATAGCGCGCCTGTGGCCCCAGGCCGGCGCGCGACAGGATTTCGGCAAGCGGCACGCCGGTCCATTTGCCGATGCAGCTCCAGCCTTCCACGCAGTCGTGGCGCGTGATCTGGGTGCGCGAGGGAAGCGCGCGCAGATCGGCGAGCGAGAATGAGAGCTCACGTTCGACAAGGCCGTCCACCTTGAGCCGCCAATTGGCGAAATCCTTGTCCGCGAGATCGAGATATTCATCATCCTGTGGGTCGGTCGAGCCGTTGGCGCGAAACTCGGATGAGATTTCCGCCTCGCTATATTCGGGTGCGAGACGGTGAGCGCCGAGGAGAAATCGCTGCACCCGATAGGTGAGCTCGTTCGCGGCCCCGAGGATCGAGCGCGCATGCGGCTCATTCGAGACACGGTCGCACCCCGAGAGCGCGAGCCCCGCGAGCGACAAAGCCGCGGCCAGGAAACCCCGTCGATGCGGCACCTCGCCTCGCGTTCTTTCGTCGCGCTCGCTCATCGAGGCTGTGTCCCGAGATCGTACCAGCCCGTGATCATCGAGCGAAGATTGTTCCAGACGCCGGAGACGAGCACCATCGCGAGGTGCACGACGACGAAGAGGACGAGCCCCGACGCCGCGAGGAAATGAATGAGGCGTGCCGTTTGGCGTCCGCCAAAGACGGAGAGGAGCTGCGGCACGGTAGTGTCGATGCCGGGCGACATGGTGAGGCCTGTCAACACCACGAGCGGGAACAGCACGAACACCACGGCGAGATAGGCGAGTTGCTGCAGCACGTTGTAGCGCTTCGCGGCCTCGCCGCGCGGGAAACGAAGACGCAGATGATCGAGGATGTCGGCACCGATATGGCGAAGCTCAGCATAGCTCGGCAAAAGGTCGCGCCGGAAATGGCGGCTCGCAAAGCCGAAGATAAAGTAGACAATCCCGTTCAGCACGAGGAGCCAGGCGAAGAAGAAGTGCCACCGCCTTCCCGTCGCGAGGTCCTGGTAGCTCGGGATGGTGCTCCAGCTCGGAAAGGCGCGGGGCGTTGGCTCCCCATCCATGCTGGAGACGCCGAGCACGCCAGTCGTATCGAATTCGTGGCCGAACACCGCCGTCTCGCCCTTGATGCCGCCAGAAGTGCGCTGCGCCGAAATGGCGATCGCGGGATGCGCGAAATCCGATTGAGCACCGACATAGAGGGCGGGATGCGCGTTGAAAATTTGCAAGCCGCTCATCAACAGCAAGGTGAAGCAGACGACGTTCACCCAATGAGCGGCGCGCACAAGCGCGGTGTGCCGGCGAAACCAGCGCGCTTTGACCTGGGAACCGGCGGTAACGGTGTCCGGTTCCGGGTTCGCAGCCGTAAGATGCGTCGTCTCGCTCGCAGGCATCCTCGTCTCCGGACCGAGTTCTCAGGTCAAGAACTCATATGAGCGTGATCGCGGCGAGTTTCAGCCACGTCCAATAACGTTCCGGTGAGATTGGTAGGGTTCGGACACAGATTCGGGCACGAATTTTGCTGTTTGCAAAGCGGCGCGCGCATTAGCCGCCCCCCTTCCGCCGATCGGCCCTTGGCCGATCAGCTCACATGATGCACTTCGGATAGGCCGTAGACGGGCGTTGGAATATTCTCCATCCGCGCCTTCATTTGCAGCGCCAAATACCTCGAATAGTGGCGCGACTGGTGCAAATTGCCGCCATGGAACCAGAGCGCCTCCTGGCGTGTCGGTTTCCACATATTGCGCAGCTCGCCTTCCCATGGCCCCGGATCTTTCCTGGTGTTCGAGCCAAGGCCCCAGCATTTGCCGACCTTCTCTCCCACCTCCGGCGAGATGAGCTTCGCGGCCCAGCCATTCATCGAGCCATAGCCGGTGGCATAGACGATGAGATCCGCGGAAAGCTCGCTGCCATCACTCAAGCGCACGCCCTTCGGGGTGATCTCGGTGACCTCGACGCCGCTCCTCAGCTTGATCTCCCCTTCGGCGATCAGATCGGAGGCGCCGACATCGATGTAGTATCCGGAGCCGCGCCGCAGATACTTCATGAAGAGGCCTGAATCGTCATCGCCCCAATCATGCATGAACCCCGCCTTCTCGAGCTTCTTGTAGAATTTCGCGTCCCGTTCCGCGATCTGCTTGTAGACGGGCACCTGGAACCCGGCGAGCAGCGCGTAGGGAATCGAGGCGAAGATCATATCCGCCTTTTCGGTCGTGATGCCGGACTTCACGGCGGCTTCCGAGTAAAGCGCCCCGAGGCCAAGCTCCATGAGCGTGTCGGAGCGCGCCACATGGGTCGAGGAGCGCTGCACCATCGTGACGTCGGCGCCATGCTCCCAGAGATCGGCGCAAATGTCATGGGCCGAATTATTGGAACCGATCACGACGCATTTCTTGCCTTTGTAGGCTTCCCCGCCCGGATGCTGGCTCGAATGATGCTGCACGCCCTTGAAGCGGCGAGCGCCCGGGAAATTCGGCAGGTTCGGGACCCCGGACATGCCGGTCGCGAGGATGAGCTGCTTCGGCCTGAGCGTGATCGTCTTGCCGTCTCGCCTGACTTTCACGGTCCATTCCTGGCGCTTTTCGTCATAGCTGGCGCTTCGGCACTCGGTTGAGGGCCAATAATTGAGCTCCATGACCTTGGTGTACATCTCGAGCCAGTCGCCGATCTTGTCCTTGGGCGAGAACACTGGCCAATGCTCTGGAAACGGCAGGTAGGGCATGTGGTCGTACCAGACCGGGTCATGCAGGCACAGCGATTTGTAGCGCTTGCGCCATTGGTCGCCCGGCCGCTCATGCTGGTCGATGATCATCGTCGGAACGCCGAGGCGCTTGAGCCTTGCTCCCAAGCCGATGCCGGCTTGGCCGCCGCCCACGATCAAGCAATAGGGCTGCCGCTGATGGCCGAGCTCGGCCTCCTCGGCCATTTTTCGGTCGAGCCAGGTCTGCCGCTCTTTCCGGCTGCCGTGCTCGACGCCCTTCTCGCGCGTGGGCCCGGCTTTTTCCTCATGACCTTTGAGCTCGTTCATCGCGGTGAGCAGCGTCCAGCATTTGTCGCCCTTCAGCCGGACGTGCCCGTGGCCGCGGGCGACATGTGTCTCGAACGTGAACCAGCCCTCGGTCACGCCGTCTGCTTCGCTCGCCGCTCCGTCGAGACGCAGCTTCTCCGGGCGAGCGCTCGTGAGCGTCGCCTCGAGCATGGCGGCGATCGCGTCGCGGCCTTCGGCAGTCTTGATGTTCCAGGTGAAGGCGACGAGGTCGCGCCAATAGCTGTCCTTGGCGAACATCGAGGCCGCGGTCTCGACATCGCCGCGCTTGAGTGCCTGCCCGAACACGGAAAGCCATTTGGAAAGGCGTTTGTTGGCAGCGGTTTCACTCATCATCGTCCTCCCCTGCACGCGGCTCGTTCTCGAAGCGTCTGGTCGAGCTCGACAAAGCGCAAGTGAGCTCGGCAGTCGCAAGTAGGTCGGCTCGGGAGCCTCCCCTTGACCTCGGGAAGCGTCGGCGCAAAGCCGCATCGCTTCAGCCTATCATGATTTTTCCCGCTGTGGCGCCAATCGAACGCAAGGCCGGGTTCCGTTTTTGCCGGCCACGGCGCGGCGAAGCTTGCTATGCTCGCTTCGGTCATGGCGTTGGCATCGATGTCGCGCCGTCACGATGGAAAAAGAAAAGGCGCGGGTGGTCGGAATGAGGAGGGTCTTCAACGCTCTCCATCACCTCGCCAACGCTGCGAGGTGATGGAGAGCGAAAGATGAACATCAGCTTCAAAGGCAAGACGGTCGTGGTGAGCGGGGCGGGGCTCGGCTTCGGCCGCGCCATCGCGCACAGCTTCGTCTCTCTGGGCGCAAGCGTGCATGGGTGCGACGTCCTCGAGAAGGAGCTCGCGGAAACCGCGAAGGCCGGCGTCAACACAAAACGGGTCGACCTCACGGATCGCGCGGCGGCGGCCGCATGGATCCAGGAGATCGAGAAGGAGACGGGGGGCGCCATTGGTATTCTCGTCAACAATGCAGGTGGCGTCGCGGGCCAGGGCCCGAAGCCGCTCGAGGATGTCGCGGATGCTGATTGGGACAAGATCATCGCCGTCAATCTCGGCGCTGCCTTCGCCTTGTCGCGCGCGGCGGCGCCGGGGATGAAGAAGGCGAAGCAAGGCCGGATCATCAACATCAGCTCGGGTGCGGGTCTGCAGGCTTCGCTCACCGGGATCCAGGCTTATTGCTCGGCGAAGCACGCGGTCGTCGGGTTGACGCGCCAGCTCGCCCACGAGCTCGGGCCTTTCGGCATCACGGTGAATAGTGTGGCGCCGGGCTTTGTGCGCTCGAACCCGGCGACCGAGAGACAATGGGAGGGTTATGGGGCGGAGGGGCAGAGGGCGCTCGTCGAGCGCATCGCGTTGAAGCGCCTCGGCTCGGCCCAGGACATCGCCAATGCCGTGATCTTCTTCGCCTCGGAGCTCGCGGGCTTCGTCACCGGGCAGGTGCTTAGCGTCGACGGCGGAAAGTAAGCCTCAATCAAGAGAAGGGAATTCGCCATGAGCGATAAGACGAGCGACAAGAAGAGCGACAAGAAATCTCACCCCAAAGGAGAGCCGTGGCAATGGAAAGAGCCCGTCTGGCGCGGCATCGTCGAGCGGGCGCGCGCGGGCCGAAGCTTGCGGCCGAAGACCTGGCCGAACGAGGCGAGCTGCGCGGTCGCGCTCTCCTTCGATGCCGATCACGAAACGATCCCGCTGCGCGATGCCGATCCGAGCCCGATGCGCATCAGCCAAGGGCAATATGGCAATCGCCAGGGAGTGCCGCGCCTGCGCGCATTGATGCAGCGGGAAGCCATTCCGGTGACGTTCTTCTATCCTGCGGTCTCGGCGCTCTTGCATCAAGATGAAGTGCGCGGCGTCGCGGCGGATGGCCATGAGATCGGCATCCATTCCTGGATTCATGAGCGCAACACCACACTCCCCTACAAGGCCGAGCGCGACCTGAGCTTGCGCGCCGCAGAGGTGCTCTCGAAGCTTGCGGGGCGCGATCCGGTCGGCATGCGCACCGCGAGCTGGGATTTCTCGGTCAATACGTTGCGCATCATCAGGGAGATGAAGCTCCTCTACGATTCGAGCCTGATGGCGGATGACGAGCCTTACGAGCTCACGGCCGATGGCGAGCCGACCGGCATCGTCGAGCTGCCGCCCGAATGGATCAAGGACGACGCCGTCTATTTCAACATGGAGCGCTTCTCAGGGCTTCGGCCCTATACGCCGCCCTCGGCAGTCGAGGAGATTTTTCGCGCCGAGTTCGACGGCGCGCTCGCCGAAGGCGGGCTCTTCCTCCTGACGATGCACCCGCACATCATCGGCCATCGCAGCCGCGTCGCTCTCCTCGAGCGGCTCATCAAATACATCAAGGCGAGCGGCAAATGCTGGTTCGCCACGCATCGCGAGGTGGCGGAATGGTGCCGCGAGCACGGGCGTGAAGCTTAGCCTCTGGAATCGGATGTGCCGTCAACATGGCGGCGGCGCACCTGTTCACGTTCGGGGCAATGACCCGGATGCAGCTCGCGAGCTGATGAGAGCAATCAACTCGAGCAATTTAGGGCGGCGGAATACGAAAAAATAAAACGGATTTATTGAAAGACCCAAAGTGGTCGCGTAGCATTCTGTAAGCAAATGCTTTGTCGGAGGGAGACGAACATGCGCAAAATCTCACTTGCTTTGTCATTCTTGCTTGTGGCCGTGGCACCTGTGGTGGCGCAAGACATGTCACCGCCGGTGAATGCCAAGGATCTCAAATGGGCACCGGTGCCGAACATTCTGCCCGCGGGCGCCACATTCGCCGTTGTTTCCGGCGATCCCTACAAGGACGAACCTTATGTCCTCCGGCTGAAAATGCCTGCCGGCTATAAAATTCCGGCTCACAACCATCCGACCTCGGAATACGTGACCGTGATTTCCGGCAACTTCCATCTTGGACTCGGCGACAAGCTCGATCCTAAGAAGGGCATGGTGCTGACTGCGGGTGGATTTGCCGCGGCCCCGGCCAAGATGAACCACTACGCCTGGACGACCTCCCCGACGATCGTCCAGGTGCATGGTCAGGGGCCGTTCGCGATCACCTATGTCGATCCGGCGGACGATCCGAGCAAGAAGTAGAAGAAGCGTCCGCTGGCGGGAGTTTTTACAGCACGACCTCGATCAGCGACGGACCGCGCGTCGAGACGGCCTCGGCGAAGCTCACGTTGAAGGCATCCATCGTCTCCACGCGCGTTCCGGGCACGCCCATGCCGCGCGCCATCGCCACCCAATCGAGATCGGGCCGGTCGATGTCGAGCATGTCGAGCGCTTTGCGGCCCACATTCTGCGCGCCCACATTGGTGAGCTCGTGGCGCAAGATCGCATAGGTGCGGTTGGCGAAGATCAGCGTGACGATGTCGAGCTTCTCGCGCGCCTGCGTCCACAATGCCTGCAGCGTGTACATGCCGCTCCCGTCCGACTCCAGCGACACGACCTTGCGGTCGGGGCAGGCCACGGCGGCGCCGACGGAAAGCGGCATGCAAAGCCCGATCGAGCCGCCCATATTCTGCAGCCAGTCATGCGGTTGGCTCGCTCGCGTCGCCTTGGCGAAGCCCCGCCCGGTCGTAATCGATTCATCGGCCACGATGGCGTTCTCTGGCAAAAGCGCGCCGATCGATTGGCCGAGCGTTTCGGGCGTGATGGCGCCCGTGGCGGGCATCGCCTTCGCGTAAGGGACGATGGGCGCTTTCTCGGCGCGCGCGCCAAGCTCATCGGCGAGCCATTCGAGCGCGTGCGCGATGTCCTCGGAGCGCCGCGCCAAAAGATGCGATTCGCAATCCTTCGGCACGAGCAGGCTCGGCTTGTTCGGATAGGCGAAGAAGGCGACGGGCGTGCGCGAGCCGACGAGGATGAGGTGCTTCACCTCCTTCAGCATGTCGAGCGCCTGATCGACCGGATAGGGGAGGCGGCTCACCGCCACCCGCCCCGCCCCGCGTTCGGTGCGGGCAACGGAGCCTTCGGCGATGAGGCGCGCGCCGGTCTTCGTCGCGATCTTGCCGGCAAGCTCGAGTGCGCCTTGCCGCATGGCGTGTCCGCCGAGCAGGATCACGGTCGGCTCGCCCGAGCGCAGCACGCGCGCGGCTTCGGTGACCGCCTCCCTCGAGACCTGCTTTGGAGCTTCGACTGGCGGCACGGGGGAGACACCGGCGCCTTCGTTCCACGCCGTGTCGGCGGGCAGGATCAAGGTCGCGACCTGGCCGGGTGCGCCTAGCGAGGCCGCGATCGCCGCGGCCCCGTCCGCGGCGACGGACTTGGCATCGGGCGAGGTCCGCACCCAGGAGGATACGGTCTTGGCGGCCGATTCGATGTCAGAGGTGAGTGGCGCGTCGTAACGGCGATGATAGACCGCGTGGTCGCCCACGATGTTCACGATCGCGCTCGACGCCTTGTGCGCATTGTGCAGATTGGCCATGCCGTTCGCGAGACCGGGGCCGAGATGCAAGAGCGTCGCGGCGGGCTTGTCGGTCATCCTGGCATAGCCATCGGCCGCGCCCGTCACCACGCCTTCAAAGAGACCGAGGATGCAGCGCATGCCCTCGACGCGATCGAGCGCGGTGACAAAATGCATTTCGGATGTGCCGGGATTGCTGAAACACACATTGACGCCGCCTGCCACCAGCGTCCGTACAAGGCTCTCCGCTCCATTCACGACTGCACCAGCCTATTCCTTGAAAAATTGATGTCTATGCGGTCGTTTAATGGCTGCCAGCGTGGCTAAGTTGATAAACCACGCGTTCGGCCCGACGATCGGCCTCCTTAACGCCAATCCTCCGTTCAATGTCGAAATAAGTGAATAATATGTCGATCGCGCCTATAGCAAGTAGGGATCCTTGCGAACTGACCGCAAGCAGCCAATAAAAATAAAGTTTCCCCCACCATAGAGATTGCTCTTCCGTCAAATGATCAAATTCAGATCGAACTTGTTCATCGGTCCTATGTATTTCATCAGTCATCGGCGTCGTGTACACTTTGGCAATTCTTAACTGAGCTAATCTACTCATGACATTTTGAGTCATGAATTTCAGACCGTCCAACTCACTGTGAGTGAGTGTCGTCCGCTCCAAGGCGTCATCCGCCAGATCGAAAAAAGTATCGCGAGCCCGAGCATTTACAATAAGCGTTTTTGCTTTAATAAGCGCGACACTACGGAGTACAATTCCAATAATGACCGCAGTAGCAACTATGATCAGGAGTTCAATCATCGCTGCCGTTTCCCTCTAACTTGACCTTTTTTTCCGCTATTTTGCGAAGCAGCTCCTGCCGCTTAAGTTCGTATTTGCGGCGATCCTTTCGATCCTCTACCCATGCCTTCGCAACGGGTCCGGCCGCGATTGCTGCCACGATCGCGAAAGCGAGTACGCAAAACGCCGCAAGGCGTATCCAGTCGTTTTGAAAACTTGCAAGATCATATAAACCCGATCCTACGCCACCCAACCGCTTTAGCATATGGGGAGCTTACGGGCCTCGTGCCAGTTTGCCAATGACTGGATATTTCGTTCGTTCTAACATTTCCTTGATCGGGGCATCCGGAGCGTAATTTCCAGTGGACAGGGATATTCTGGTGTGGGGCGCGGGCGCGATCGGCGGCACGGTGGGCGCCTATCTCAAGCGAGCCGGACATGATGTGAGCTTCGTCGACATCGTGCCCGCGCATGTTGCGACGATCCGCGATCCGTCGCGCGGTCTCTCGATCACCGGCCCGGTCGATGCTTTCACGATCGCGGCCCCGGCTTTCGCGCCCTCCGAGGTCAAGGGAAAATGGAACCGCATCTTTTTGTCGGTCAAGGCGCATCACACCGAAGAGGCGTGCCTTGCGCTCAAGCCGCATCTAGCCGATGACGGCTATGTGCTCTCGCTCCAGAACGGGCTTTGCGAGAAGATCATCGCCCGCATCGTTGGCCCTGAACGCACCTTGGGCGCTTTCGTGAATTTCGGCGCGGATTGGTTGAATCCCGGAGAGATCATCTATGCCAATCGCGGCGCGGTGGTGCTCGGCGAGATCGACGGCAAGATGACGCCGCGTCTTGCCAAGCTGCACGAAGAGATGAAGCTGTTCGAGCCCGAAGCGATCATGACGCCTCGCATCTGGTCCTATCTCTGGGGCAAGCTCGGCTACGGTTCCCTGCTTTTCGCCCAGGCGCTCGGCAATCTCGGCATCGCCGATTGCCTCGCGCGTCCGGAACTCCTGCCGCTTTGGCGGCGCCTCGCCGGAGAGGCCGTCGCGGTGGCGCTCGCCGAAGGGGTCGAGCCGCTCGGCTTCAACGGCTATGACCCGAAAGCCTTCCGGCCAGGCGCAAGCGAGGCGGACGCACGCCGCAGCGTTGACGCGATGGTTGCCTTCAACCGACCGAACGCCAAGACGCATTCGGGCGTGTGGCGCGATCTCGCCGTGCGCAAGCGGCGAACCGAGGTCGATGTGCAGATCGCGCCGATCGCGGAGATCGGGAAGGCGCATGGCATTGCCTGCCCCGCGGTCGAAGGCCTCGTCGCCATGATCCACGAGATCGAGGACGGTAAACGGGCCTTGAGCGATGCGAATCTGACCGAATTGGCTCGGATGTCAGCTGAATGAATCGCGGATCCGCGACGCCGGTATAAGCGCGACGCAGGCGCGCTTGCGCCCATCAGCCTTCGCGTTGACAGTTGCGCTTTGACAGTCACACCTCGCGCGAATAGCTTCCGCGCCGTCGTCGCCCTCGCAGCGGCGGGCCAGGAAAAAGTGCGCCGCGCTCGGGAGGATCAGTTGAGCCTATTGCCTTCTTTGTGGCACCTCGGCCTTCGCCGCGGATTGGCCGCTGCCTTGATCGGCGGAGCCGTCGGTCTCATGTCGATCGGGCCGCGCCCCGCCCTCGCTGAAACGAAGACGGTTCGTCTCGCCAAGCAGTTCGGTATTTCTTATTTGCCACTTACTATCATCGAGAAGAAGGGTCTGCTCGAAGCGGAGGGCAAAAAGCTCGGCCTCGACCTCAACACGGAATGGCTGCAGTTCACCGGTGGCGCACCGATGAACGAGGCACTGATTTCCGGAACGCTCGACATTGTTTCGGGCGGCGTCGGCCCGATGCTCGTAATCTGGGGCAAGACGCGCAACAATCTCGGCGTGAAGGGTATCGCCTCGTTGAACTCGATGCCGCTTTACCTCAACACCACCAACCCGGATGTGAGGACGATCAAAGACTTCTCCGCGAAGGACAAGATCGGTTTGCCGACCGTCAAGGTCTCGATCCAGGCGATCGTCCTGCAGATGGCGGCCGAGAAGGCGCTCGGCGGAGGCAAGGCCAATGCCCTCGATGCCTTGACGGTCTCGATGGGCCATCCGGACGCGCAAACCGCGATGATGAATGGCAAATCCGAAGTCGATGCCCATTTCGGCGCTCCGCCCTTTCAATATGACGAGCTGAAGGATGCGCGCGTCCACAAGGTGCTCGACAGCTATGAGGTGCTGGGCGGGCCCCATGTGTTCAACGTCATCTGGACGACAACGCGCTACCACGACCAGAACCCCTTGGTGATCAAGGCGTTGCTCGCGGCGCTCGACGACGCCATGGCCTCTATCAAATCCGATCCGGCCGCCGCCGCCGCGATCTGGATCGCCGACGAGCACTCGAAAATGTCGCAAGGCGATGTCGAGCGCATCATCAAGCTTCCGGAGAACGAGTGGACGACGACGCCGAAGAACGTGATGGCCTTTGCCGATTTCATGGCACGTAACGGCCTCCTCGCCGGGAAGCCCGCGAGCTGGAAGGATGTGTTCTTCTCCGACATTCATGACCTTCCGGGAAGCTGAGGTCATGACCACGGGCAGGGAGCCTCTCGCGGTCTCGATCCGGCGCGGGCAGGGCGAGCGCTACGACGAGTTCAAGGTCGAGCGCCGCGAAAGCCAGACGGTGCTCGACGTCGTGACCGAGATTCAACGCGCGCAGGATGCGAGTCTCAGCTATCGCTTCGCCTGCCGGGTCGGCATGTGCGGCTCCTGCGCCATGACGGTGAACGGACGCCCGCGCTGGACCTGCCGCACCCGCGTCACCGAGGCGGTCGACCATAAGGGGCGCCTCGTGCTCGAGCCGCTGCGCAATCTCCCGGTCATCAAGGATCTCGCCGTCGAGATGACTCCTTTCTTCGAGAAATGGCGCGACGCTAAGGGCTTTTTCGAGCCCGGCGAGACGCCGCCCGAGGACTTCGTCAAGGTGCCGCCTTCGTCGCCAGAGCGGCAGGCGGCCGATGAAGGCATCGAATGCATCAATTGCGGCATTTGCTACTCGGCTTGCGACGTCGTCGCCTGGAACCCCGACTATCTGGGCCCCGCGGCACTCAATCGTGCCTGGACCTTGCTCAACGATGTGCGCGACGAGGGGCAAGCGGCGCGGCTTGCGGCAATATCCGGCCGTGACGGATGCCAATCCTGCCACACGCATATGAGCTGCACCCAGTTTTGCCCGAAGGGCTTGGAGCCGACCTATGCGATCGCGGGATTGAAGCGCGCGGCAATGCGACACGCGCTTGG
>JAFAQA010000421.1 GCA_019246665.1 Hyphomicrobiales bacterium
GAGCTCGGCGCCGATCATCATCTCGGCGATGCGGCGGGGCGTCTCGACGCGCGGATCGCATTCCCCAACAACGCGTCCGGCGCGCAAAATGGTGGCGCTCTCGCATAGAGCCTTGATCTCGTTGAGCTTGTGGCTGATGTAGAGCACCG
Source organism: Hyphomicrobiales bacterium (assembly GCA_019246665.1). Lineage (GTDB taxonomy): Bacteria > Pseudomonadota > Alphaproteobacteria > Rhizobiales > Beijerinckiaceae > GAS188. The sequence continues at coordinate 150 of JAFAQA010000421.1, forward strand.
TGCAGCCTTCGCTGGCCAGCTTGCGCAAGGTATCGAAAAGCTGCTCGGCCTCTTGCGGGGTGAGCACCGAGGTCGGCTCGTCCATGATGAGGAGCTTCGGCTTCTGCAGAAGGCAGCGCACGATCTCGATGCGCTGACGCTCGCCGACCGAGAGCGTGTCCACATGGCGGTGGATGTCGAGCGGCAGGGCGTAGGCGGCGAGAATCGCGGTGACCTCGCGCTCGAGCGTGCGACGCTCAAGCGCCTGATCCATGCCGATCGCGATGTTCTCGAGCACCGTCATCGGCTCGAAAAGCGAGAAGTGCTGGAACACCATGCCGATGCCGAGCCGGCGCGCAGCGCGTGGCGAAGTGACCACGACCGGCACGCCTTCAAAGCGCATCTCCCCGGCATCGGCTTGCAGCACGCCGTAGATGATCTTGACGAGGGTTGATTTCCCTGCGCCGTTCTCACCGATCAACGCCTTGATCTCACCCTCGTGCGCAGCGAGGCTCACACCGTCATTGGCGAGCACATCGCCGAAGCGCTTGGTGATCCCCTTAAGCTCAAGCCGCGTGATTTTTTCGGCCAAATCCTGCCCCTGAAGGTCCTGCCCCTGAAGGTTCTGACTCTGAAGGTTCTGACTCTGAAAATCCTGCGGCCGCAACTCTTGTCCCCGATTTTCCCGACCCATGCGTGGTCGAGGGCTCATTGTGCACGGCGTCGCGTTCTGCCTCGTGAGCGAGAAGATGCATCAGGATCTCGGCCGTCGCGACAGCCGCGATCACCGCGGGACGCTTGTCGCGAACGGCCTTGCCGCCGATGGGGCAAATGAAGCGTGAAAGCGCTTCCTTTGTGCCGCCGCGCGCGAGAAACCAGCGCTCGAACCGAGCACGTTTCGTCGCCGAGCCGATCATTCCGACATAACGCGCGTCATCACGGCGAAGCGCCGCATCGGCGAGACGGTAGTCGAGTGCATGGCTGTGCGTGAGGACCAAGAAGGCCGAACCCGCAGGCGCGCCCTCGACCTCTCCTTCCGGGTCGTCGAGATGTTTGAAAGTAACCTGTTCCGGCAAGGGCGGGGGAGGGGCGTCCCGGTCATCGAGGAGGGTGACCGCGAGCGGGAGCGGAGCGAGCGCATGGGCGAGCGCAAGTCCCACATGCCCCGCGCCGAAGAGCAGCACATGAGACTCGGCGCGCGCCTCGCTTTCCTCTTCTCGCGAGAGCTCATCGAGCCTCGCGTGATCCGCGGGGCGCAAGAGAAGCTCGACGCGTCCGCCGCAGCATTGGCCAAGATGCGGTCCGAGCGGCAAATCGAGCCGTTTCTCCCTCGTGCCATCCCCAATCATCTCCCGCGCCACATCGGTTGCGTGGAACTCGAGTTGTCCGCCGCCAATTGTGCCATGGCTTCTCTCGCGCGTGACGAGCATGGTCGCGCCCTTTTCCCGCGGCGTGGAGCCTTCGGCGCGATGGATGGTGACCAGAATGACCGTCTCGCCGGACGCAAGCGCCTCACGAATGATGGGCGCAAGACGCGTCACCACTTGCCCTCGTGGCGATGTTCGGCAGCCCTCGCCCTCATTTCCTCGACCGCGAAGAGCACCCGTTCCGGCGTCGCCGGAGTGTCGAGGCGTGGGCAATAGCGGTAATCGGCGAGGCTCGCCACGGCATCCGACAGCGCGTGCAGCACCGAGATCGCGAGCATCAAGGGTGGCTCGCCGACGGCCTTCGAACGTCCGACCGTCGGCTCACGATTGCCGCCGCCGTCGAAAAACTCGACATTGAAAACGCGCGGCCGATCTGAAGCCACCGGGATCTTGTACGTCGAGGGGGCATGTGTGCGTAGCCTACCTTCCTTGTCGAACCAGAGCTCTTCCGTCGTGAGCCAGCCCATGCCTTGCACGAAACCTCCCTCGATCTGGCCGCGATCGATGGCAGGGTTGAGCGAGTTTCCGCAATCATGGAGGATGTCGACACGTTCCACGCGATATTCACCCGTGAGCGTGTCGATCGCAACCTCGCTCACCGCGGCACCATAGGCGAAATAATAGAAGGGGTGACCACGCCCGGATTTGCGATCCCAGTGGATCTTCGGGGTCTTGTAGAAACCCGCTGCGGAAAGCTGAATGCGAGCCATATAGGCCGCATGCACGAGCTCCTCGAAGGTCATGCTTTTGTTGCCGGCGCGCACGAGACCCTGCTCCAAAAGGATTTCCCGGGTCGGCACGGACCATTCCTCGGCGAGGAAGCCGATGAGGCGCTCCTTGATGACGCGCGCGGCCGCTTGCGCCGCCATGCCGTTGAGGTCGGAGCCGGAGGAGGCGGCGGTCGCAGAGGTGTTCGGCACCTTGCCGGTCGTGGTCGCCGTGATCTTGACGCGATCGACCCCGAGCTGGAATTCATCGGCGACCACCTGGGCCACCTTCATGTAGAGCCCTTGTCCCATCTCGGTGCCGCCGTGATTGAGATGGACGGACCCGTCCTTGTAGACATGAACCAGCGCACCTGCCTGATTGAACCAGGTCGCGGTGAAGGAGATGCCGAATTTCACCGGCGTGAGCGCAAGGCCTCGTTTGACGATACGGCTCCTGGCATTGGCGCTCCGCAGCGCTTGGCGCCGCTCGCGATAGCGTGAAGTCCTTTCGAGCCGCTCGACGATCTCGGCGACGATGTTGTCCTCGACGCGCTGATGGTAAGGCGTCACGTCGCGTTCGCCGATCCCGTAGAAATTGCGCTTTCTCACATCGAGCGGGTCGAGTCCCGTGGCGAACGCGACCTCCTCGATCAAGCGTTCGGCACCGAGCATTCCTTGCGGACCGCCGAAGCCGCGAAAGGCTGTGTTCGAGCAGGTGTTCGTCCTGAAGGGTTCCGAGCGCGCCCGCACGCTCGGATAGAAATAGCAATTATCGGCGTGGAAGAGGGCGCGATCGGTCACAGGGCCTGAAAGATCGGGCGAGAAGCCGCAGCGGGCCGCATAGACGAGATCGGCGGCGTGAATCACGCCATGGTCGTCGAAGCCGACCTCGTAGTCGATGAGGAAATCGTGCCGCTTCCCGGTGATGGTCATGTCGTCATCGCGATCAGGACGGCATTTCACCGCGCGGCCAAGCTTTTTCGCCGCGAGCGCGGCGAGGCAAGCGAAGAGATTGCCCTGGGTTTCCTTGCCGCCGAAGGCCCCTCCCATGCGGCGCACCTCCACGGTCACGGCATGGGAGGGAATGCCGAGCACATGCGAGACGATGTGCTGGATCTCGCTTGGATGCTGAGTCGAGGAATGGACCGTGACATCATTGTCCTCGCCGGGCACCGCCAGGGCGATCTGGCCTTCCAGATAGAAATGCTCCTGGCCGCCGACGCGCATCGAACATTTGAGGCGCCGCGATGATGCGTTGAGCGCGGCCGTGACATCGCCGCGCTCGAGCTTCAGCGGCTCGGTGACGAAATCCGCCCCGGCGCTGCGCGCCTCCTCGACCGTGACGAGGGGAGGAATGTCCTCATAGCTCACCTTGGCGGCGAGGCAGGCGCGCCTTGCGGCATCGCGCGTCTCGCCGACGACGGCGAAGATCGGCTGGCGATGATAGGAGATAAGATCGGCCGCGAGCAGAACCTCGTCATGCCGGCCCGTCGAGCTCATATCGTTCATGCCTGGAATATCGGCGGCGGTGAGCACGGCAAGCACGCCGGCAGAGGCGCGGACCGCGTCGAGGTCGAGCGAGGTGATCCTTGCATGTGCCCGATCGGAAAGGCCGAGATAGAGATGGGCGGTGCCGGCAGGCTCGGGAAGATCGTCGACATAGAGCGCTTCGCCCGTCACGTGCTTGTGCGCGGAATCGTGGGGGATCGGCCGATGCATGCGGGAGGTGACCAGACGCTCCCTCGACTTGCGAGAGGACGCATCTTTCGCGGCCGCGGGCGCGGTCCGGCGAGCTTCGCGTTCCCGAGGCGGTCTTTCGTCGGAGGAGGATCGATCGACCATTCTTCATAATTCTCGCGAGGGCGCGGCCCCGGCAAGCTCGCCACTCAGATCGCGGCGAGCGAGCGGGCCTGCAATGCGCGTTTCGGTCTCGGCCTCGCTGGTTTCGATGGCGAAGCGGAGCAGAAGATTCTGCGCACAACGCATGCGATAGCGCGCGGAGGCACGCCAATCGTCGAGCGGCGCGAAATCCTTCTCGAGCGCGACCGCCGCCCGTTCCGCCGCCTCCTCGTTCCATTCCTGCCCGACAAGAGCCCTCTCCGCCCGCGATGCCCGTTTTGGCACCGCTGCCATGCCGCCAAAAGCAAGGCGCGCCTCGTTGATACGGCCTTTCGCGTCACGTTCGAGCCGAAAGGCACCGCAAACCGCGGAGATATCTTCATCGAAGCGCTTGCTGACCTTCGATGCATGAAAGAGCGAAGCCGCGCCTAGCTTCCGCACGCGTACACTTTCGACGAATTCGCCGGGATGGCGATCCTGGCGCTTATAGGCGATGAAAAATTTCTCGAGCGGCAGCTCGCGGCGTTTCTCTTGCGATCGCAGCGTCACGGTCGCGCCGAGGGCGATGAGCGCTGGAGGAAGATCACCAATTGGCGAGCCGTTGGCGATATTGCCCCCCACGGTGCCGACGTTCCGGATCTGCTCGCCGCCAAAGCGACGCAGCAACTCGGCAAGATGGGGATGAATGCGGCTCAAGGCATTTTCCGCGTCGGCAAGATTGGTCATGGCGCCGAAAACGAGTGCTTCTTCTTTTTCCGCTACACCCTCGAGGGCCGCGATCCGACCCGGATGAATCACCGTGTCGAGAAGCCGCATATCCTTCGTGATCCACAATCCCACATCGGTCGCGCCGGCGAGGATCGTCGCGTCGGGGTGGCTTGCGTAAACCTTCGCGAAATCCTCAATGCTTGCCGGAGCGATGAATCGGCGTGTCCCTTTCCTGATTTCGAGGCGCCGATCGTCCTGAAGCTGGCGAATACGCTCGGCCATTGCGGCAGCTTGCGCGATCCAAGCCTTCTTCGCGGCGGCGCCCTTCTCGAACATCTGACGGCCTGCCGCAATGATCGGCTGATATCCGGTGCAACGGCAAAGATTGCCAGCGAGGGCGTCTTCGATGCGCTCTTCGCTCGCCTCGTTCTCGTTGAGCCAGAGCGCGAACAGCGACATGACGATACCCGGCGTGCAGAACCCGCATTGCGACCCGTGCCGATCGACCATCGCTTGCTGCACGGGATGCAGGCTTCCGCCGGCCTTCAAATGCTCGATCGTGATCAATCGCCGCCCGTCAAGGGAAGCGAGCGGCGCGATGCAGGCATTGATTGCGCGATATCTCACCTGCGTCCCGACAAACCGGCCGACGACGACGGTGCAAGCGCCACAATCGCCTTCGGCGCAGCCTTCCTTCGTGCCCATCCGGCGTTCATCGAGACGAAGCCAATCGAGAATGGTGAGGGTAGGGTCGAAGCCCGAAAGCTCGCGCGAAACTTCGCCGTCGATGAAGCGCAGTGAGGTTCGCGCTTCGCTCATGCCGGCTTCCGCTTGGCGAACGCGCAAGTGACCGGTGTGCTCTGGTTAAATATTGTTCCTTCCATGGAACTCTTCAGCATCGCTCAGCTCCCGCGATAGGTGGAATAGCCATAGGGCGAGATCAGCAAAGGCACATGGTAGTGCGTGCCCGCATCCGCGATGCCGAAGCGGATCGGCACCTCCTCGAGGAAGGCCGGTTCCGGGAGGGCAACGCCGCTCTCGCGGAAATAGCGCCCGGCCTGAAAGGCGATCTCGTAGCGACCGATCATCAGCTCCTCTCCGGCCAGAAGCGGTTCGTCGCAGCGCCCGTCAGCATTGGTCACGGTGCGCTTGAGCTCGCGCCGCCCTTCATTATCGAGCGTATAGAGCACGATCTCCATCGAAGCCGCGGGGCGCCCGGCGCTCGTGTCGAGCACATGGGTCGTAAGCCGTCCCTCGGCAGCGCGCGCTTGCGACAAAATCAGAACCTCCGAACTAAGCAAATGACGTGCACCTGACTTGCACCTGACTTGCGCCCCGCATTTGATTGGGCACAATGGCGAAGAGACATCCATTCGGCGGCCTTGGCAAGAGGTTGCTGGAACGACCTTTTTCCGCGTCGTCGGTGCGCCCGCAGCATGTGCTTGCGCAGTTGCAAAACGAGAGCCCCGAAGGAAGCCTGGATGGACGAGTGATGCCCGAGGAAACTACCTATCCCCGTGACATGGTCGGTTATGGCCGCGAGCCGCCGCGTGCGGATTGGCCGAATGGCGCTCGTGTCGCCCTGCAATTCGTCATCAACTACGAGGAGGGCGCCGAGAACAACATTCTGCACGGTGATGAGGCGTCCGAAGCCTTTCTCTCCGAGATCGTCGGCGCGCAGCCCTGGGCGGGGCAGCGGCACATGAACATGGAATCGATCTATGAATATGGGTCGAGGGCCGGATTTTGGCGCCTGTGGCGCCTCTTCACCGAGCGCAATGTGCCAGTTACGGTCTATGCGGTCGCGGCTGCAATGGCCCGCAATCCTGAAGCCGTGGCGGCGATGAAGGAGGCAAGGTTCGAGATCGCAAGCCACGGCCTGAGGTGGATCGACTACCGGAACTTCGCCCGGGACGAGGAACGACACCACATCGCGGAGGCGATCCGTTTGCACACGCAGATTGCCGGCGAGCGCCCGCTTGGCTTCTATCAAGGCCGATCGTCAATCAACACGATCCCGCTCGCGATGGAAGAGCAAGGCTTCCTCTACCTTGCCGACAGCTATGCGGATGAACTTCCTTATTGGATCGAGGGGCCGCACGGGCCTCAGCTCGTCGTGCCCTACACGCTCGACGCGAACGACATGCGCTTTGCAACGCCCCAGGGGTTCAATTCAGGGGATCAATTCTTCGCCTATCTCAAGGACAGTCTCGATGTTCTTCACGCCGAAGGCGCCGAGCGGCCGAAGATGATGTCGGTTGGCCTCCACTGCCGCCTCGCGGGGCGGCCGGGCCGCGCGGCGGCACTCGCGCGCTTCGTCGATTACGCGCTCGCGAAGGGCGACGTGTGGATGGCGCGTCGCCTCGACATTGCTCGTCATTGGATCGTGCAGCATCCACCGCCTGGCGGTTACAAGCCAAGCCGCATGCCCCGCGCGCTCTTCCTCGAGCGCTTCGGTCACGTCTTCGAACACAGCCCGCAGATCGCGGAGAGCGTGCATCGGGCAGGGCTCTCGGCGCGCCATGATGAGGCGCAGGGTCTCGCGCAAGCGATGTCGGCTGCGATGCGCGCCATGCCGCGTGAGGAAAAGCTCGCCTTGATCAAGGCGCATCCCGATCTTGCCGGGCGCCTAGCGCTGGCAGGCGAAGTCACGTCCGACAGCGCGAAGGAGCAAGCCTCTGCGGGGCTCGACCGCTTGACGCCCCACGAACTCGCCGCCCTCAGCCGAATGAACGAGCACTACAAGGCCCATTTCGGGTTCCCATTCATCCTTGCCGTGAAGGGGCGCACGAAAGAGGAAGTGATTGGCGCGATGCGAAGCCGCCTGGGCGCGGATGCCGAAGCTGAATTCGAGACGGCGCTCGGCGAGATCGCGCGCATCGCCGAGTTGCGGATCAAGGATCGCTTGCAGTGAGGGACAATTTTCCACGCCTTGGCGAGCGCGTGATGCGTCGCCTCGATCAGCTCGCGGTCGACACCGACGAGCCCGGAAAGATCACGCGGCTCTTTCTCTCCCCGTCGCACAAGCTCGCGATGGCACGCGTGCGCGGCTTCATGGAAGCGGCCGGGCTTGCGGTCGAGGAGGACGATATCGGCAATGTCGTCGGGCGCGTGGAAAGCGCCGTTCCCGACGCGCCGGTCTTCATCCTCGGTTCTCATATCGACAGCGTCCGAGACGCCGGCCGCTATGACGGCGGCTTCGGTGTGCTTTCCGCGATCGAGGTGGTCGAGGAGCTTCGCCGCCGAGGCGAGGCGCTTCCTTTCTCCATCGAGGTTCTGGCCTTTGGCGATGAGGAAGGCGTGCGCTTTCCGGCCACGCTCTCGGGGTCCCGCGCGCTCGCCGGCACCTTCGATTTCGAGAGCCTCGGCGCGAAGGACGAGAACGGCGTCTCGCTTGCTGAGGCTTTACGCGACTTTGGCTGCGACATCGATGGAATTGGCGAGATCGCGCGTGATCCGCGTCGGATCTGCGGGTATCTCGAAAGCCATATCGAGCAAGGTCCTGTCCTCGAAGCCGAGAATCTCGCGCTCGGCGTCGTCACCGCCATCGCCGGCATGTGCCGCTTCAACGTCACGGTCGAAGGCGAGGCCGGCCACGCCGGGACCGTGCCGATGCAGCGGCGCAAGGACCCGCTCGCTGGCAGTGCCGCGATGATCTTAGCCGTTGAGGATGTGGCGCGCCGCACGCCGCAGGTCGTGGCGACGGTCGGCGTGATCGAGTCTTCGCCGGGTGCCATCAATGTGATCCCCGCGAAGGTGCGCTTCAGCGTCGATCTGCGCGCGCCGACGGATCAGGTGAGGGAACAAGCGAAGTCCAAGGTCGAAGGGCGGTTGCGCGAGATCGCGAAAGAACGCGAGCTCACGATCAGCTTCACGCCGCTCGACGAAGCGAAAGCGACGCCCTGTGATCCGGGCTTGATGCGTGAGCTTTCGGACGCCCTCGCGCGTCAAGGGCACCGCGTCTTCACGCTCCCGAGCGGGGCGGGTCATGACGCCATGGCGATGGCGAGGCTTTGTCCGGTCGCCATGCTCTTCATTCGCTGCAAGGGCGGCGTCAGCCATAACCCGGCCGAGGCGATCACGGTCGAGGATGCACAGGCGGCGATCGAGGTGATGCTCGACTTTCTCCTGCATTTCCGTCCCTTGGAGCACCAGAAGCTGGAGAATAGCCGGGCGCTCCCCGAGAGCCACGGCTCGCGACCATGACGCCGGCATCCTCCCGAGATGCCCCGCCCTTGTCGTCGAAAGCCTGACCACAACTCTCTTGCATTGCGGTCGGATTTGCCGACGGATGAACATCTCGATCCGAATCGACCCTTAAGGAGAAAAGCATGACCGCCGTCGCCTGGGATTGGGCGAACTTCGCCATCCGCTGGCTGCATGTGATCACGGCGATCGCCTGGATCGGGGAATCCTTCTACTTCATCGCGCTCGATCTCGGCTTGCGCCGACCGCCGAGCCTGCCGGAGGGCTTGAGCGGGGAAGCTTGGCAGGTCCACGGCGGGGGTTTCTACCACTTGCAGAAATACAATGTCGCGCCGGCCGCGATGCCCGAGGAGCTGCACTGGTTCAAATGGGAATCCTACTGGACATGGATTTCGGGCTTCGCGCTCTTATGCGTGCTCTACTATGCCGACCCCGAGCTTTATCTCATCGATCGCCATGTCCTCGATTTGCCGGGCTGGGGCGCGATCGCGATCGGTGTTGGCGTGCTCGTCGGGGGCTGGGCGGTCTATGACGGCTTGTGCCGCTCGCCACTTGCACGCGACGAAAGGCTGCTCTCCATCGCGGTCTTCATCTTCCTCGTCGCCCTGGCTTACGGCCTCACCTTCGTCTTCTCGGGGCGCGGTGCCTTCATCCATGTCGGCGCGGTGATCGGCACGATGATGACGGGCTCTGTGGCCATGGTGATCATCCCGAACCAGAGGAAGGTGGTGGCGGCGCTCAAGTCGGGCGAGAAGCCCGATCCGCGCCTTGGCCAGGAGGCCAAGACCCGCTCGACGCACAACAACTATCTGACGCTTCCGGTTCTGTTCTTGATGCTATCGAACCATTACCCGCTCGCTTTTTCGAGCCGCTGGAACTTCATCATCATCGGGCTCGTCATCGTCATGGGCGTCGCGATCCGGCATTTCTTCAACACCATGCACGCACAAGGCGTGAAGCTATGGTGGAGTTGGGTGGTGGCCGCAATTGCCTTCATCCTCGCGGCGTGGCTCTCGACCTTTCCCGATGCGCGCCGCGACCTCGCTGAATCGGGGCCAGCGCCAGCCAAGCTCGCGGCAGCGGTGTCGCGCCCGGATTTTGCGCAGGTGCGCGACATCATCATCGGGCGCTGCAGCCTCTGCCATTCGCAAGAACCGGTGCGGGAAGGGCTTGCGGCTCCTCCGAAGGGCGTGCGCCTCGATACGGATGAGGAGATCGCGTCCCATGCACGCGATATCTATCTTCAGGCCGGAATAGGGCGCGCCATGCCGCCTGGAAATCTCACCGAAATCACCGGGGAGGAGCGGGCGAAGCTTGCCCAATGGGCGATGGCGAGCGAGCGCGAGCCTTGAACATCCTCTCGGTCCATTCGCATGTGAGCTACGGCCATGTGGGAAATTCGGCCGCCGTCTTCGCCATGCAGCGAATGGGAGTCGAGGTTTGGCCGGTGAACACCGTCGCCTTTTCCAACCACCCTGGCCATGGCGGATTCACGGGGCGCGCCGCGGAACCGGCGGAGGTCGAAGGCTTGATCGATGGCATCGCCAAGCTCGGCGCGTTCGCCAGCTGCGACGCCGTGCTTTGCGGATATCTGGGCGCGGCCGGGACCGGACCTGTCGTGCTTGGCGCCGTGGCGGCTGTGCGCCAGGCCAATCCGCGCGCGCTCTTTTGCTGCGATCCGGTCATCGGAGATGCGGGGCCGGGGCTTTACGTGCGCGCGGGCTTGCCTGAATTCATGCGAGACGAAGCCGTCCCGGTTGCCGATATCGTGACGCCCAACCTGTTCGAGCTCGAATATCTCATGGGTCGGACAGTCTCGACCCGAGAAGATCTTCTCTCGGCCCTTGCCCGCTTGCACGTTCTCGGCCCGAAGATCATCCTCGTCACCTCTGTCGTCACGAACGCCACGCCCGCCCCTTCGATCAATCTCGTGGCCTCGGATGGCCACGTCGCGCATCTCGTACGGACACCGAGGTTTGGCCGGGAGTTCAACGGGGCAGGGGATGCGCTCGCCGCGGTCTTCCTCGTTCATTATCTTCGCACACGCTCGGTGGCGGACGCGCTCTCGGCCTCAGCAAGCTCGGTCTTCGGTATTTTGAAGCGTACGGCGGAGGCGGGCTCGCGCGAGCTGTTGCTCGTCGAGGCGCAAGACGAGCTCATCCATCCCAGTGAGTGCTTTCGGGTCGAGATTCTGGCGCGCTTAGAAAAAAGAGGTGATCATGTCGGGTGAGCTTCCCTCCTCGCTCGTTCTTCTCGGCGCCGGCAAGATGGGCCAGGCCATGCTGACCGGTTGGCTCGCGCGTGGGCTCGAGCCCTCGCGCATCACGGCCATCGATCCGCATCTCGATGAAAGCGGGCGCGCGCTTCTTTCGCAAAAGGGTGTGCGCCTCACCAAGACGCCCGAAGGCGTATCTATCCCAGAGGCCATGGTCCTCGCGATCAAGCCGCAAACCTTGGAGAGTGCTGCCGAAGGCGGGCGCAAGCTGATCGGCAAGGATACGCTCGTCTTGTCCATCCTCGCGGGGAAGCGCATCGCCGACCTCGCTTCGCGCCTCGGCGTGTCCACCGCCATCGTGCGCGCCATGCCGAACACGCCGGCCGCGGTGGCGCGCGGCATCAGCGCGGCTGTCGCGGTCCCGGGCATCACTCAGCGACAGCACGCGATCGCGGATGCGCTCCTCAGCTCCATCGGCGGGGTCGAGTGGGTCGATGACGAAGCGCTTATCGACCCAGTGACGGCAGTCTCGGGCTCGGGGCCAGCCTATGTGTTCTGGCTCGTGGAATGTCTGGCGGAAGCGGGCGCGAAAGCCGGGCTTCCGCCAGAACTCTCCATGCGGCTTGCACGCGCGACTGTCGAAGGCGCGGGCGAGCTCATGTTTCGCGACAAAAGCACAGAGGCTTCGACGCTTCGTCGCAACGTCACCTCGCCGGGGGGCACCACGGCTGCGGCGCTCGAGGTCCTGATGGCGAAGGACGGGCTGTCTCCGCTGATGGAACGCGCTGTCGCGGCTGCATCCCGGCGCGCGCGAGAACTTGCGGGTTGAGGTGATGCTGTGTTGATGATATATTCACTACGTCAACACGGAAAATGTCGATGCTTCATATTCGTGACCAGGAAACGAGTCGGGCCGTTCGCGAGCTCGCCGCCCGAAAGGGCATTACCCTGACGGAAGCGGTGAAATTGGCGGTATCGAATGAGTTGCACCGAATGAGCGAAGAAATTCCTCTTTGGGATCGCCTCGCGCCAATTCGCGCCGAGATCCGCTCATGGCCGGACACGGGCCATTCCGCCGATAAGACGTTTTACGACCAGCTCAGCGGCGAACCCGAATAATGTTTGTCGATGCGAGCGCAATAGTAGCGATCTTGACTGAAGAGCCGGACGGAACGGACCTCGCCGCACAACTGGCCTGTGCGGACCGCAGGATTACGAACACGCTGGCCATCTTCGAGTCAGTCGCCGCGATATTCCGCGTTAAGAGAACAACGATCGATCGCGCGGAGGCGCAGGTCTTAGCATTTGTGAAGGCGGCGGCGATCGAGGTTTTGAAGATCGACCAGGAAGATACCTCGTTAGCGCTTCAAGCCTACGGATTATACGGGCGCCACCGCCACCCGGATGATCGGCGCAACAGATCACTCAATCTCGCAGATTGTTATCACTACGCGAGCGCGAAGGCGCACCGGCAGCCAATCCTGACGAAGGACATAAGCTTCAGCGAAACCGAAATTCCCGTTTGTCGATAGCCGGCAAGTTTGAGCTCACCTCTCCTCGCGGCGAAAGCGTCCGCGAAGCTCACGGTAAAAGGGGACTGGGAGTTCATGGCCGAAGCCGGCCTTCACCCGACTGTCCAGCTCGTCGAGGACCACGGTGGTGACCGTCGGCAGATCGAGGCGCTTGGCTTGCGAAAGCGGGATCCAGACAAGCTCGACGAACTCGGCTTCCGGCCCGATCACGCCGGAGCTTCGATGCCCGATCATCGTCGCGTCGCCAACAAAAAAGAAGGTATCGAAGCGTCTCGGACGCCTTGGCGGCGTGATCGCATGCGCGACGAAGCTGAGCTTCGAGAGATCGGGCGCAAAACCATGGACCGCGTAATCGCGCCAGACGCCTTCGGGAATCTTATGTTGCTCCAGCCGTGCGGGAATGCCGAGCACGAGCCCGGTTTCCTCGAAGGTTTCGCGAATGGCCGCAAGCGCGAGCGCCCGCGCCGTCAATCGACCCCGATTGGGCAAATGGGCGAGAAGCCGTTGCTCGACCGCTGCGGGAAGGGGTGAAGCCACTCCCATTTGGCGATCAACAGGGTCGAGCCGCCCGCCCGGAAAGACGAATTTTCCGGGCATGAATTTGTGGGCCGGATTGCGACGGCCCATCAGAACCGTCGGCTCCTTGCCGGCGTGATCGAGGATGATCAAGGTCGCCGCGTGCTTGGGCCTCTGATTGGGAAAGCCGCGATCGCGCGTGTGCTCAGCCGCGATGAGGCGATCGGTAAAGCTCTGGGTTTCATCCGTCATCAGGGGCTCGCTCGGTCAACGGGGTGCGGGGCGCCTCATTCACGCCCGAGCGGATGGGGAGCACCAAATCCGTGCATGCGCAAGGCCCATTGCAGCGCGATGATCGCGCCCTTCACGGGCTGCAAGAGCGAAAGCGCAAGGACCAGCGTGAACGACGGCCAGATGAGCATCTGCACCCATATCGGCAAGGCACCGAAAGTCTCGAAGGCGAGCATGGCGCCGACGACAATGTGCCCGACGATCAAGATCACGAGATAAGCGGGCAGGTCATCGGCGCGGTGAAGGTCGAGGCGCTCTCCGCATTCCGCGCAGGCTGAAGCCGCCTTGAGGTAGCGACCGAAAAGGTGGCCCTTGCCGCAATTCGGGCAACGGCCAGCAAGTCCGTGCCGGATCGCGCCGCCCACGTCACGGGATGCAATTGGGGAGGTTTGATCAGCAAGAATCGCCATCTCGGCTAAATGCGATGTTGAGTGGTGAACCGCAAGTCGTGGCGTGAAACTCACCTGAGAGCGCAATCTATTGCCGCCTTCGTCGCAATGAGCGGCGATCGATCCGCCTCTCGATGCGGACGATCGAAATG
>JAFAQA010000465.1 GCA_019246665.1 Hyphomicrobiales bacterium
CGAAATCCCCTCGGGTCGCAACCTGTTGGCGCCCGACGCCGCTTTCGTCAATGGCGTCGCCGCCCATGTGCTCGACTATGATGACGTCGCCTTGGCCGGCCATCCCAGCGCGGTGCTCGTGCCGTCGATCCTCGCCGAGGGTTGGACACTCGATGCGAGGGGCAGAGACGCAATCGCCGCCTATGTGGCGGGCTACGAGCTCTGGGCGCAGCTCGCCGCCTTGGAGCCGGGGCACCTGCATGAACGCGGCTTTCATCCGACCGCGGTTTTCGGCGCACTGGCGACGGCCGCCGCATGCGCAAGGCTCCATGGCCTCGATGTCGAGAAGACAAGCCACGCCATCGCCATCGCGGCTTCGCTGGCTGCCGGCCTCGTGGCCAATTTCGGCACGATGACGAAATCGCTTCATGCGGGTCGCACGGCCCAATCGGGCGTGTTGGCGGCGCGCCTCGCGGCGCAGGGGTTCACGGCGTCGCTCGACGTCCTCGAACATCGGACTGGCTTCCTCTGGGCGCATTCGCCCTCAGGGACTCCCAAGACTGAGGACGGGGTCATCGATCTTGGCAAGAACTGGCGGCTCGAGCGCTTTGGCCTCAACGTCAAGCGCTATCCGACCTGCTATGCGACCCACCGCTCCATCGACGCCATGCTGGGCCTCGTGCAGAGCTATGGCCTCAAATCCGACGATGTGAAGGAGATCAGGGTCAGGACGGGCGTGACGCAAAAGCTGATGCTTCGCAACGCCGATCCGAGGACCGGGCTGGAGGCGAAATTCAGCATGGAATTTGCCATGGCGGCAGCGCTCGTGGCCGGCCGCGTTGGGCTTTCCGAGCTCACCGACAACTTCGTTCAGCGGCCTGAGGTGAGCGCCGCGATCGCAAGGGTCCGCTGCACCACGACGGACGAGATCATGCCTGGCGATCAGCCTTTCGCGCCGGACGACCGCGTCAGCGTCGTGCTGGCTTCGGGCAACGTCTTGGAGCATGCCCCTGTCGTCCATGCCAAAGGCAGTTGGCAGAAGCCTCTGACGCGCGAGGAATTGGAGGACAAGTTCCTCGACTGCGCAACTCGTGCCCTGGAGCGCGATCAGGCGCTCGAGCTGTTCGACCAGCTTTGGACTCTCGAAAACGTCAAATCGCTGCGGGAGCTGCCGCTAACAGGAGATGTCCGATGAGCACAATCCCCGCTGTTCAGATCCCCGGGGTCTATCATCGCCGTCTCGGTCACGTTCTCGTCACCGGCTTGTCGGACGGGTATGTGGACCTTGGCTATGGCATCTTCAGCAACCTGGCCGAAGAGGAGACAAAAGCCCTTTTGGCTCGAGAACACCGCATATCCCCGCCGCGGATTTCTGTGAACGTCTTCGCACTGCGTTGCGGGAACCGCACCGCGCTGATCGATTGTGGATCGGCCGACAGCATGGGACCGACCTGCGGCAGGCTGCCCGAGAACCTGGCGGCTGCCGGGATTGATCCGGTCGATGTCGACACCGTGCTCCTCACTCATGTTCATCCAGATCATTCCAATGGGCTCACCGATGTCTCGACGGGGCGTCGCCTGTTCCCGAACGCCGAGGTCGTGGTGCATCAGGACGAGGTGAACCACTGGTTTGACGACGAATTGATGGCTAAGGCCGCGGAGCGACCCCGCCGGCGCTATTTCCAGGCCGCTCGCGATCAGCTTGGGCCCTATATGGCCGAGCACTTGCGGGTTATCCGTGGCGGGGAAGAAGTCTTTCCGGGAGTGGTCGCGATCCCCTGTCCCGGCCACACGCCCGGCCACAGCGCCTATGTGATTTCGGCGGAAGGCGAGTCGATGATCGTTTGGGGCGACACCGTCCACGTGCCCGAAATCCAGGTCACCCGACCCGAGGTAACGATGGAGTTCGACAGTGATCCTCAACAAGCCGCCGCGTCACGCAGGTTGATTTTCGATATGGCTGTGGCGGACGACCTGATCATTGGCGGCATGCATGTCCATTTCCCTGGCTTCGCCTATATGCGGCGGGAGGGTGGCCGACATGCCTTGGTCGCAGAGCAGTGGTCATTCACGATTTAGAACCAAGCGCGTGGTGTCCGTCGTCTCAGCGGAGCCAGCAAGGTCAACCTTATGGAGCACCGCGTCGCCAAGTTAACAATCCGCGAGGTTGCGCGCGCTGCGGGCGTCTCCGTCGGTACCGTCTCTCGCGTGCTCAACGACAACGCGACCGTGCAGCCCGAAATCCGCCGGACCGTGCAGAAGGCCATCGCGGATCTCGGCTATTCACCGAACGCAGTTGCGCAGAGCATGCGAATTCGCTCGACCCACACGATCGGTTGCGTGATCCGCGAAATCAATATTTCCCAGCTCGCCGCATTTGTGCGTGCCGCCCACGATGTGCTCGACGAGGCGGGCTTCTCTTTGCTGATCTCGAACTCGGAAGGGCGGCGGGAGCGGGAATTCGAGTTGTTGAGCCGGCTGGCCCGACGCCGGACAGACGGCGTGATGATTGGCCCATATACTCCGATCACGGGTGACTTCGAGAATTTCTTGCGTGATCTCGACACTCCGATCGTAATTGTCGACCGCGATCAGCCGGACTGGGCGGATGCGGTCATGGCCGATCACGCTCATGGCATGCGCCTGGCTACTGGCCATCTCCTTGATCTTGGCCACCGACGCATCGCCCTACTGACAGGTGATGCGGGCCTCTACCCCGCCCGCGAGCGGCTTCGGGGATTCCACGAGGCCTACGCATCACGCGGGCTCAGCGCTGATCCGTCGCTGATCCACGCTATGAGCTTCCTGCCTGCTGCGGGATTTCGCTTCACCTCCGCAATGCTTGGACAACGTGATCCCCCGACGGCCGTCATATCCGGCGGCATCGACATGTTGTCGGGCGTACTCCGCGCCATCCGCGCAAGAGGATTTGCGATTCCGGGCGACATCTCGGTCATTGCGTCCGGCCATTCCGAGCTGGCCGAACTATTTTCGCCCGCGATCGCCGTCATCACCTGGGATCAGGCGGAGGTCGGCCGCATTGCGGCCGGGATGCTTCTCGACCGGGTTCGCAAGCTAGCCACGGACAAACCTCGCCATGTGCTGCTTCCTGCCGAGTTCGTCATCAGGCCGTCCGTCGGGCCGGTGCCTTCGAAGGATTTTGCTGGTCCAGCAAGCGTGGCGCGGGATGAACGGTGCCCATGACGCTTTGAGCCGCTTGAGCCGCGGCATTTTCGATCGACGGCGAGGGTTCTCCAAGGCCCGAGCGAGAGCATCTCTGCGCCCGCCGCAATAGGGCGGCGTAGCCAAGGATTGGCTACTGCCGCACGATATCCGTCCCCACGGCCTCGGCCCGGAAGGCAGCCGCGATGAGCGCCTTGGTGTATTCCGTCTTCGGTCTCTCAAAGATGCCGTCCGCCGTGCCTTCCTCCACGACCTTGCCGTCGCGCATGACGATGACGAAGTTCGAGAGCGCACGCACGACGCGCAAATCATGGCTGATGAACAGATACGCAAGCTGGCGTTTCGCCTGCAGCGCTCGCAATAGATCGACGATTTGTGCCTGCACGGACATGTCGAGCGCCGAGGTCGGCTCATCGAGGAGCACGAAGCTCGGATCAAGCGCCATGGCGCGTGCGATGGCGATGCGCTGGCGTTGCCCGCCCGAGAATTCATGAGGGTAGCGGTCCATGGTGGCGGGATCGATTCCGACATCACTCAATGCGCGTGCCACCACGGCCCGCCGATCGGCGCGGGGCATATCCGGCTTTTGCACCGCAAGGCCTTCCTCGACGATCGAGAACACGGAAAGCCGCGGCGAGAGCGAGCCGTAAGGGTCCTGGAAGACCACTTGCATGTCCTTGCGCATCGGTCGCAGCGCCCTGGAGCGCAGCCTCTCGATATCGCGCCCGAGAAAGACGATGCGGCCCTTCGAGGAGACGAGCCGCAGCAAGGCAAGCCCGAGCGTCGTCTTTCCGGATCCCGATTCGCCAACGACGCCGATGGTCTCGCCAGCCCGAACTTTCAGCGAGATGCCGTCGACTGCCTTCACATGATCGACGGTCCGGCGCAAAAGGCCTTTCTTGATCGGGAAATAGACTTTCACATTCTCGGCCCCCATCACGACCGGCGCATCCTTGGGGACGGCCGCGGCGCGCCCTCTCGGCTCGGCGGCGATGAGCATGCGCGTGTAAGGGTGTTGCGGGTTGGCGAAGATCGTCGCCGTGCCGCCCGCCTCGACGATCTCTCCGCGTTGCATGACACAGACGCGGTCCGCGATGCGCCGCACGATGTTGAGATCATGGGTGATGAACAACATCGCCATGCCGAGCCTTTGCTGAAGGCCCTTGAGGAGTGAGAGGATTTGCGCCTGCACGGTCACGTCGAGCGCCGTTGTAGGCTCATCGGCGATCAGGAGCTTCGGCTCATTCGCGAGCGCCATGGCAATCATCACGCGCTGGCGCTGTCCACCCGAAAGCTGATGCGGAAAGGCGCCCAGTCGGCTTTTGGCGTTGCGGATGCCGACCTCCTCGAGAAGCGATAGCGTGCGCTCGCGGGCCTTCCTGCCCTCGATGCCTTTGTGCAGGGCGAGGATCTCGCCGACCTGCCGCTCGACCGTGTGCAGGGGGTTGAGCGAGGTCATCGGCTCCTGAAACACCATGGTGATCTCGTTGCCCCGCACATCGCGAAGCTCGGCCTCGCTCGCCTTCAGAAGATCGCGGCCACCGAACCAGATTTCGCCCGAAGGATGATGCGCGGCGGGATAGTTGAGGAGGCGGGGGATCGAAAGCGCCGATACCGATTTGCCCGAGCCCGATTCCCCGACAATGGCGAGCGTCTCGCCGCGATCGAGGGAAAATGACACATGATCGACCGCGAGCGTCTCGCTTTCGCCCTGCCCGAAGGCGACCGAAAGATCGCGTACGCGCAAAAGCTCGGCGGTCACGGCGATTGCGCGTCCAATATCGCGAAAACCGCGTGCGAAGGCTCTATCACATCAAGCTCGCAGAGATCGCGCAGGCGACGGTCATAGGAAACGATGAGGCGACAGCCCGAAAGCTTGGCGGTCGCCACATGCACGGAGTCTGGAAGCCTCGCGGACGATCGTGCTCGGATTTGCGAAGATTCGATGAGGATGTCTCGTGTCACCGGCAGCAGCTCGAAGATTGGATCATCGGTTAGAAGGTCGAGATAGGCGGTCACGAGGTTGTCGTTGCCAAGCTTGACTGGACCGACCAGAGCCTCACTCAAGGTTAGCTCGCTGGTCACAAGCTCGAGCCTGTCGCGCTCGGCGAACTCGATCAATCGCCCGACCTCACCGGCGCCCGCATCAGTTCGTTCCATTCCACGTATCAGAACATTTGTGTCGAGATAGACTCGCAATGGGCCGACGGATGCTCGCGTCACAGCGCACCGCCATCCCTGACCCGTCGGACGTGATCAAGAATCTCCTGGACATCGCGAAAACGCGGGGGATAGGTCGCTTGATAACCTTCCATAATCTCCAGCGCGCGCGACTTCTTCTGACGAGCGGAAGTCTCGACCGAGGAAGTCTCTGGCTGGGAGGTTTCCGGCGTGATAGTCACGCATACCGCCGCTGTCGGGTCGAGCCCCTCCTGCAAATCCTTGGGCAGCTTGGCGACCGGGTAATGGTTGCGCACAATCGTGTTCATGCGTCACCTTTCGTGAACATCATATCATACCCGGTTTAAACACCCTTCCTCGGATCAAAAGCGTCCCGCACCGCCTCGCCGATGAAGATCAAGAGCGACAACATCGTCGCGATCACGATGAAGCCCGAGAGTCCGAGCCAGGGCGCCTGGAGATTGGACTTGCCCTGATTCAAGAGCTCTCCGAGCGAGGGCGAGCCTGGCGGCAGGCCGAAACCGAGGAAATCGAGCGAGGTCAGGGTCGAGATCGACCCGTTGAGGATGAAGGGCAAGAAGGTGAGCGTCGCCACCATCGCGTTCGGCAGCACATGCTTGCGCATGATCTTGAGGTCGCTCAGACCGAGGGCGCGGGCCGCGCGCACATATTCGAAATTGCGGGCCCGCAGGAATTCGGCGCGCACCACGCCGACGAGCGACACCCAGGAAAACAACAGAAGGATCGCGAGCAGGACGAAGAAGCTCGGCGCGATGAAGGACGAGACAATTATCAAGAGATAAAGCTGCGGCACCGATGTCCAGATATCGATGAATCGCTGGAAGAGAAGATCCGTCCAGCCGCCGAAATAGCCTTGCAGCGCACCGGCCGCGACCCCGATGATGGAAGAAGCCATGGCGAGCACGAGGCCGAAAAGAACCGAGAGGCGAAATCCGTAAATGAGGCGTGCGACGACGTCGCGACCTTGATCATCCGTGCCGAGCCAATCCCATTCGATGTCCCGACAGCCAAGCGTCACCGGATCGCGGCCCTTGTTGCGTTCGAGCCGGACCGCAAGCTTGCGGCATTGCTCGTCGGTGAGCATCCAAGTCGGAGGGGAGGGGGCCGGCGTCGGCAGGTCGAGGTTATGCGTGTCATAGGAGAAGCGGATCGGCGGCCAGATCGCGAAGCCATGCGATGCGATCTCATTCTCGTTCACGGGATCGCGGTAATCGGTGACGGGCAGAAACCCGCCGAATTTCTCCTCCGGATAATCGACGAAGATCGGAAACAGCCACTCGCCCTTGTAGCTGACGACGATGGGCCGGTCGTTGGCGATGAACTCCGCAAACAGGGTGACGACGAAAATGGCGAGAAAAATCCATAAGGACCAGAAGCCGCGCCGGTTCGCCCGGAAATTCCGCAAGCGCCGCGCATTGATGGGAGTGAGCCTGAGAATGCCGGAGGTGGGCTCGAGCGGAACGACAGGCCGATCCTCCGACGCGGGAGGAGCCCCCGGGGCATGGACCTTCGCGGGTGCGTTCTCGTTCATGCGAGGCCGCTCATGACGCGCAGGCCGCAAGCGGCCGCTCGGCGGAAAGAAGGGGCCGCGCGCCTCATCTCACGTCTCCCGCGTCTCGAAGTCGATGCGCGGATCGACCCAGGTGTAGGTGAGATCCGAGATGAGGCCGACGACGAGGCTCACAAGCGAGAAGATGTAAAGATTGGCGAACACCACCGGATAATCGCGGTTCACGATCGATTCATAAGAAAGCAGTCCAAGACCATCGAGGGAGAAGATCGTCTCGATCAGCAGCGCACCCGCGAAGAAGGCGTGCACCACCGCGCCGGGAAAGCCCGCGATCACGATCAGCATGGCGTTGCGGAAAACATGCCCGTAAAGCACGCGGCGCTGGGACAAGCCTTTCATGCGGGCAGTGAGCACATATTGCTTGCGGATCTCGTCGAGGAAGGAATTCTTGACGAGGAGGGTGGTCGTGGCGAAAGCGCCGAGCGCCATCGAGGTGATCGGCAGGACGATGTGCCATAAATAATCGAGCGGCTTTTGCCACCAGGAAAGCTCAGCGAAATTCTCGGAGGTGAGGCCGCGCAGTGGGAAGATCTGAAAGAAGGAGCCGCCGGCGAAGAGGACGATGAGCAGGATGGCGAACAGGAATCCCGGAATCGCATACCCAATGATGACGACGGCCGACGTCCAGGTGTCGAACGGCGTGCCGTCGCGCACTGCCTTCGCGACGCCGAGCGGAATGGAGATGCCGTAGGTGAAAACGAGCATCCACAAGCCGAGTGTCATCGAGACCGGGAGCTTCTCCCTGATGAGCGAAAGTACGGAAGTGTCGCGAAAATAGCTCTTGCCGAAATCGAAGCGCAGATAATCCCAAAGCATTTTGGCAAAACGCTCCGGCGCGGGCTTGTCGAAGCCGAACTGCTTGTTGAGCTGCGCGATGAATTCGGGGTCGATGCCCTGGGCTCCCCGATAAGCGGATTGTCCGCTCGATTGCGCGCGGGCCGCGCTCGAGAAATCGCCACCCCCGCCGGAGACGCGCGAGCTCCCGGCCTCATTGCCTTGCAATTGCGCGAGGATGCGCTCGACAGGCCCGCCCGGCGCGAATTGCACAATGACGAAAGCAATCAGCATGATCCCGAACAAAGTGGGAATCATCAAGAAGATGCGTCGGGCGATATAGGCCAGCATGATGTCTCGACGCCAAGTCTAGAGCGGGCGCGGATGACAGAATCGGCGCCGCCACTCTGTCTCGCTCTTGTGCCGCTTCTCATCGCCAAGCGGGTCTCCCGCGCGCTTCAGGCGTGAGCCGATCCCGCTAGAGCGAGCGTCAATCACTGCGAGATGCCGATCTTTGCCGCTTTTGCAGCGTCGAACCACCAAGTATCCGGTGCGCCCGTGCCGAATTTCGGTCGCGTCTCGGGTCGTGAGAATTCGTCCCAATAGGCCAGCAGCGTCTTGTCATTGTACCACATCGGCACCCAGTAGCGCCCGGCGCGAAGCACGCGGTCGAGCACGCGGCAGGCGATGGTCAGCTCCTCGCGCGTCTTGGCGGCGCCGATCTTCTCGATCAGCATGTCAACCGCGGGATCGGAGATGCCGGCGCGGTTGCGCGAGCCGGGATTGGCGGCCGCTTCCGAGCCGTAGACGACGCGCAAATCGTCACCCGGCGTGCGGGTGGCGCCAAGGCGCATGCTGACCACGTCGAAATCGTATTGGTTCGTGCGTGCATTATATTGCGCGGCGTCCACAATGCGCGAGGTCGCGGCGATCCCGAGGCGCCGCAAATTGGCTTCGAACGGCTCCGTGTGCGGCTGCAACGCGGGTGAGGAATCGAGGAACTCGAAGGCGAAGGGTGAGCCGTCCGGAAGCTTGAGCGTCGTGCCGTCGCGCTTGCAGCCCGCCGCCATCAACAGCTCGTCGGCGCGCCGCAACAATTTGCGATCCGAGCCCGAGCCGTCAGAGACCGGCGGCAGATAAGGCTCGCCGAAGCACTCTTCGGACACCTTGCCGCGCAGGGGTTCGAGAATGGCGAGCTCCTCTGGACCCGGCTTGCCGACGGCTTTGTTATCCGAGTTCTCGAAGAAGGAGGTCATTCGCTTGTAGAGCGAGTACATGATGTTCTTGTTGGTCCATTCGAAATCGAAGGCGAGGCCGATCGCTTCGCGAATGCGCGGGTCCTTGAACATCGGACGGCGCAAGTTGAAATACCAGCCTTGAGGCCCCGCGGGCAGGTCGTTTTGCAGCGCCTCCTTCTTGACGCGACCCTCACGGATCGCAGGAAAATCGTAACCCGTGGCCCAGATGCGGGAGGTGTATTCCTCCTGGAAATTGATCTTGCCGGCCTTGAAGGCCTCGAAGGCCACCTGCCGGTCGCGGTAATACTCGAAGCGAATGTGCTCGAAGTTGTTGATGCCTACGTTCACCGGCAGGTCCTTGCCCCAATAATCGGCGACCCGATCGAACTCGATGTAGCGGCCGGCGTCGAAACGCCCGACCTTGTAGGCGCCTGAGCCGAGCGGGGGCTCCAGCGTCGAGGCTTCATAGTCGCGCGTGCTCCAATAGGCCTTCGAGAAGATCGGGGACGAGGCGATGACGAGATGCAGGTCGCGGCTACGCTTGTCGGAAAGAGTGACCCGGACGATGTCGTCGGCCTCGGCCTCGGCACCCAGCATCTGTGTGAGCACGGCACGTTCCGTCGGATGCCCTTTCTGCTTCAGCGTCATGAGCGAGAAGGCGACGTCTTGCGCGGTGAGCGGCGAACCATCGTGAAAGCGCGCTTCGGGGCGGAGGAGGAAGCGATAGGTGAGCTTATCGGCGGACACCCGCACGCGCCGCGCGAGGAGGCCATAAAGCGATTCGGGCTCGTCGGCGCCCCCGCTCATCAATGTATCAAAGGTCGCGTCCATGCCGGCCGCGCCGTCCCCCTTGAAGGTGTGGATGTTGAGTGTGTTGAAGGTATCGAAATTCTGATTGCCGGCTTCGACGCGCAATTGAATGACCAAGGTCCCGCCCTTGGGTGCATCGGGGTTCACATAAGCGAAGCGCTTGAAATCGGGGGGTTCCGCGAGATCGCCGAAGGAGGAAAGTCCATGCGTCTCGATTTCGCCTTCGGCGGCGCGGACAATTCCCGGGAACCGCCAAAACGCCGCGGCGAGCGCAAACCGAACCGCGTCACGCCGCGTGAGAGCAAATTTCATGGCGTTTCCGCCTCCAAGCCAGAAATGCGTCCCCCTCTTTCATTTTGCGATCAAAAGCCAGATTGCGGCAAGCCGATGTCGCCGCGGGCGGCGAACACGCCAGAGGCGCCTATCGACGGGATGCCTGCAATGTCATGGCAAACGCATCAAGAGTGTTGCCACGGCGGCTCAGTCCGTTGGTCCAACTGAGACCACCGGCGCATGGTTGATCTTGGCAATTCGCCCCGAAGCTGAGCGATCAGCAATGCCTTTTCGAGCGGCCCTTGAGTGGAGGGCGAGAGCACGAAATCCCGCAACTGCAATCGCAAGCGCGGCGATCGGAATGGCCCATTCGCATCAAGCCTGTGCCGTCACGACTTCACTGCTCGCTTCTCAGGAAGTCAAGCGGTGGGCACGAAAAATTCGAGTGATGCAACAAGCCAGACTATTGCTTCGGTGGCTCGGCGGCCTTTTCGCCTTGGGCCGGCTGGGCAGGGGCCTTTTCGCCTTGAGTCGGCTGCGCGACTTGAGCTCCCGGCTGGGCGCCTTGCGCTGGAGCCGCCTGGCCTCCCGCCGGTTGCGCCTGGGCGGTCACGGCGGGCAAGGGCTCCGGGTTGTCGGAGAGCGTGCGCAAATAAGCGACGACATTCGCGCGGTCTTCCGCCTTCGGCATGCCCGCGAAGGTCATCTTGGTCCCCGGCATGTAGTCTCTCGGACCCTTGATGAAGTTGAAGATGGCGTCATAAGTCCATTTCTCGCCCTTGGCGCCCAAATCTCGATTGGCTTGCGAATAGTCGAAGTCCTTGTCCGCAGCATGCACGCGCCCGACGATTCCCCAGAGATTCGGCCCCGTCGTTTTCGATGGCTCTCCCTTGCCGAAGGAATGGCAGGTCGAGCAGATCGTGGCGTCTTTCTGGCCGGCTGCGGGATCGGCCTTGGCGAGGAGCTCGGGAAGCGGCACCGCCGGCTCAGCCTTCGGAGCGCCGGCGCCGCTTTCGGGTTCGGCCGAAGGGAGATCATAGCCGGGGATGGCGGGCTTGGCAGGTGTGAATAATCCGCCGGCGACAACGCTGACGGCCATCACGAAGAGCGAAGTGCCAAGCACGGCACCCGCGATCTTGTTGAATTCGAAGGAGTCCATCCTGCCCTCGGTCCGTGCGTCTCTCGACCTCGCCGAGGCTCCCTCCGGCCGGAAGAAGCCATGATCTTGCCACACGCCATAGCCGCATTGCGCCCATCCGCGCAACTCGTATAAGCCGGTTGCGAGATGCTACTTTTCGCCGCTTGCCGGCGAGGATGGCCGGCCGGTCTGAACCGGGCCGGTCGCGCCCGGCCGGAACAGACGATGCGAGATCCCATCATCCTCATTCCCGCGCGGCTTGCGGCGACCCGCTTGCCGAATAAGCCGCTCGCGATCATCGCCGGCGAGCCGATGATCGTTCATGTCTGGCGGCGCGCTTGTGAGGCGCGGATTGGGCCGGTCAGGGTCGCGACCGACAGCCATGAGATCGCCGAGGCGGT
>JAFAQA010000021.1 GCA_019246665.1 Hyphomicrobiales bacterium
CAGCAGCGGTTTCCGCTCGCCGGCGCCTGCCCGCGGCGTCTGGAGCAGCGTCTGGTAACTTCTGTCGTCCTTTGCTGTGATCAGCTACACGAACAATTGGATCTATATCGCTTTCGCGGCCCCGGGTTCCTGGCTTGGCGCCTAATGGCTTGCTGACATTTCTTCCGGGTGGACGAAGCCATCCGCCTCCGCCCTTAGCGCCGATGCCCGATTGAAGGGCCGTGATGACGGCGCGGAAACAGGAGCAGCGTTGAGCAGCGTTTCCCGATTGGAGGACGCAAAGGTCTCGACGACCTTGGGATGGAAGCGAGAGTAATCAGTAACTATATGCAAATTGAGGGAAGCCGGATGTAATCGATCCCACCGGCGGAAGTGTGTGCTCAATCCTTGAATACGAGGATTGAATGTCCACTATTTTTCGATGTAGCATAGTTTAAATTGAAAAGACGGAACTGAAACCGTTATGAGCAGAGCCTTCGTAAAAGAACAAGAGGACTCGGAAAGCTTTGACACTCTCCCCGACAGGGTGGTGTCGCCGCATCCGAATTTTGTAACGGCTGAGGGTCTCGCGGCCATTGAAGCCGAGCTTTCGCGTGCCCAAAGCGAATTTGACGCCGCCCAAGCCGCGGGGGACCGGGCGCTCGCTGCGAAGGCGGCGCGGGACGTGAGATATTTCACCTCACGACGCACAAGCGCGCAGGTGATCGCGCCACCGAAGAATTCGGATCGCGTACAGTTTGGGTCAACGGTGACGATCGAAAGGGCCGATGGCCGGCATCAAACCTTCCGGATCGTGGGTGAGGACGAGGCCGACCCCGCCCAGGGGACGCTCTCACACGCCTCCCCTTTGGCACGGGCCTTGGCGGGCAAGAACCTCGGCGATGCGGTTCAGGCTGGGAACATCGAGGCGGAAATCCTCGCCATCGAATGAGCCGAGCGCTGGAACCAAGCCGATCGCGCTGAAAGCGATCGACAATCTCGTTCCGCTTGACCAGAAAGTGACCGGCTTTGTCCGGACTTCTTTCAATTGTCCAGGAAGCTTCTGAGCTTTCGGCTGCGGCTCGGGTGCTTGAGCTTGCGGAGCGCCTTCGCCTCGATTTGGCGAATGCGCTCACGCGTCACCGAAAATTGCTGGCCAACTTCTTCCAAGGTGTGGTCGGTATTCATGCCGATGCCGAAGCGCATACGTAGCACGCGCTCCTCGCGAGGGGTCAGCGAAGCCAGAACTCGCGTCGTCGTCTCGCGCAAATTCGATTGGATTGCCGCTTCCACCGGCAACACAGCATTCTTGTCCTCGATGAAATCACCGAGATGCGAATCCTCCTCATCCCCGATCGGCGTCTCGAGTGAGATCGGCTCCTTGGCGATCTTGAGCACCTTGCGCACCTTCTCGAGAGGCATGCCGAGCTTCTCGGCAAGCTCCTCAGGGGTCGGCTCGCGCCCGATCTCATGCAGCATCTGGCGCGATGTCCGCACGATCTTATTGATCGTTTCGATCATATGCACCGGAATTCGAATGGTGCGCGCCTGATCGGCGATCGAACGTGTGATCGCTTGGCGGATCCACCATGTGGCATAAGTCGAGAACTTGTAGCCGCGGCGGTACTCGAATTTATCCACCGCTTTCATCAGGCCGATATTGCCTTCCTGAATCAAGTCGAGGAATTGCAGGCCGCGATTGGTGTATTTCTTGGCGATGGAGATGACGAGGCGCAAATTCGCCTCGACCATTTCCTTTTTCGCCTGGCGGGCCTCGCGTTCGCCCTTCTGCACCATGGCGACGATCTTGCGGAACTCGGAGATCTCGAGCCCGGTCTCTGTCGCTAGATCATGGATATGCGAGCGAATCTCTTTCACCTTGTCGCGGTCGCTCTTGATGAGCTGCTTCCAGCCCTTGGCCCCGAGTTTCGACACGCGCAAAATCCATTTCGGGTCGAGCTCGGCTCCCTGGTAATGCTTGAGGAAGTCAGTTCGCTGCACGCCGTAGCTCTCGGACAGCCGCATCAGCCGGCCCTCGAAACCCACCAGTCGCTTGTTGATGTCATAAAGCTGCTCGACGAGCATCTCGATGCGGTTGTTGTGCAGAGACAGCGACTTCACATCGGCGATCACCGTCTGCTTGAGCTTCTTGTATTTGCGCTCCTGAGCTGGCGTCAGTGTCGTGTTCTCGAGACGGCCTGCGACAAGCTGATCCTGAAGCCGACGCAGCTTTTTGTAATCATCTGCGATGCGATCGAAGATCTCGAGCACGCGGGGCTTGAGCTCGGCCTCCATTGCCGAAAGCGAGATGTTCGATTCGAGATCATCGTCGAAATCCGCTTCGGTCGGCATCGCGCCATCCGCCCCCTCGGCAGATTCCTCCCCCGACAGGTCCCGCTCACCACGCGCGGCTTGGAAGGAGGCGGTCGCCGCGGCGGGGCGGGCCTGGAACGGTGTCGCGCCCGGCTGGGGTGGTGCGCCCGGCGCGAAAGGACGGGGGCCGGAGAAAGGCGCGGCGCCCGCGCCGAGCGCAGCCGGGTCGATCTCCACCTTCGGGGCCGCCTTTGCGTCCGGCCCTGCATAGGTCGCTTCAAGATCGATGATGTCGCGCAGTAGCGCCTTGGCGTCGTTCAACTCGTCGCGCCAAATGATGATGGCCTGGAAGGTCAGCGGGCTCTCGCAAAGCCCTGCGATCATCGCCTCGCGACCGGCTTCGATGCGCTTGGCAATCGCAATCTCTCCCTCGCGCGACAAGAGCTCGACCGCACCCATCTCCCGCAGATACATCCGCACCGGATCGTCGGTGCGGTCGATCGGTTCGGAAGGCTTGTCGATCTTGGCCGGGACGCTGCGTGAGGCCTCGATGAGGTCGCCGCCCTCCTCCTCGTCATCGGGCTCGGCGGTCTCCTCGCGTGCCTCCGGGTCCGAATCATCACTCTCGACGACATTAATCCCCATGTCAGAGAGCATGGCGAGAATGTCCTCGATCTGCTCGGACGACACCTCCTGGGAGGGAAGCACCGAGTTCAGCTCTTGATGGGTGACGAAACCTCTCTTCTTCGAGAGCTTGATCATCCGCTTGACGGCGGCGTCCGACAGATCGAGGAGCGGACCGTCGGCCGATTCGACCGGCTTATCCTTCACTTCTTCGGTCGTGGCGGTCTTCGTCACCATCAGCTGGGCTCCAGAATGTCGTTTCGGCACCGCACTGGCGCCTGTTGGCTTGGACGGGCTCGCTCCGCGCTTCCCGCCGGATTTGAGCTTGGTGGACGCGCGCGAACTCATGACACAAAACACAACAGTGGCAGCCGGCACGCCACGCGTTCGGCCTGTTCAGGGCGATCCCGAAGATCAGGCAATGTGATTCGGCTTAAATCCTTCTTAAACGCCATCTTAAGCTCGCAAATGGCTCGATCCGAACGCAAGTCGACCCGTCGAGGACGGGGACGAGCGTTCAACCTTCGAGTTAAAGCTTGAACTCAACTGTTTCGTATCGCTCACGAAAGTGCAAATGCCCCTCGCAAGTCCGCAGGACTCGGAGCCGCGCAGTTCAACGAGAGGCGCGCGCATTTTAGCGTATGTAGCGCGCCTGCCAATCGATGCAAGACGACACCCTGCCACAACCGGCTGATAATCACCGATAATGGTTCGAGCAAAATCAACCCGCCGCGCTCACCTCAAGACTTTATAGGTCGGCGCTTCGGCGAGAACCTGTTCGAGGCTGCGTTCATCGCCTTGCTCATCGGACGAAGCCGGCATTTGCTGCAAGGCGGCCAGACGAGCGTGAACGTCTGAAAGCCAGGCGAGATTTGCCTCTGTCGGCTCGGCCGCGAGCGCGCCCTGAGCATCGCGAAGCTCGCTGCGAAGCTTGCGCGAACGATCACGAAGGCCGAGAGCTTGCCGCAGCGCGGCTTCGAGTTCCGACGTGGCGCAATTCTTGGCGAAGAAACGATCATCGCCGGGGCGAAGCTTGCGCCTGAGCCTTTCGCGAAGCCTGCCGATCTTGACTGCCTCTTCGTCACTGACTTGTGTCAGGGGCTCCCTCTCCCGCTCTTCCACATAAGCGTGAGCATGGAGGAGAAGTTGGACGAGCTCGCGCGCATCAGGATCGGCAAAAGCGAGGCTCGACAACTCCTCGGTGAGCTCGTGCAGGAGCTCGCGCCGCGCCTCGAGCGCAAGCACGATCAGCGCCTCTTGCGCCGCTCCAGGTGTCGTTCCGCTGAAAGTCGGCGCGCTTGCAAGGCCGGGGCTGGGCACGGCAGGCGCTTGTGGGCGCGCGTCGAAACCGCCGTTCCAGGAACGCACCTCTCGGGAAGGTCGACCCCGATCGGGTGAGAATTGCCGGTCAGGTGGGCGAAAAGGCTTCCATCGCGAACGCCCCGCAGGTGCGATCATCTCCAATCTTTGATTGATATCAGCTTCATAGTAACGCCGCGCCAAATGATCTGAGATCCTTGCAACCGCCTGCCGCAGACGACGCTCGAGATCCGCGCGCCGCTCGGGCGTGTCCAAAGGCCCGGATGCGACCTCGCGCGCCCACAGAACTTCGGAGAGCGGACGCGCCCTGTCGAGCACGCCTTCGACGGCGGCCGTACCCGCGCTGCGCACGAGGTCATCCGGGTCTTGCCCTTGCGGCAGGAAGGCAAAGCGCACGCTTTTGCCGGGGGCGAGCCGCGCAAGCACCAGGTCGACGGCACGAAAAGCTGCTCGTTGGCCGGGCTTGTCACCGTCGAAACACAAGATCGGCTCATCAGCCAGGCGCCAGAGGAGCGCCATCTGCTCCTCGGTGAGCGCGGTGCCGAGCGGCGCGACACTCTCGGTGAAGCCCGCGGCGCTCATGGCGATCACGTCCATATAACCTTCGACCGCGATCACCCTGCCCTTCTCATGTGCGGCCTTTCGGGCGCGATGCTGGTTGAAAAGCAACGAGCCCTTATGAAAAAGCTGCGTCTCCGGCGAGTTGAGGTATTTCGCCGATTTTTCCGGATCGAGCGTCCGGCCGCCGAAGGCAATCACACGAGCGCGAAGATCCTGGATCGGAAACATCACGCGGTTGCGAAAGCGATCATAGGCAACGGGAATATCCGGGCCTGAAACCAGGAGGCCGGCCTCCACCATGGTGGCGACGTCGACGCCCTTTCCGGCAAGGTGGTCGCGAAGCCCGTGACGTTCCGCGGTCGCGTAGCCAACGCGGAATTCCGCTCTCGCCGTCTCCGCCAATCCACGCCCGGCGAGATATTCGCGTGCGTTGCGCCCTTGCGCGCCCTTAAGCACCGCCTCGAAATAGAGGCAGGCCATTTCCGTCACCTCGACGAGGCCCGCCCGTTTTTTCTCCTGGCGCTCGACGTCGGCCGAACGGGCGGGAAGCGCAACGCCGGCCTCCGCGGCGAGACGCTCCACCGCTTCCGGGAAAGACACGCCTTCGCTTTCAATGACGAAATCGAAGATGCTGCCATTCTTTCCCGATGAGAAGTCGAACCAAGCTTGTTTCTGATCATTGACGAAGAAGGACGGCGTCTTTTCCGCGTTGAATGGCGAAAGACCCTTCAACTCCTTCCCTGACTTGACGAGCCGTACGCGCCGGCCGACCACCTGCGAGACGGGCAAGCGGGCCTTGATTTCATCAAGGAGAGAAGGCGAAAAACGCATGGTCCGCCCGTGTTTGGGCCAAGCTTGATCTAGCGCGACGATTAGCCGTCACGGCGGTTAAGACTGAGGCCGGCCCACGGATGGGGACCCCTTGCTCTTGAGCGTTTTATAGCGCGATTGCGGCGCGGCGATGAGAGCCGTCTTTTGCTTTTGCACAGCCTGTGAGCAAGCGAGCGACGCGAAGCAAGGCTGTCGTTCGCTCTTGACGGCCTTGAGCTTGTCTCGATTACTTTTGCCTATTCTGCGCCCGTTTGCCGTTGCCAAGATAAAGACGCTGAAGACCTTGGCTATACCTTACAAATATCAGCTTCTCACAGGTCGTTAACCAAATCCATTTACCAATCGTGAACCTTGGCGGCACTCGTGAGCAATTTTGCGCAACCCTCCTCCGCCGAAAGTCGGATTTGTTGTCTGCCTCGATCCTAAGGGGACACTCGGGACGGGCCTCGTCGCGTTTGTGCTCTTGGCCGCAGCTGCCACGACGCGTGCCCAAGATGGCGGTGCTGTGTTCAGCCTCCGCGGTGCCATTTCGCCAACAGACCAGCTTCCGGAGAACGACGCAGACCCTCCGACCGACGCTGCCACTCCCACCTTCGACAATGCGGAATCACAGAGGACCGAAGCCGGATCGCACGTAAAGCCAAGCACGCGCCCGCATATCGGCCTCGCGTCGCGCGCGGTACATCGAAATGTCCATCGACCCGTTTACGTGGCGACCTCTCCATCACAAGGCGAAGGCGACAAGGGATCCGCAGCGAGGCTTCGCGGCTCCTTCGCGACGTCTGAACACCCAGCTGCGTCCGCGCCCCCGGATCCGCCGCCGCTCACTGCCATACAAAAGAAGCTTCTCGCGGCGCACCGGCGGGAGCTGCGCGATGCCGATGCTTACGAGCCGCTGGGCTTGAGGTTGGGGTCGGTCTACGTATCGCCGGCGATCGAGCAAAGCGTGGGTTATGACTCCAATCCGGGCGAGGTTCAGGGCGGCAAGGGCTCGCGTGCCCTGCGAACCGACGCCGAAGTCAAGCTACGCTCGGATTGGTCATCCGACGAGCTCACAGGCGATCTCAGGGGAAGCTATTTCTATTTTCCCGATGTGAGAGGCGCGGATCGACCGGATGGGGACGGCAAGCTCGACCTTCGCCTCGACGCGACAAAAGATTTCGACATCCTCACCGAAATCCGCGGCAGTCTCACGACCCAACAACCCGACAGCGTCAATCTTCCGGTCGCCACGAAATCCCGCCCGCTCGTTTACGGCTATGGCACGTCGGTCGCGGTGAATTACCATCCGAGCTATTGGCATTTCACGCTGCGCGGCAATATCGACCGCGCGGAATACGCGAACGCCGCTCTCCTTGACGGAACAGTCATCGATCAGAGCGACCGAGATCTGACGCAATACGAGCTGCGTGCCCGGCTCGGCTATGATGCATCACCATCTTTTCGGCCGTTCATCGAAGCTCGCGCCGATACTCGCCAATATGATCGGGCCTTCGATTTCTCAGGCTTCGCGCGCACTTCCGACGGGTTGGCGGGCCTCATGGGGACGGGCATCGAATTCACGCGCACGCTCACTGGAGAAATCGCGGCAGGTTATGGCCATCGCGGCTATGAGGATGTGCGATTGAAGGATCTCAGCGGACCCCTCACAGAAGCCTCCCTCACCTGGGCGGTCACGCCTCTCACCACCATTACCCTCAAGAACTCGACACAATTCGTCGAAACGACCCTCGCCGGTTCGCCGGGCGCGCTCGAGCGACAGATCGGGCTTGAAATCTCCCACGCCTTGTTGCGGAATTTCATCATCACGGGAGGCATCGGTTGGACGCGCGACCATTACGAGACAAACGTCGAAACAGACACGAGCTTCACCGCGGGCTTGAGAGCCCAATGGAAGCTCAACCGCAATCTCGTCATCAAGGCGAGCTTCCTCCACACGCATGAGATCTCGAATGTCCCCGGGCGCGGCTATGGAGAAAACCTCTATCTGATCGGCGCGCGATTCCAATATTGACCTTTACGCGAGGCCCAAGGGTTCCCCCGCGAGATTGGCATCACCGCTTCTGACCGGCCGGCGATAAGATTGCTCGCAGCTCGTCGCGCAGGGCTGGCCCTAAATCGGGTCGTTCGAGCGCGTAAGCCAAATTCGCGGCAAGGAAGCCAAGCTTCGTTCCCGTGTCGAAGATCCGGCCCTCGAAGCGAAAGGCATTGAAGGGGCGCGCTCTTGCGAGGGTGATCATGGCGTCCGTCAATTGGATCTCGCCGCCGGCGCCGCGCGGCTGGGTCTCGAGGATGGAGAACACACCGGGCTCGAGAATATATCGTCCTGACACCATTAGATTCGAAGGCGCGGTGCCCTGCGGCGGCTTCTCGACCATCGAATTCACTGGCATGAGACCGCGCCTTCCGGGAGGTCCAACGCCCAAAATCCCGTATTGATGTGTTTCGCTCATCGGCACCTCGCTCACTGCGATGATGTTCGAGGGCTGCGCCTCGAAAGCATCGATCATGCCCTTGAGGCAGGGCTCGCGGCCGTGATGCAGCATATCGGGAAGCAGCACGGCAAAAGGCTCATCGCCGACGATCTCGCGCGCGCACCAAACGGCGTGGCCAAGCCCAAGGGGAGCCTGCTGGCGCGTGAAGCTCGTCTCACCGGCCTTCGGCGAATCGCGGCGAAGCTCCTCGAGCTCCCTCAGCTTGCCACGTTCGGCGAGCGTGCGCTCGAGCTCGTAACCTTGGTCAAAATGATCCTCGATCGCCCCCTTATTCCGCCCGGTGACGAAAATCAGGTGCTCGATTCCGGCCGCCCGGGCCTCGTCGACCACATGCTGGATCACGGGCCGATCGACGACCGTGAGCATTTCCTTCGGGATCGCCTTCGTGGCCGGAAGAAAGCGCGTGCCGAGCCCCGCCACGGGGAACACCGCCTTGCGAATGCGTCTCATAAGCACCTCGGTTTGGCAAATGCAGGCTCAGCCGTGCGGCTCAAAGATGGGTTTGTCAATTTCAATGCCAGGATGTCTTGAGCGGGTGGCGCCATCTCTCTGGGCAGACGAGCGAAAATCTGGGAGCGGCAAGCAGCTCACAGGCGACAAGGCGGAGAATTCAGCCGATTCATGATAAGGTCATTATTTCCGTACGATCCTTCCCCGGGAAAGGCAGGCTCGTAAGCCAGGAGAGGAGCAATGCCCGTATTGGTGACCGGCGGCGCCGGCTACATCGGCAGCCATATGGTGCTCGAGCTCCTCGACGCCGGCGAGAAGGTGATCGTCATCGACGATCTCTCGAGCGGTTTTGCTTCGGCCGTGCCGGCCGGCGCAACCTTTATTCGGGGCGATGTGGGAGATCCCGCGCTCGTTCTGCGTCTCATCGCCGAGCACGCCATCCGCTCGATCGTGCATTTCGCCGCGAAGGTCGTTGTGCCTGACTCCGTGTCCGACCCCCTCGGGTACTATCTCAGCAACACTGTGAAATCGCGCAACCTCATTGAAGCCGCCTTGCGGGGCGGGGTGCGCCAGCTGATCTTCTCCTCGACGGCTGCGGTCTACGGGAATCCTGCCACCAACCCGGTCGGCGAGGACGCGCCTCTCAATCCGCTCTCGCCCTATGGGCGCTCGAAGCTCATGACGGAGTGGATGCTCGAGGACGCGGCGCGCGCGCACGGCTTGCGCTACGTCTCCCTTCGCTATTTCAATGTCGCGGGCGCGGACCCCCAGGGGCGCGCCGGCCAATCGACTCCGCGCGCGACCCATCTCATCAAAGCGGCTGCTCAGGCCGCGCTCGGCGAGCGGCCCTATCTTGAAGTGTTCGGTACGGATTATCCCACGAAGGATGGGTCCTGCCTTCGCGACTACATCCAAGTGACGGATCTCGCCCGCGCGCATCTTGCGGCGCTTGCGCATTTGCGCGACGGGGGCGACAGCCTGACCTTGAATTGCGGCTACGGAAGCGGCTTTTCCGTACTGGAGGTGGTCGAGATGGTGAAGCGCGTCTCGGGCGTCGATTTCGAGGTCCGGCTCGCGCCTCGCCGTCCGGGCGATCCAGCCGCCATCATCGCGAAGACTGGTCGCATCCGTGCCGAGCTCGGCTGGACCGCGCGCCACGATAATTTGCGCGAGATCATCTCCCAAGCGCTCGCATGGGAAAGAAAGCTCATCGATCAGCGCGCCGCGTGACGGCTTCAAACGGCGGCTGCGCGCTCGCTTCGTCCGACAATGATCGATCTTGCGAGGCGCTCGAAAATTCCAAGATGAGCTTGCGAGTTCGCCCCTATCTCACTCTCGTTCAAAGCGCCCGCGCCCTGGCCCTGGTGGCGCTTGCAATCGCATCCGCAGGCCCGCAGCGGGAAGCAAACGCAAAGCCGACGGGCATTGGTCGGTCGCCCGCAGCTGCACCGGCCACGCCGCCGCAGATGACGGGCAACCCAGGCTCCTTCGCTGCCTTCATCGAAACGCTTTGGCCCGAGGCTAAAGCGGCGGGTGTTTCTCGCGCGACTTTCGATGCCGCTTTCGCGGGCGTGCAGATCGATCCAAAGGTTCTCGAACGCACAAAAGAGCAGGCGGAGTTCGAGCGCACGATCCGCGATTACCTCGCCTCGGCCGTATCGGAACGACAGGTCGAAGAGGGCCGCGCGCTGGCCGCGAAATGGCGCGATACACTCGATGTGATCGAGCGTCGCTTCGGCGTCGATCGCTACATCCTCATCGCGCTTTGGGGCCTTGAATCGAATTATGGGGCAGGCATCGGCGGCAAGGATGTCATTTCCTCCCTCGCAAGCCTCGCTTTCATCGACTTCCGCGGCGGTCTCTTTCGCGATGAGCTGATCGACGCCCTCGTCATCCTCGAACATGGCCATGTGGCGCGCGCCGCGATGAAGGGTTCTTGGGCCGGCGCGATGGGGCAAGCCCAGTTCATGCCCTCATCTTTCATGAAATATGCAATCGCCTTCGACGGCGGCACGCGCAAGGATATTTGGACGAACCCTCAGGACGTCCTCGCCTCCATCGCCAATTTCCTGAAGATGAACGGTTGGCGCACGCACCTCCCCGCGAGCTTCGAAGTCACCTTGCCTGCGAGTTTCAGTTATTTGCCCGCGCAAGCGAGCTTCGCCGAATGGAAAAGCCGCGGCGTTTCGCGCCCCGATGGCGAGGCTCTGCCCTCCGGCGGCGAAGCCTTGCTGTTCTTCCCGGTTGGCTCGCGGGGCCCGGCATTTCTGATCACAGAGAATTTCTTTGTGCTCAAAAATTACAACACCTCGGACTCTTACGCGCTTGCCGCCGGACTTCTGGCTGAACGCATCCGCGGCTCGCGCGGCATTCATGCCTCCTGGCCCTCGGTGATCGAGCGGCTCGACCACGGCCAAAGACTCGAGGCGCAAAAGCTCTTGCAGAGGCTTGGGCTTTATGACGATAAGCTCGACGGGCATCTCGGCCCGGCGCTGCGCGAGGCCACGCGGCGTTTTCAGGCTCAAATCGGGCTCGTTCCCGATGGCTTTCCCACGCCTCTCATGCTCGAGAGACTGCGCGGGGCCTCGGACTGAAGGCTGTGGCCAAAGAGAA
>JAFAQA010000040.1 GCA_019246665.1 Hyphomicrobiales bacterium
GTCAGCGTGTCAGTCGCCGCATCGTTCGCAAGAATGCCAAGGTTTGCGCCTGTGATCGTGCCGCGATTGTTGATCGTGTTGCCATTGCCGACGGAAATACCTTGGCCAAAGTTTGCGGTTGCCGTCACGGTCGCGTTGGCCTGGACATTGATCGTCAACCCGGTCTCGACGCCCGTGCCGTAGCCATTGGGTGCGTTTTGATCGGTGACGGTTCCGGTACATGTGACGGTCGTGTTGTTGAGGGGCATCGTCGTTGTCGTCGCTGGCGTGCATTGCTGCGCGAAGGCATTGCCAGTCGCTGAATTGGCCGCGAGCAGGAAGCCGATCACCACGCCGAGCTTGCGCGCAAAAGAGAATGACATTGAGATGTCCCCGAGTGGTTCGTGCGGCATGAATTTAGCGTGAATCACAAGTGAGATTAGCTTAGAGTCTGAAGACAAGCAAAGCTGTTGGTGTTTTGCAATAATTAGCCAACTTAATTAAATGTGTCCTGGTCGAGTCCTGTAATTCATATCGTCTTGCCTGCAGATTGAATGACGCCTAGGCTTCTCGACCACTGAGTTACCGCGGAAGCGCTCCACGGGTGCGACAATTTTGCGTTAGGCATTGCATGTCAGCATGGCCGCGCCAACGCTGGAAAAAAGCATGTCCCTCGCCCCGCAGATTGCACGACCTTCGCTATTGCAGCTTTCGACTCAGGCCTGGCTCGACATGCTCGCAAAAGAGCGACGGGCCTCGCCGAAAACCGTCGAGGCCTATGGGCGCGACGTTGGGCAATTTCTGCGATTTTGTGCCGAGGCAGGGCTGGCGCGAGATTGCGAGGATCTTTCGCAGCTGGCACCTGCCGATATTCGCGCCTTCCTCGCCGCGCGCCGGGAAGCAGGCGTCGGCAACCGTTCGCTCAGCCGGCAGATCGCGGCTTTGCGCGGCTTTGCGCGTTTCCTCGAGCGCGAAGCTGGCATCCGCTGTGAAGCGCTCTTCGCGATCCGGGCACCGAAGGCGCCGCGCTCGCTGCCGCGTCCGGTCGCACCCGCGCCCGCGCAAGCCTTATGCGATCCCGAGTGGGGCGAGGACGGAATCCGGGCGCCCTGGATTGCCGTGCGGGACGCGGCAGTCCTCGCGCTCCTCTATGGTTGTGGCCTGCGCATCTCCGAGGCCCTGTCCATTCGCGGGCGCGATATCGGGGCACTCGAAGAAGGCACGATCACCGTGGTCGGAAAGGGCGGCCGCGCGCGCATGGTGCCCGCCCTGCCGCAAGTAGGCGAGCGGGTGCGCGAATACCTCGCTCAATGCCCTTACGCCGTGAAGCCTGACGCGGCCATCTTTCGCGGCGCGCGCGGCGGGCCACTTTCGGCTCGGATCATTCAAGCGACAGTTGAACGTTTGCGCGGTGCGCTCGGCCTTCCCGCGAGCGCCACACCGCACGCGCTGCGGCACGCCTTCGCCAGCCATCTTTTGGCGCGCGGCGGCGATTTGCGCGCCATCCAGGAACTCCTCGGCCACGCCTCGCTTTCAACCACGCAGGTTTACACCGCAGTCGATACGCGTCGGCTGCTCGACGCCTATCGCAACGCCCATCCGCGCGCGTGAACGCGGACGAATTTTGTGTCCGAAGGGGACAAGAGCAAAGGGACGCGATGGCGTCTTTTACTCGATGACCTCGTCGGCGGCGGCAAGCAGCGATGATGGCACTGTGAGGCCGAGTGCTTTCGCCGTCTTGAGGTTGATTGCCAGATCGAACTTGGTCGGCAGTTGGATCGGCAGGTCTCCTGGTTTTCTGCCCTTGAGAATACTGTCGATATATCCTGCCGCCAGACGAAACGTTTCGACGAAATCAGAACCATAAAAGATCAGGCCGCCTGATTGCACAAAATTATTGGCATAGATCGCCGAAACGCTGTAGCGGGCCGCCAGAGCAATGATCAGTTCATGATTTGCCGCAGTGAATGCGTCCGGCATCACGATAAGGCTGGTACCCGGATCGCGCGCTTGTGCGGCTATAACGCCCTCGATCTCATCCTTGGCATGAACCGGGGTTGAACTTACCTGGATGGAAAAAGATGATGCGGCGGCTTGAATAGAAGGCATGTAGAATTGGAGCGGCGGGGCTGTTGCCGGGTTGAAGAGAAGCGCCACACGCGCGGTGCTTGGCGCGATTTCCTTCAAAAACTCTACCCATTTGCCCCCCAATGCAGACTCGACAAACGTGAAGCCAGTGATGTTGCCACCAGGGCGCGTGAAGCTCGCGGCAAAGCCGCTGCCGATCGGATCAGATACGGTTACGAACACGATCGGAATTGTCCGCGTTTCATGGGCAAGTGCGTCGATCACGGGCGTGGTCTGACCGAGGATCGCGTCAGGTTGCAGATCAACCAGCTCTTTTGAGAACGTCCGGATCCTGTCCGCATCACCGGCACCCCACCGAATTTCGATCCGGAGATTGCTGCCTTCCATCCACCCCAGCTTCGCGAGAGCGCCCCGAAACGTCGCAACCAGAGACTGTGCCGCCGCATCGGTCTCCGCAAAGCCCATCAGCAAGGCGACCGTACGCACGGCGTCCGCCGCCTCTGCGCGCGCCGCGAACGGCCAGGATGCGACGCCAGCGACCGAAGCGATGAACTCGCGCCGCCTCATTTGATTACCTCGCTAGCGCGCGAGCAAGGTCGAACGCGGATCGAGGCAAGATGCGGCGGGGGGATTGAGAACATGCGACGTGCGAGAATATGGCCTTTTCACAATGCAGCTAAATAGCGCCGCAGCCTGGACGAAGTCGTCAAAAAACCCGTGAATGCTCCTTTGTCAATAGTTAAATCTAATCAAACTCTAATCCTCTCGCCGTGTCCGCAGGAGCGCCTCCGATTAGAGGTCATTCGCGTAAACTCGCTCTGCTTAGATGGATGCCTAAGATGGAGTCTGAGTTCTGAGCCCCTCTCTTTGTTTCTTTGCGTAAGCTCATCACAAAAAGTGGGACCGCTTTTGCCGATCCTTCTCCGTGGCGTAAGGTTCTGCATTCGGCTCCTTCGGATGGGTCGGCATGAGCAAGGACATCACGCGCTCGATTCGCGAAAGCTATGATCGTCTCGCTGAAGAATATGCGAGCCGCCTCTTCACTGAGCTCGAGCGCAAGCCTTTCGATCGCGTCATGCTCGATCGCTTCGCCGACGAGGTGAGGGGAAGCGGCGAAGTCTGCGACATGGGCTGCGGTCCGGGGCACGTCGCGCGCTTTTTGCGCGATGCAAAAGTCCAGGTCTTCGGTCTCGATCTCTCGCCGCGAATGATAGCAGAGGCTCGGCGATTGAACCCCGATATCACATTTTGCGAAGGTGACGTGCTGGGACTTCCCATCCTGGATGGCTCTCTCGCAGGCATCGCCGCTTTTTACGCCATCGTGAACTTTCCCGAGGAATTGCTGCCGCGCGCTTTTCGTGAAATGGCACGAGTGCTGCAACCCGGCGGTGTCCTGCTCCTCGCCTTCCATGTCGGGGATCAGGCCCTCCAGGAGGACGAGCTCTGGGGACACGCGATCTCGATGAATTTTTTTCTCTTCCCGCCTTCGGCGATTCGCCGACATTTGGAAGAGGCGGGGCTACGTGTCGAGAACATCTTCGAGCGGCTCCCTTACCCGCCCGACGTCGAATATCAGAGCCGGAGGGCGTATGTACTGGCACGCAAGCCGCGCGGGTGAGAGCCGCAAGTGGGAATCGGCTCAAGTGACCCCTGCCGTGCCCCGGCGCCGCCGCTCGTAGCGCCACAAGGCCACAAGCTTGGCCAAGATGCCGGCGCGTCGCCCGACGAGCCCCGCTTCGATCAGGGCTTGATGGATATATGCCTTGATGGGCGCGATTTGGGCATGCGCCCAGAGATGCGCTTTTTCGAACCAGGCATAGCACCAGGCGAACCAGGGGATCGAGAGCAATTTCTCTTTGCAGGTCTCGAACAGGAAGGCGACGAGCGCGATGCCGATCACATCGGCCGCGACATACATGAGGACGCCGGCCACCCATTGATGCTTGTGGAACAAGAAGAAGGCCGCGACTTTCATGAGTTCGTGCACGACGGCCGGAATGAGGAACACAATGAGCGTGGGATAAGGGGGCAAGCGCTCTACGAAACGCCGCACCGCTTCCTTCAATCCCTCGAGCGGAATGAGCCCGATGAGGAAAGTAATGATCGGATGCAGGTGATCCCACAGCCAGGAGAGGCCAAGGAAGATCAGCGCGACGATCGTCCATAAAACGCGGCGAAGACGGTGCATGGCGCTTTGATAACGCATGCCAGCGAAAGTGTCATTGAGCGATGTCAGCCGAGCTCGGGAGGGAGTGCCCGAACCAGGGCCGAAAATGCTCCATCTCTGGGGAGTGCGCCAGAATAGCGCCGCTCTCACCTCGATATCGGCGCCGAATTTTCAGATTTCTTGCGGGACGGTCGAAGCCGAATGAGCGATCCGGCTTACTGCAATTCGCCCGGCGCCTTGTCCTTGATCGCCATCCACTTCTCATTCGCCGTTTTGATGTAGCCCGCCACATCCTGGTTCCAGCGCGCAGCGACAGGTGGAGCGATGTTGAGATAGAGCTTGTTGTCGACGATCTTCCAGAGGTTGGGATCACCATCGACCTTGTAGCCTGCAGCCGCGCCATAAGCGCAGAAGCCGCCAAATTGCGGAAGGTATTTGGCCGGTTCCTTAACGAAAAGCGCCTTGTGCTCCTCCGAGGCGAATCTGTAGGTGGCGCCCTCATATTGAGCGGTGATGCTGAAATCTCCTAGCACCGGCTTGCCATCGGTGAAATAGGCGACGGGATCGTAGCCGCGCAGCGCGAGGCCAGTGATGGTGGCATTGACCTGAGGGCCGGCCGCCAGTGCAGGCATCGCGGCTGCGAAACTCGCAATGGTGACGAAACCCAAGATCACGAGATTGCGCTTATTCAACATGAGTCACTCCTCATTCGTTTCATACGTGAGCTGGATGGTTTGGAGTTTGTCACCGCGAGCGGCGTGCGATGAGGTGGTCCAAGCTGAAGATGCCGGGCCCGCGCGCGATGATGACAAGGAAACAGGTGGCCCATACGCCGTGGGTGGGCCACGCGTCGGGATAGACGAAGACTTCGATGACGAGCGTCATGAACAAAAGCGCGAGCGCGGCGAAACGGCTGGCGAGACCGAGTACCAGGAGTATCGGAAAGAAATGCTCGGCGAAGGCGGCCAGATGCGCCGCTATCGAGGGATCGATCAGCGGCAGTTTATATTCGTCGCGGAAAAGATCGACCGCGCTGTCCGAAAGATGCCAGCCATCGACCTTTGTTTGTCCCGATTGCCAGAAGACAGCCGCGGGAAAAATGCGAGCCGCCAAGGCGAGAAGCGAATAGGGGAGGTGATCGAAGAGGCCGATGAGGCGCTGCGCCATTCCGGCGAAACCCTTGGCGGGCATCGGCCCAGCTGATCGCGCGCGTCCCGATGTGAGCATTGCCGGACTCATGAGGTGAGGTCAAAGCTTGCGAACGCGCCGGCGTTCAACGCGCCGGCAAGGTTGGCCGAAAGGTCAAAGCTTGCGGCTTGCGCGGTGGCGGCCTCGAGGGCAACGCCGAGCGGGCTGCCGGAGGCGAGGGCCTCGAGGAACGCTGCGCCGCCTGGTGGCAGGCGGTGAACATGGACGAGCTGCTGCGGACGAACCACGAGCGCGTCCTCCTCGGCCCAATTCTCGATCGGGCCAAGCTCGGCCTCGCCCGAGTTCATCGCCCAGATGGTCACCACCGGGTGAGGTGACCGCATGATTGCCGCTGCCGGATGTAAGACGAGAACAAGCTCGCTCAACTTTTCCGGCGGAACAGCAGCAATCTGTCGCGGCTCGAGCGGACTCGCATCCGCGGCGTGGTAAGCGCGGGTTCGCAAATCCTCCAAACGAATGAGATCCGGCAAATAAGCGAGCTCGCTCGCCGCTTCGAATGTTTCGACGAACTCGGCAAAGCCTGCACCGTA
The DNA here is from genome assembly GCA_019246665.1 of Hyphomicrobiales bacterium. Taxonomy (GTDB): domain Bacteria; phylum Pseudomonadota; class Alphaproteobacteria; order Rhizobiales; family Beijerinckiaceae; genus GAS188. The sequence goes on from JAFAQA010000040.1 coordinate 5,974, forward strand.
GTCGAGGAGAACCGGCGAAGTCGGTGGATGACCCACGACGAATTCACGCGCCATGGCGCCGAAGAATTCCGCTCCGACCACTTTCTCCGCGGCCGGATACCGCGCCGTCAAGGCGCCTGAAAGGCCGAAGAGGACATTGTTGCGGTAAATCGCGAAGCGTCGGGTCGGCGTTGCGCTCGTGGACGAGGTGAGCCCTCGCGGGACGGCGCCGTCTCCGCCGAGAAGAGCGCCGGCAAAGCGGGATTGCGTCGCGGTCGACACTTTGATCGAGCCCTCACGCCGCCGCTTTGCGCGCCGCGCGGTCTAGAACGACCTCCGCGGCCTCGGCCTCGCGCCGCAGCACCGGCCAATCGGGGAGATCATTGTCCCATTCGACAAGGGTCGCCACTCGCCCCAGTCTCTCGACCACCTTTTCGTAAAGTGCCCAGACAGGGTCCGCCACGGGTGAGTCATGCGCGTCGATGAGAAGCGTGGCGCCCGTCTCATCCGTCGTCACCGCATGACCGCTCAGGTGAATCTCTCCCACGCAGTCGAGCGGAAACGAAGCGAGATAGTCACGAGCATCGAGACGATGATTGGTCGCCGAGACGAAGACATTGTTCACGTCGAGCAGAAGCCCACAACCGGTGCGCCGCGCGATCTCGCGCAGGAAGTCGGCCTCCGCAATCGTGCTCTCCTCGAAGATTAGATATGTCGAGGGGGTTTCGAGAAGCATCCGACGCCCCAAGCTGCTCTGAACTTGATCGACATGCTGCACGACGCGCGCCAATGTGGCTTCGGTATAGGGAAGCGGGAGAAGGTCGTTGAGAAAGACGTTGTCGTGGCTCGACCAGGCGAGGTGCTCGGAGAAGCTCTCGGGCTCGTAGCGATCGCAAAGGGACTTGAGCCTCGCGAGATGGTCGCGATCGAGCGCCTGCATCGAGCCAATCGAGAGGCCGACACCGTGGATCGAGAGGGCATAATCTTCGTGAAGCCGTTTGAGCTTCGCGTGAGGGGGCCCGCCCGCGCCCATGTAGTTCTCGGCGTGGATCTCGAAGAATCCGATGGGCTGGGGAGCCGCATCGATAGCGGCGAAATGCTCCGGCTTGAAACCGACGCCTGCATGCAGCGGAAGGCGAGTCGCTTTGTTCATGGGACTCAAGCTCACGGTGCTTCACGAAAAGAGAGCGGCGACGAGCCCTTTTTTAGCTCGTCGCCGATCGTTTCAGGCGGGTCGCTTGATCGGCGCGAGAGAACCCGGACCGAAAGGAGTGTTCATGGTCGTGCATGTCCCTTTCGGGACGAGCTTCCATGAATTGCCCTGATAGTCGACCTTGGACGTGGCGGCGCAAGTCGTTCCCGGCCCCGCGGCACAATCATTCTGGCCCTTGAGGGCAACGCCATAGCATTTCTCTTTCGCGTCGGCTGCTGACGCCGAGGCGTTTGGAAATGTTAGCGCCGCCGCAACGGATGCCGCGAGAACAACGGCGGTGGTCTTGATCATGTTGTAGCTCCAGCGTTGAAGGGAATCTCGCGGGTGAGAGCAAGCCTTAGGCCGGCGTCAGCGAGCCGTGGCCCTTCGGCGTGCGCAGCTTCGTGCAGGTGCCCGCCGGAACGAGCTTGAACGAAGCCTTGTCGTAGTTCACCTTGGACATGTGGGCGCAGTCATGCTTGCCCGCCTTGCAGTCGTTAAGGCCCTTCAGAGCCACCCCGTAGCACTTCTCCATATTGGCGTCCTGCGCCGAGGCGGGGATGGCCGATAGCGCGAGGGTGGACGCAAGCGAAGCCGCCAACGCAAGGGTCAGGTGACGATTGTTCATTTATTTTCTCCATGGACGAGATGAGCCGCCAATGGCCCACCCCTGCCTCTTCGGAGATAAGCGCACTCATGTTACATGCTTCACGATCATTTCAACTCGCGAAGTTAGCCCGGCCCGAAAGCGCCTTGTCTAAAGATGTCGGAGGGGCGAGTAACAATGCAATGGCCTGCGACGTAGGACCCCGGTGTAGGAATGAATTTTGCTGAGCGCGAAGAGGAGTGGGCTCATTTGATGCGTGGTGCGATCGCGGGCGACAGCGCGGCTTACCAGAGCTTTCTGGTAGCCGTAGCGCCGTACTTGCGGGCGACGGCGCGACGACAGTTCATGCGCTTGAGTTGGGCCGGCGGCGACCCTGAGGACATAGTGCAGGAGGTCCTCCTCGCGATTCACCTCAAGCGTCACACATGGGATCAGCAACGGGCGATCGGCCCTTGGATTGCCGCGATCACCAGGAACAAGGCGATCGACATGCTGCGCCGGCGAGGGCGACAGACCGAAATTCCGATCGAGGACGTCATCGAGCAGCTCCCTGCCGAGCCCGCGAGCGGTGCCGAGGAGGCGCGAGACGTGGACCGGATGCTCGCCACGCTGAATCCGCGCCAGCGCGACATCATCCGCTCGGTGTCGGTGAATGGCGCCTCGATTCGCGAGGTCGCCGACCGTCTCGAGATGAGCGAGGGCGCTGTTCGCGTGGCGCTCCATCGGGCCTTGAAGGCGCTCGCTGCCCGCTACCGGAGTGATGCCAGGTGAGAGACGTCAAGTGAGAACCGAGGAACTCATCAACGCCCTTGTCTCGGACGAGCCTTCGACGCGAAAGCGCTTCGGCCTCGTCATGGGATTTGCCGTCGCGCTGGGCGCGATCGTGGCGGGCAGCCTGTTCTTTCTTGCGATCGGTTTTCGACCCGATATCGATCAGGCATTGAAGAGCGTGCCGTTCCTCTTCAAATTCGTGGTCACGCTGAGCCTTGCGGTGGCCGCAATCGGGCTTTGTTCGCGCCTTGCGCGCCCGGGAGCGCCCGCGAGAGAATGGGGCTATGCGCTCGCAGCCCCCGCGATTCTCTTGGCGCTCGCCGTTGTTGCCGAGCTCATGATGACGCCATCCTCCAGTTGGGAGCCGAGCCTCGTCGGCTCCAATTCTCGCTTTTGCCTGACGTTCATTCCGTTGCTCGCGGTCGGCCCCTTGGCCTGCCTGCTCTTGGCGCTGCGCCAGGGTGCGCCGACCCATCCGGGCCTTGCGGGCGCCGTGGCTGGGCTTGCGGCAAGCGGCATCGCTGCGACTTTCTATGCGGCGAATTGCACCGATGACGCGCCGCTCTTCGTCGCCACCTGGTACCCCCTGGCCATCGCGATGGTCGTTGCGGCGGGCTATGGCATCGGCTCGATCAGCTTGAAGTGGTGAAAGGGGCGGCCGCTCGAGCCGCCCGTTTGCTCAGGCGGCCTTGGCGGCAGCGTTCATCCGTGCAAAACCGGCGTCCAGATCGGCCTTGAGGTCCTCCACGTCCTCGAGGCCGATTTGCAAGCGCAAGCAGGGTCCGCCAGGCTCGAACCTGGTCGCGGTGCGATAGGCCTTGCAATCGAACGGCACGATGAGGCTTTCGAACCCGCCCCAGGAATAGCCCATGGCGAAGAGCTTCAGCCCGTCGAGCATCGCAGCGACCGCCCCTGCCGCTACCGGATGAAGCACGATCGAGAATAGTCCGGAGGCGCCGAGAAAATCGCGCTTCCAAATGGTGTGGCCCTCGAAGGAGGGCAGGGCAGGGTGCAGCACCTTCTTCACCTCGGGCCGCTTTTCGAGATAACGCGCCATCTCGATGCCCGCGCGCTCCTGCTCGGCGAGCCGAAGTCGCATCGTCCGCAAGCCTCGCAAGGCGAGATATACGTCCTCGGGACCGGCGCAGATCGCCATGGAGTCGAAGGCTTCCCGAAGCCGAGGCCAGTATTCGGCATTCGCAGAGACAAGGCCCAGCAGAAGGTCCGAATGGCCGCCGAGATATTTCGTGCCGGCTTCGACCGCGATATCGACGCCGCGCTCATGTGGCGGAAAGAAGAACGGCGTTGCCCAGGTGTTGTCCATGATCAGCGCGGCGCCGTGCGCATGCGCGGCTTCGCTCAAGGTCGGGATGTCCTGGACCTCGAAGGTCTGGGAGCCCGGCGCCTCGGTGAATACGACTTTCGTGCTCGGTTTCATCAGCGCGGCGATGCCGGACCCGATGAGTGGATCGTAATAGGTGGTCTCGACGCCAAAGCGCCGCAGCACCGTGTCGCAGAAATTGCGGGTCGGCCGATACACGGAATCGGTGACGAGCAAATGGTCGCCAGCCTTCAGGCAGCTCATCAGCGCGAGCACACAGGCCGCGAGGCCTGACGGAACAAGCACCGTGCCGGCCGCACCCGCGAGGTCGCTCCAAGCGCTCTCGAGTGCCTCGGTGGTAGGGGTGCCGCGTGTGCCATAGGAAAAGCGGCCCCGCCGATGCATCAGATCGTCCATCGTCGGATAGATAACGGTCGATCCGCGGAATGCCGGCATGTTGACGAAGCCGTGCTGGGCAGCGGGATCGCGCCCCGCGACGACGACGCGCGTTCGCGCTCTGTAGTTCCCTTTCCCCGAATGCGCAGCCATGTTGGTTCCTCTTTGCCCGATAGCGGCGACGACCGCTGATCTTGTTTTCGCGCCGCACTGTTCGAGGAGAGGCAAGTTGGCGTCAAGTCGGTGGCGTTGCAGGCCGGCACAGGCGCTTTGGCACCCGCGCGGCAGCGTTACGGTGACGTCCCATAAGGCTTAAGCCGACGCTTGGGGCTTGACCGCCTTGCGAAAACTGCATGAGATGGCCAAAGTAGCTTGGTCATGGCGCAATGCCTTGCCACTTCGAGCGCCGACCTGAATTCTTGGAGGCGTGACACCCATGAAGCATTTTTTCGTTTTCGTTTCGGCCTGCCTTGCAATGGCATTCGGCACGAGCGTTGCCGATGCCCAGACGCTGAACCAGGTAAAACAGCGTGGGCAGCTTATTTGCGGCACGAATACGGGTCTTGCAGGTTTCGCGCTGCCGGACGCGCAGGGCAATTGGGCCGGGCTCGACATTGATTACTGTAGAGCGATCGCAGCGGCGATATTCGGCGATGCGACAAAAGTAAAATATGTGCCCCTTGATGCGACGAGCCGCTTCGAATCTTTGAAGTCCGGAGCCGTCGACGTGCTGGTGCGCAACACGACTTGGACGTTGTCACGTGATTCGTCGCAAGGTCTCGATTTCGAGGCGACGAACTACTACGATGGTCAAGGCTTCATGGTGCGCAAGAAAATGAACATCAACTCGGCGCTCGAGTTGAACGGCGCCTCTGTCTGTGTCCAGCAGGGCACGACGACCGAGCTCAATCTCGCCGATTACTTCCGCTCCAACAAGATGAAATACGAGGTCGTCGCCTTCAAGAGCGATGAGGAGACGGTCAAAGCCTATGACTCGGGCCGTTGTGATGCTTTCACGACCGACGCTTCGGGTCTCGCCGCGGAACGCGTCAAGCTTAGTACGCCCGATGACCACGTGATCTTGCCCGAGATCATCTCCAAGGAGCCGCTCGCATCCTCGGTCCGCAAGGGCGATTCGCAATGGGGGACGCTCGTGCGCTGGGTGCATTTCGCGATGGTGGACGCCGAAGAAGCGGGCGTGACCTCGAAGAACGTGGACGAGATGATGAAGTCGCCCAGCCCCGAGGTGAAGCGAATGCTCGGCGTGGAGGGCAAGTTCGGCGATGGCTTGGGGGTCCCGAACGACTGGGTCGTCAACATTATCAAGCAAGTGGGCAACTACGGTGAGGTCTTCGACCGCAATGTGGGCGCGAGCTCGCCGCTCAAGCTGCCGCGCGGCCTGAACAATCTCTGGAGCAAGGGCGGGCTCCAATACGCCCCGCCAATCCGCTGACATGAGAGCCGGGCGGCGCCCGCGCCCCCGGCTCCTCAAAAGCCGTGAGAGGGGAACGGATGAGCACGATCGGATCGTCGAGCCCAGCGGATGCCGCGGCCCTGGCTGCCACCGGCCGCGGCAGCTTCTTCAACGATCCGAAGGTTCGCGGGACTTTCTGGCAGGTGGTGCTCGTCATCCTCATCGGGTACCTGCTTTACTCCGCGGTTGAGAATGCCCGCGCGAACCTTGCAGCCAAGGGACAGGTCTTCGGCTTCGATTTCCTTTCGGCGCCCGGCGGCTTCGACATCAATCAGCATTTGATTCCGTTCTCGTCGGAAGAGGGATCGACCTATGGCCGCGCCTTCCTGGTCGGTCTTCTCAACACGCTTTTGGTCTCAGGCATCGGTATCGTGCTCGCGACCATTTTGGGCTTCATCATCGGCATTGCGCGCCTCTCGACGAACTGGATCGTCGCCAAGGTCTCGCAAATCTATGTGGAGGTGATCCGCAACATCCCGCTCCTTCTGCAATTGATCTTCTGGTACAACGCCGTCCTGAAGCCTTTGCCCAACCCACGCAACGCCTTGTCGTTCGGCGCGGGAATATTCCTCAGCAATCGCGGCCTCACCGTTCCCGAGCCGACCTTTGGCCCAGGGGCGGAAAATGTCGCTTACGCTTTCGTGGTCGCGCTTCTCTTCGCTTTCGGTTTTCGCCATTGGGCGAGGGGCCGGCAGGAGAGAACCGGGCAACAATATCCGACAGGGCTGGTCGCGCTCGTCTCGATCATCGGCTTGCCGCTCCTCGTCTATTTCCTCTCTGGGCGGCCGATTCATTTCGATGTGCCTGTGCAGAAGGGCTTCAATTTCTCGGGGGGCTTGCAGGTCTATCCGGAGCTCGTTGCCCTGGTGCTCGGCCTCGTCCTCTATACGGCGGCCTTCATTGCCGAAATTGTTCGCGCTGGCATTCAGGCGGTATCGCGTGGGCAAATCGAAGCGGCCCATGCGCTCGGCCTTCGACAGAAGCCGACGCTCAACCTTGTCGTCATTCCCCAGGCCATGCGGGTGATCACTCCACCGCTCACCAGCCAATTTCTCAACCTCACCAAGAACTCATCGCTCGCGGTCGCCATCGGCTATCCCGATCTCGTGCAGATCTTCGCCGGCACGGCGCTGAACCAATCGGCGAAGGCGATCGAGATCATGCTGATGACGATGGCGGTTTATCTGGCGATCAGCCTGGTCACCTCCTTCGTCATGAACATCTACAATCGCCGCATGGCGCTCGTAGAGCGCTGAGGGGAAGCGCGATGTCAGCCGTCACAGATCCATCAATTCCCACCGCAGAGATACCCATCTCGGAGGCGCGCTCCTTCGAAGGGTATGTATCGGCGATGCCAGTCGAGCCGCAGGCGCCGCCTATCCCCTCGACAGGCCTGGTCGGCTGGCTCAGGGCACATTTGTTCTCGAGCGTCGGCAACACGATCTTGACGATCATCTTCGGGGCGTTCGCGCTTTACGTGATTTGGGGTTTCGTGAGCTTCGCGCTCTTTGACGCCACCTGGAGCGGTTCAGACCGGGAAGCGTGCCTCGCACATAGCGGCCGGGAAGCCGGCGCCTGCTGGCCGATGATCAAGGAACGTCTCGCTTATTTTGCCTACGGGTCTTACCCGATTCCGCAGCGATGGCGGGTCGATATCGTCTTCCTGCTCGGCGCCATCGGCCTCGTCTGGGTGTTGTGGATCGATGCGCCCCGGCGCGATCTCGGCGCGTTCTATTTTTTCGTGATCGTCCCGATTGCCTCCTATTGCCTGCTTTACGGCGTGCCCTTGCTCGGCTTGCCGATCGTCGACACCGATCTTTGGGGCGGCTTCCTCGTGACGCTCGTGATCTCGAGCGCGGGCATCGTCGCAGCTCTGCCGCTCGGCATCCTGCTGGCGCTTGGCCGACGCTCGAAGCTTCCGGTGATCAGCATCGCATCCACGATCTTCATCGAGGTGGCGCGCGGCGTGCCGCTGATCACTGTCCTTTTCGTCGCCAAGGTCATGCTTGGCTACTTCTTGCCGGAACGCTTTGATCCGGCGCTGATGGTGAAGGCGTTGATCGCGGTCGCGCTGTTCTCCGCGGCCTATATGGCCGAGGTGGTGCGCGGCGGGCTTCAGGCGATCCCGAAAGGCCAGCAGGAAGGCGCAAGCTCGCTCGGGCTTGGCTATTGGCAATCGATGCGGCTTGTCATCCTGCCGCAAGCGCTTCGCATCACCATCCCTGGCATCGTCAACACTTTTATCGGCGGCTTCAAGGACACGAGCCTCATTCTTATCATCGGCATGTTCGACTTCCTGAAAACGGTCGAGGTGGCGGTCGAGGATCCGAAGTGGTCGACGCCTGTGAGCGGACCTACGGGTTATCTTTTCGCCGCGATCATCTATTGGATTTGCTGCTTCGGCATGTCACGCTATTCGCGCGCGGTCGAGATGCGTCTCTCCGTCGCCCATAAACGCTGAAGGATCACCCCTATGTCCATGACCCAAACCGCGACCATCAAGGCGCCGAAGCCGGAGAGCGAAGCCGAATCGGCCGTGCTCATGCAGGGCGTGAACAAATGGTTCGGCGATTTCCATGTGCTTCGCGACATCAATCTCGATGTGAAGCGCGGCGAGCGGGTCGTCATCTGCGGACCGTCAGGCTCCGGCAAATCGACCATGATCCGCTGCATCAACCGACTCGAGGAGCATCAGAAGGGGCGTATCGTCGTCAACGGGCATGAGCTGACGAACGACCTCAAGCGCATCGATGAGGTGCGCCGCGATGTCGGCATGGTGTTCCAGCACTTCAACCTGTTCCCCCATCTCACCATCCTCGAGAACTGCACCTTGGCGCCGATCTGGGTCCGCAAGATGCCGAAGGAGGACGCCGAGGAGGTGGCGATGAAATATCTGACCCGCGTGAAAATTCCCGAGCAGGCGAGCAAATATCCAGGTCAGCTTTCGGGCGGCCAGCAGCAGCGTGTCGCGATCGCGCGCTCCTTGTGCATGAACCCGAAGATCATGCTCTTCGACGAGCCGACTTCCGCACTCGACCCCGAGATGGTGAAGGAGGTGCTCGACACGATGGTATCGCTGGCGCAAGAGGGCATGACAATGCTCTGCGTCACCCATGAGATGGGGTTCGCGCGCCAGGTCGCAAACCGGGTGATCTTCATGGATCAAGGCCAGATCGTGGAGATGAACGCGCCGGCCGAGTTCTTCTCGAACCCGCAACACGAACGCACCAAGCTGTTCCTCAGCCAAATCCTGCACTGAATTTCAATCTTGGCGGAAGGTCGCGATCGCGAAAAGCCAGGACCCGCTTCGCCACGCCCATGTCCTTGTGGAAAAGGCGCGGTGCAAGTCCGAAGTTGAGGGCCCCTCGGCTCGTCCCGTCCTTGCCCTATTCCTTGGCGCCCATCGCGGAGCGTGTCCTCGACCACCAGCCGGCACGCTTCGCGCGCGTCGGATCATAGGTTGAGGTCAGAAGGGGTTCGGGCGGCTTGTCTTCCGAACCGGCAGCGGAAGATTGATCGTCCTCTTGGGCGGCCGTTTCTGGCTTCTCCTCGGCAGAATTTACCGCGACGGATGCATCTCGCTCCATCGCGGTCTCCTGAACCGCCTCCGTTTCGGTTCCCGCATCGGGGCCGTTTCTGGGCTGGCCAGGCGCCTGCGACGGCTCGAGCTCTGCGCTCTGGGGTTGTCCAGTGGCTTCCCGGCTGAGCTCGGGCGACGGAAGCTGGCTGGCTTCTCTCTCGTAAGCCGACGGGAGGCCGGAACGGATGTGCTCCCTTGCCTCGCTCCCGCCGGGCGATCCAGACTCCTGTGAACCAACAAACTCGGCGTCATCACGTCGCGCGCGTCCGCCACGGCGACCCCGACGACGCTTGCGCGACGGCTCCGCGCCGTTCGCAGGACGATCGAAGCCACCTTCGCTTTCCTTCATCTCCGACGCGTGGGCGTCGCTCTGGCCTTCGTCGGCAAGCTGCGCCTGATGATGCTGAGAGCTGCTTGGCGCCGAATGGAGCTGCGCCCCCTCGGCTTCGCGTTCACCTCCGCCGCGACGGCGCCGCCGCCGCCGCCGGCGGCGTTGTGAGCCTTCGCCCTCCGCGGATGGGCGCTCCTCGCCCTCCTCGCGAGCGTCGGTTTCCACTTCGGCCACCTCCTCGTCACGGTCCTCCGCGTCGACACCCGAGGGGGCTGCAACTTGGCCAGGTTGCGCTGCGACTTGGCGAGGCTGTGCCTCGAAGCTGGAGCCCTCCACGAGCGGCAGGACCGGTTCCCCCCATTCGATTGCGAAGAAGTCGACGCCATTGTGCTTGTCATCGGCGACGAAATTAACCGAGACCCCGAAGCGGTCCTCGATCTGTCGCAAATGGCGGCGCTTTTGGTTGAGGATGTAGAGGGCGATGTCGGTACGCGTTCTCACCGTCAAGTTGCGCGAAGCGTTCTTGACGAGCGCGTCCTCGGCATGGCGCAGCACATGCAGCGCCACCGAGGGCGTTGAGCGGACGCGGCCCGCGCCCGCGCAATGCGGGCAGAGTGTCGAAGAACCCTCCACCACTCCCGAACGGATGCGCTGGCGCGACATTTCGAGGAGGCCGAAAGGCGAGATGCTTCCCACCTGGATGCGGGCGCGGTCGTTCTTGAGACAATCCTTGAGGCGCTTCTCGACGGAGCGGTTATTGCGCTTCTCATCCATGTCGATGAAGTCGATCACGATGAGTCCGGCAAGATCGCGCAAGCGCAACTGACGAGCCACCTCCTCGGCGGCTTCGAGATTCGTCTTGAGCGCGGTGTCCTCGATATTGTGCTCGCGTGTCGCCCGTCCGGAGTTGACGTCGATCGCGACGAGCGCTTCGGTCTGGTTGATGACGACATAGCCCCCCGAACGCAGCGTGACGATGTTCGAGAACATGGCGTCGAGCTGCCGCTCGACCCCAAAGCGGGCGAAGACGGGCTCAGTCTCTTTGTCGAGCTTGACCGCCTTGGCATGGCTCGGCGCGAGCATGCGCATGAAGTCCTTGGCTTCCTTGTAGCCATCCTCGCCGGCCACCAGGATCTCGTCGATATCCTTGTTGTAGAGATCGCGGATGGCGCGCTTGATGAGGGATCCTTCCTCATGGACGAGGGCGGGGGCGGAGGATTTCAGCGTGAGCTCGCGCACATTCTCCCACAGCCGCAGGAGATATTCGAAATCACGCTTGATCTCGACCTTGGTCCGAGCGGCACCTGCGGTGCGCACGATGACCCCCATGCCGTTCGGAACATCGAGCTCCTGCGCGACGGATTTCAGCCGCTTGCGGTCGGGCGCGTTCGTGATCTTGCGCGAGATCCCGCCGCCGCGCGCTGTGTTCGGCATCAGCACCGAATAACGTCCGGCGAGCGACAGATAGGTCGTCAGTGCCGCCCCCTTGTTGCCGCGCTCTTCCTTGACCACCTGGACAAGCAGAATCTGGCGGCGCTTGATCACTTCCTGGATCTTGTAGTTGCGCCGGATGGGACGGCGGCGCTCAGGCACTTCCTCCAATCCATCTCCAGCGCCAAGCTGCTCGATCACGGGCTCGGCGACGGCTTCGGCTGTTTCGGAGGCTTCGACCGACTCGGCGCTTCCAATCGGCGCCGTCTCCGCCTCGCTCGAATCGACATCGGTTTCGATTGTGGCATGCGCGGATTCACCCGAGGTGCCGGCATCTTGCGCTTCCTCATCGACCTCGGCTCGAGGCTCCGATGCGAACTCGCCTGGCGCCTCCGCGGGCGCACCTTCGACGGCTGTATCATCGGACGCCGCCGCTGCTTCGGCGTTGTGGGCCTCTTGCGCTTTGTGAGGTTCGGGATTTTCGCCACCTTGTCGGGGTTCGCCGGCTTCCTGGCTTTCGGAGGCCGCCTCGCCTGAGGCTTCCGCGCCAGACAGGGCTTCAACCATCACCGGATTTGCTTGCGCCTCCGGCTCCGTGCCTCCGGCTCCTTCGGCTTGGCTCTCCTCGGAAGGCGGTACTTCCGATGTGGAAATCGAATCCCTGCGACTGGTGCGAGCAGCAGAGGCGGTCTGCCGGCGCCCTCTTACGCGCCGTGGACCTGGCTCGTCATCCTCGGATTCGCGTGCCGATCTTGCTTCTTCCGCGATCAGGGCCTCGCGATCGGCGACGGGGATCTGATAATAATCGGGATGGATTTCGCTGAAGGCGAGGAAACCGTGGCGGTTGCCGCCGTAGTCGACGAAGGCCGCCTGGAGCGACGGCTCGACCCGCATCACCTTCGCAAGATAAATGTTTCCTCGAAGCGGCTTGCGCTGAGCGGACTCGAAATCGAATTCCTCGACGCGCTGTCCGCGAACGACGACGACGCGCGTCTCTTCGGGATGGGCGGCATCGATAAGCATTTTATTGGCCATTGAGCGTATCTTTCTCGTGAGCGTCGGACGGATCCGGCGCGATGTTGTCCGGCTCGCGGCAATGAGGCGCGCCGATCGCGCCAGGCTGCGAGCTTCAAGGCAGTCAAAGGATGCAAGAGCAGGTTGGGCCGACCTTCCCTGGCCCGCGATTGAGCTCGGGGCAGGATAAAGTCGAGTCCGGATCGAATCGGCGCACGATGCGCGGCGAATGAAGGCGAGATCGCTGAAACGATCGCCCCTTCAAATCTATCACGCAACGCCGAAATCATGTCATTGTCCCAAGCCGCGCCGGTGGGGAGCGGCTAAATCATGGAAAATCGCCCCAAGGGAGGGCGGCTGAGCGGTCTTCCGGCGTCCCAACAATTGGCGATGCGGAAAAATCGACATCGTGCCGAGGGCGGCCATTTCACGCCCTCGGGCCGCGATCACCTCACGCCCACGGATTCGCTCGAACCCGGCGACGTCGGAGAATCGACTGCTCCTTCCCTGCTTAAACTTAGGTAGGGGCTTTTGGCAAGCTTCGCCAGATGTGGCGCCCACGCCACAAACTGACAGGAAACTCTCGATTAACGAGATTTGGACGTTAATCCTTGTTGAAGGCGCGCTAGGTAATCCTCTAGGGCTTGACGAGCCGATCGCAGCGGGAACATGGCTGCTTCGAGGCAGCGCTGGCGAGTGGAGCCGTTTGGGAACGTCCATCGAGTTTTTGCTTCGGAAGACCGACATTTGTTGATTCGCGCCATTCTTCTGGGCTTTGTGACCTGCCTTGGGATCGCAGGTGCGGGCGCATTTGCGTCCCCTTTGCCGAACGCGGCCGACCCGGGGGGTGTTGCGGCCCGCCCGGTCGTCGTTGGCGCGAAGCTCGAGCAAACCGCGTCCGGGACACGGCTTACTCTCGTCTCGTCGCAGCCACTCAGTGCGACGCCCTTCGCGCTCGAGAAGCCTGACCGCTTGGTGCTTGATCTCCCCGAAGTGAATTTCCAACTTCCTGCCCATACCGGCGAAACCGGCGCCGGAGTCATTAAGTCCTTCCGCTTCGGCCTTTTCGGCTTCGGGCGCTCGCGCATCGTCATCGATCTCTCAGCGCCGGCCCATGTTGCCTCAGTCGTAAATACGCCGCTTCTCAAGGATTTGGGCACGACCGTGACGATCGAGTTCGAGCGCCTCGATCGGGAGGCTTTCCATGAGCTTGCCGGTGTTTCCCGCGCATTCGCGCCTTCGCCTCAGCCGGCGGGTAGCGCTGCCGAGGCCACACCCGTCCCGGCGCCCGCGAAGGATGCGCGTCCCCTCGTGGTGATCGATCCTGGCCATGGCGGATTTGATCCGGGCGCAATGGGCGGCAATGGCGAAGTCGAGAAGACTATCACGCTCGAATTTGCCACGACGCTCGCGGCCGAACTCGAGCGTCGCGGCCATGTCCGTGTGGCTCTTACGCGCAATAGCGATACCTTCGTCTCGCTGCCGGACAGAGTGCGTTTCGCGCGGGACCAGAACGCGGCACTTTTCGTCTCGATCCATGCCGACACTTTGACGAGCAGCGCCAATGTGCAGGGGGCGACGGTCTATACGCTTGCGGACCATGCGAGCGATGCCGACGCCGCGCGGGTCGCGGAAAAAGAGAACCGTGTCGATCAGCAGGCGGGCCTTGATTCGGGTGAAAACGATGAGGAAGTGGTCTCGATCCTGGATGATTTGATGCGCCGTGAGACAAAGATACTTTCGGTCGCCTTCGCACAAAAGCTCGTCCAAGCGCTTGACGCCCATGTTCGGTTGAACAAGAACCCGCTGCGCTCCGCAGCCTTCCTGGTTTTGCGCGCGCCTGATGTACCATCAGCGCTCGTGGAACTCGGCTACCTGTCAAGCGATGCCGATCGCGCATCGCTTGCCTCTGTGCAATGGCGTGAGGAGACAGCGCGCGCCATCGCGAGCGCGATCGAAGCGCGCCTCCCCGATCGGCCTGCCGCTGCCGCTGCCGCACAGGCAAACTAAAGGGGGGGCACGGCTCGGTGAGCTTATGCGGAATGCGACTTACTCCGCCTCAGAAAAGCCCCACCCAGACGCGACACTGTTGCAGAAGGGCCACGGATTTTCCCCTGTCGCTCGGCTATGAGTTCGGAGCGGCCGAGAACGCTTCGCTGCGAAGCGGCACACCGGTTCCTTGGGTCCGGAGTTCAGTCGCGTGGATCGATTCCGACAAAATGGGGGGCCATTTGTCGGGGACGGAGCACTAGCTTGTGCGGCGGAGATGAGAATATCCCGTATGGACGCGGCGGGTTCGAGATCGCGCGCCAGGTGAGTGGCTGAACGTTCACGCAATGCGATCATTGGTCAGATTTCTCGGATTTCTGTTCGCCACCGCGACGGTTGTTTTCGTCGTCGGGGCGGGAGCGGCTGCCTTCCTGATTTGGCATTATTCCCAGGATCTTCCCGATTACACGCAGCTTCGGGACTACGAGCCGCCGGTAATGACGCGCGTGCACGCCGGCGATGGCAGCCTGATCGCTGAATACGCGAAGGAGCGCCGCCTTTATTTGCCGGTTCAGGACGTTCCGAAGCTCGTGATCGACGCCTTCATCTCGGCCGAGGACAAGAACTTTTTCTCGCATAACGGCGTCGATCCGGAAGGCATCACGCGTGCCATCATCGCGAACTTCACCCGGCAGGGGCGCCGCCAGCAAGGCGCGTCCACGATCACGCAGCAAGTGGCGAAAAACTTCCTGTTGTCATCGGAGCAGACCTACGATCGAAAATTCAAGGAAATGCTGCTCGCGCTCCGCATTGAGGCAACTTACACCAAGGAGAAGATCCTCGAGCTTTACCTGAACCAGATCTATCTCGGCTTCGGCAATTACGGCGTCGCGGCGGCGGCCCTCAATTATTATGGCAAGTCGGTGCATGAGCTCACGCTCGCGGAAGCTGCCTACCTCGCGGCTTTGCCGAAAGCGCCAAGCAACTACAATCCTTTCGAAAGGCACGATGCGGCGATCGATCGTCGCAACTGGGTGCTCGATCGCATGGCGGAGAACGGCTTTGCCACGCGAGCGGATGTCGAAAAGGCGAAGGCCGAGGATATCCACCTGAATTTGCGCAATGTCTCGCCGAACAACGTCGCCGCCGGCTTCTTTACCGAGGAGGTGCGCCGCGAGCTCGCCGATCGCTATGGCTCGACGCAGCTCTACGAGGGCGGCCTGTCGGTGCGCACCACGCTCGATCCGGCGATACAGCTCATGGCCCGCAAGGCACTGGTCGATGGCCTCGTGCGCTACGACGAATCCCATGGCTGGCATGGGGTGATCCAGAAGGTCGATCTCGGACGCGACTGGGGGGATGCGCTCGCCCAAGTTCCCGCCCTCAGCGACGTGAAGCCTTGGCAGCTCGCGGTCGTGCTCGACGCCAATGACAGCTCAGCCAAGATCGGCTTGCAGCCGGGAAGGCTCGCGAGCGGGGCCGTTTCTTCCGAGCGAGACACGGGTCTCATCTCGAGCGACAATGTGCGATGGGCGCGCAAGGGCAAGCTGCGCGAGGTCCTTTCGGATGGCGACGTCGTCTATGTCGAGCCCCTCGACGGCAAGCCCGGCCAGTACCGGCTGCGCCAGATCCCCGAGATTTCCGGCGGCCTCGTCGCCATGGACCCTTGGACCGGGCGGGTCTTTGCCATGGTGGGAGGATTCTCGTTCAGCCAGAGCGAGTTCAACCGCGCAACCCAGGCGTTGCGCCAGCCAGGCTCAGCGTTCAAGCCCTTCGTCTACGCCACGGCGCTCGATAATGGCTATACTCCCTCGACTGTCATCGTCGATGGCCCGATCGAAATCGATCAGGGGCCGGGCCTGCCGCCCTGGAGGCCAGAGAATTTTGAGCCGACCTTCGCCGGGCCGAAGCCCATGCGCTATGGCCTCGAGCACTCGAAGAACTTGATGACAGTGCGGCTCGCCAAGGACATCGGCATGCCGCTCATCGTCGAATATGCGAAGAAATTCGGCATCTATGACGATCTCAAAGCCTATCTGCCGATGGCGCTCGGGGCCGGCGAGACGACCGTGCTGCGTCTCACCACGGCCTATTCGATGCTCGCCAACGGCGGGCGCCGCATCAAGCCGACCTTGATCGACCGCATTCAGGATCGGTGGGGCCATACCATCTTCAAGCATGACGAGCGCATCTGCTCGGCTTGCGATGCGGCTGATTGGCACGATCAACCCGAGCCCAAGCTGATCGATAAGCGCGAGCAGGTCATCGACCCGATGACCGCTTACCAAATCACCTCGATGATGCAGGGCGTGATCCAGCGCGGCACGGGCGTCTCGATCAGGGCGCTCGGCCGCACCTACATCGCCGGCAAGACGGGCACGACCAACGAAGCGAAGGATCTCTGGTTTGTGGGGTTCACGGCCAACCTGGCGATGGGCGTGTATATTGGTTTCGATCAGCCGCGTTCCCTGGGCGATGGCGAGAATGCCCAGGCGGCGACTTATGCAGCGCCAATCTTCCGCGACTTCATGGGAATGGCGCTGAAAGAGAAGCCGGACACGCCGTTCCGCGTGCCTGAAGGCATCAAGCTCATCCGCGTCAGCGTTGCGACGGGCCTGCGTGCCAACGCCAGCGACACGAACACGCTGATGGAGGCCTTCAAGCCCGGGCAGGCTCCGCCCGATTTCTTTGCTGGCGGCGGCGCCGGGACCCGGTCCGCGGGCGTATCGCCCGAAGCCGACCGCGCAGTGGGGGCGGGCACCGGCGGCCTTTATTGAGGCTCGAGGGCCTGCTCCGGAAGGCGGGAGCTGCCTGTTCAAGATCGGATCACCTGCGCGGCGGTGCCGAAAGCATTTTCCCGATTTGCTCGAGGCGAGTGGTGGAGATCGTCACCGGTCCGGTGAATAGAGACTTTGCGGGCCGGTGATCGTGCGCGGGCAGTCGAAATAGTCCCAGTGCAGGTCGTGGGGAACCCACGAAGGCCGCGATCCGCAGGCGTTCACTGGGGGCGAGCACGTCGGACAAACGAAGGCGCCAAAGCTATTGAGCACGATTTCGCCGAAGCCTTCGGCCGGCGTGATCATCACGGCGAACCCTTTGTCCCTGTAGAGGAAAGCGCGCATGCGACCGTTATGGGTAATGTCAATCCAAAGAAAGACCACGCGCGGCGTCTCGTTTTGCGTTTCGACGGACACGATGTGGCCGCGCGCGCCGGCCGCGCTCTGAAGCTGATCGAATCCTTGGATACCGCGCAAAGTGCTTGCCCATTCGGGCGTGAAGGTCACGCTCGCTTGCACTTCTCCTGGATCGGACGGCGGCCAATCAGGCATCTCGGACAATGCGCGGCTCGTCGCTAACAGGCTCAAGCCGGCGGCCGAGACGAGCACCAAATTCCGCTTCCCGTTGCGAGGCCTCACCGCGGTTCCACCGCCCCCTTGCGCTCCACGATCAGGCGGTAGTGCTCAGGTTGTCGATGGACCGCGAAGTTGAAGATGTTCTCCTTATAGCTGCGCCCAAGATCGAGATCACAGCGCGCCACCACCAGCTCGTCGTCTTGGGTCAACGCTTGCGCCACCACCTGGCCAGAGGGCGCGATGATGGAGGAGGCGCCGATCAGCTCGCAGCCTTCCTCGATGCCGCACTTGGCGACGCCGACGACCCAGGCACCGTTTTGATAGGCGCCGGACTGCATCACGAGCTGATTGTGGAACTCCGAGAGTCTGTCATGCTCGGGAGAGGGCGGATTGTGGCGCGGCGTGTTGTAGCCCACGAGCACCATTTCGACGCCTTGCAAGCCCATGACCCTATAGGTCTCGGGCCAGCGGCGGTCATTGCAGATGCACATCCCGAACAGGCCACCCATCGTGCGCCATACGCCCCAACCGAGATCACCGACCTCGAAATAGCGCTTCTCCAAATGCTGGAAGGCGCGCCAAGGCTCGTGCTCGCCATGACCGGGAAGGTGGATTTTGCGGTAGCGGCCGACGATCGCGCCGTCAGGCGCCACGAGGATAGAGGCATTGAAGCGCCTGGCACGGCCGCCTGTCCGGGTCTTCTCCGCGAAGCCTAAATAGAAACCGATATTCGCCTGCTTCGCCGCCTCGAAGAGGGGGGCGGTCTCGTTCGACGGCATGGACGTCTCGAAGAACGAGTCGATCTCGCCCTGATCCTCCATCCACCAGCGCGGAAAGAAGGTGGTCAGCGCGAGCTCGGGAAAGACAACGAGGTTGCAGCCGTGCTGCTTTGCCTGATGCAAAAGCTCCAGCATACGCCTCACGACCCTGCCGCGGTCGTCGGTGCGCTGGATGGGACCGAGCTGGGCGGCGCCGACGATGACCATGCGAGCCATGCTGAACTTCCTCGATGCCGGCGAACGACACTAAGTTGACCGCGCGGTCCTCCGGGGAGTGTGAGAGTCCTCGCTGGCCTCGCGCTTATGCGCTTGGCGACATAGCTTGTCGACCGCGGCGCGATACCTCGTTGAACTCGAACCTTTCGAGCCGTTCCTCTTCGGCGTCGACGACCAGCGTCCTCTTCCGGAGATGGGTACAGCTGCAAACCGAACCTTGGCGGACAACCGTGATCATCGTACCTCTTCGCGCCCTTCGCGCGCGGAGGAACCGGTGTGATGGGATCCGACGCAGTGACCATGCACGAGAGCCGACGCAGCCCTCGCTAATGAATCATTTCGGCAATCGATCGCGCGCGCGTGATTGGTTTCGAGATTTTAGTCCAGCACACCCTCTCGAAATGCTATGGAGCGTAGCACTTTGATATCATCTCTTTTGCGATCAGGAGGTGCTGCCGATGCCTCGCTTTCCAAAAGACCAGCCCTCGGGCGTCATCCCCGCCGTCCTGCTTTCGTTCCATGAGGATTTGTCGATCGACGAGGCGAGCTTCAAAACGCATCTGACGGACGTCGCAAAGGTCGAAGGCATTTCCGCCATTACTGTAAACGCGCACTCCACCGAGGTTGCCTCCTGCACGGCCGACGAGCAGCACCGAGTGATGGAGA
>JAFAQA010000460.1 GCA_019246665.1 Hyphomicrobiales bacterium
CGCCGCACGATGTTGGCGCCCATTCTGCCAAGGCCGATCATGGCAAGCTGCATCGCACGCTCCCTTCTTGTAGAGCATGATCCGCACAAAAGTGGGCCCACCTTTGCGAGAAGATCATGCGGAAAAATAAAACATGACCTGACGCTACTGATCGCATCGAAACGCAACGCGTTCTCGTGGATCATTTCCGACGGACGGTCCCATCCGTCGGTGAACCCTCCACGAAGGTATAGATTTGTGGTCAGGCTTTTTCCGACAAATGGGAACCAGTTGACGGGGCCGGACCACGTGTTGCTCGCATTATCCGCCACCTTGATCTTGCTCACGTCAAGTCCGCGAGGAGAAAAGGAATGGCGGGCCGATCAACTTTGCATCCCCTTCCCAGTTGGGTAATGTTTGCGGTGAAAAGGCGATGTGGTCGTCTTCAAGTGGATCAATTCCGACGGATGGTCCCATCCGTCGATAAAATCTATCCAAAAGGATATGGATTTGTGGTCAGGCCTTTTGCGGCAAATGGGAACCATTTGTTCGAGGCCGGGCCACTAGGAGGATCTGATGGCGGCAACGAAGTTCTTGAAGACGGTTCTGGCGCTGTTGGCGGCCGCGTTTTGGTCAGGGGCCGCGGCGGCGCAAGACACCGTCAAGATCGGGCTCATCTTGCCGATGACCGGCCAGCAAGCCTCGACGGGGCGGCAGATCGACGCCGCGGCCCGTCTTTTCATGCAGCAGAACGGCAATAAGGTGGCCGGCAAGACGATCGAGCTGATCCTCAAGGATGATACGGGAACGCCCGATGTCTCGAAGCGCATCGCCCAGGAGCTGATCGTCAATGACAAGGTCGCCTTCCTTGCCGGTTTCGGCCTCACCCCGATCGCGCTCGCCGTCGCTCCGCTCGCGACACAAGCCAAGGTCCCCGAGGTCGTGATGGCGGCGGGAACGGCGACCATCACTGAAGCCTCGCCCTACATCGCGCGCACGAGCTTCACATTGCCGCAGGCCACGGTGCCGATGGCGGATTGGGCGCTGAAGAACGGCATCAAGAAAGTCGTGACGCTCGTCTCCAATTACGGTCCGGGCCTCGATGCCGAGAAGGCCTTCAGCGAGCACATCACCAAGGGCGGCGGCACGGTGCTCGACAACCTCAAGGTCCCGCTTGCCAATCCCGATTTTTCACCCTTCTTGCAGAAGGTCGCCGATCTCAAGCCCGACGCGCTCTTCGTCTTTGTGCCTTCGGGCTCCGGCGCCCTTTTCATGAAGCAATTCCTCGAGCGCGGCCTCGACAAATCAGGCGTCAGGCTCATTTGCACGGGCGATGTCACGGATGACGATCAGCTTAACGGCATGGGCGATGTGGCGCTCGGCGTCGTCTCCTCCCACCATTACTCGGCAGCCCATGACAGCCCGGAGAACAAGGAGTTCGTCCAGGCCTTCGAAAAGGCCAACAACAATATGCGGCCGAACTTCATGGCGGTCGGCGGCTATGACGGCATGCGGCTCATCTATGACGCGCTGAAGAAGACAAACGGCGCGACCGATGGCGACGCGCTTCTCGCCGCGATGAAGGGCATGTCCTGGATGAGCCCGCGCGGCCCGATCTCGATCGATCCCGCGACGCGCGACATCATTCAGAACATCTACATCCGCAAGGTCGAGAAAAAGGATGGCGCGCTCTACAATGTGGAGTTCGAGACGGTCCCGAACGTCAAGGATCCGGTGAAGGCCGCAAAGTAAGCTCGAAGCGCGGGCGCGGCAACGGCTCACGCCTTCGCCTGAAAAGAGAGGCCGATTGAATGGGGAGGGATCGGCGTGAAGCCTAGTTCCGCCTTCGGCGCGTCCTGCCCTTCCCGAACCAAGCAGCATATCGGGTCGCCGAGCGCTGATCTCGCCGAGCGAGGCTCATGCTGACCATCCTCTTTGACGGTGTCGCCTACGGCATGTTGCTTTTCGTGCTCGCCTGCGGGCTTGCGGTGACGCTCGGTCTCATGAATTTCGTGAACCTCGCCCACGGCGCCTTCGCCATGGCGGGCGGCTACGTCACCGTCCTCCTCATGGAACGGCTCGGCGTGCCGTTTCTGGCGACGCTGCCGCTCGCCTTCCTCGCCGCGGCCCTTCTCGGCCTCGTGCTCGAGCGCTTGCTTTACCGGCATCTTTACGGGCGAAGCCATCTCGACCAGGTGCTGTTCTCGATAGGCCTCGTCTTCATGGCGACATCCGCGACGGACTACTTCATGGGGTCGGAGCAGCGCATCATCAAGCTGCCCCTCTTTCTGCAATCGCGCATCGAATGGGCCGGCATCTCCATCGGCATCTACCGCTCGCTCATCATCGTGATCTGCGGGGTTCTCGTCGTTGCACTGCAAGCGGTGCTGACGCGCACGCGCTTCGGTGCTCGCTTGCGCGCGGCCGTCGATGATGCGCGCGTGGCTCGTGGGCTCGGCATC
>JAFAQA010000482.1 GCA_019246665.1 Hyphomicrobiales bacterium
GCGATGAGGGTTAGATTTTCAACCGCTTTAGCTCGGCGATCGTCGCGGAATATTCAACGTAATTTTTTGGGCAAATGGTTGCTGCTTCTCGAAACATGGATGCTGCCTTCGCGTCGGCGCCGTTCAGTAGATGCCATTCCGCAAGGAAGAATTTCTCCTCACAAAGCTGCTCTGGTTTCCTGGAACTCGACATCGCATCTTCGGGAGGGGAGGCATCGGGGAGGGACGCATTCAAGAGAAGATTTATAAGAGGAACCGGCCATTGCACGCCGCCATTTTGCGCGCTGATACTTCGCAACGCATTGACCTCGTTTCTTCCATTGCGCCCACTCGCAAAATAGAGCCACAGCGCCTGATAAGGTTCAGGCCTCATCTCGAATGCCCGCCGCAGGTCGATTTCCGATTCTATGAAACGCCCCTCATAAAAATAGGCGAGCCCACGGCCAAAAAGAGCGTCTACGTCGCTTGGATCAGCGCTTATGGCCAGGCCAAATTCCGCGAGTGAGCGCTCGATGTCACCCTTGAGGTCGAAGGCTTGCGCGCGCGCTCGATAGGCCGCGCCAAACTTGGGATTGATCGCGATGGCCCGATCGAAATAAGCGATAGCACGGTCCAGATCCCCTTTCTCAAAGGCGGCCAGTCCTTGGTCGAGGAGCTCCTTTGCGTCGGGTGCTGCGATGGCCTGCGCCTGCTCTAGCGCCAAGGAACAGTCGTCTAGATGGCCACTATACGCCGTAACCGTTTCGGCGCTGATGCTCTTTGCCTTGTTCAGATCAGCCTCTGCGTGCCCGCCATCTCCCATGCATCGATAGGCGAAGCTCCGAACAAGGAAGTAATAGGCCGGACGAGGATCTATTCCGATCGCCTTGTCGTAGTCCGGGAGCGCGGATTGGAATTCCCCCTTGGCGTGCTGGATTTCACCTCGCTTGAAATAGGCGAAAGCGAATCCAGGGTTGATCGCAATAGCCGCATTATAGTCCGCCAGCGCTAACTCGTGGCTTCCTCTTGCCTCGTAAGCCTGGCCACGGAAGAAAAGAAGATTTTCATCCCTGGGATAAAGCGCCAGCCCGTCCGAAGCGTCGAGGATCGCGCGCTCGGCGTCCTTGCTCGTGAAAAGTGCCGATACGCGTCCGACAATGGCTGCCCTTGATTTCGGATCAATTTCGAGCGCTCGATCATAGTCGAAGATTGCGGCCTCGAAGTCATGCTTGACCCCATGCACGTTGGCCCTCGCGAGATACGCTCCGAGGTGGGCTCGGTTGAACGTGATCACCCTGGTGTAATCGTCAATCGCATGGTCGGCCAAAGAGTGGTCGCGCACGGCCAATTTGCCGTAGATGTTGCCGCGCGCGAAAAAGGCTTCTGGCATTTGCTTTCGAAGAGCCGCGCCACGTTCGCTGTCAATTCTCGCATTGCTATCGTCGTGCAGCGCGCGATGTGCGGCCGCCCGACTTTCGTAGGAAGCCGCGAGCTCCAGTCCGATCTCGATGACCTTATCGTAACCGGCCAAGTTGTACTTGTCGTCGCTGATCGCGCGATACTGCCTCTCCACTCCGGCCTTGGCCTGAGTTCGGGCGGCAGCGATCTCGCCTTCATCACGATCGATGATCACGGTGCATCCCGCAATGGTTTCATCGGGAGTGTTGTCGGGACACTCAGAACGATTAGCATTGGCAGCGAGTTTTGCGTCGGCTTTTGCTGCGCTGTTCGGCACGACCGCCCCATCGGGCTTGACCACGACCGTCTGAACCGGATGCGGAGTGCCCAAATCCGATGTTCGCCCCATGGACTGCAGCGGATCGGGGCTACGCATATTGGTGCTCGGCGCGGGTTGACTGGAGGGTGCAATAGGGAAAGCTGAGCGAGGGGAAGTCGAGCTCGAAGCAGATGCCGGAGTCGAGTTCGTTTCTTCGATCCTTGTCCGCGGGAGCGCGTTGGGAGAATTCCCCGACTTGGCTTGCCCTGGAAGGCCTGCAGGGCTTTTGAAAGCCGAGCTGACACGAGCAGCGAAATCCTGGAGCGCCTTGGCTTTCTGAGCGGTTTCGAGCTTGCGCAACTCTGCGGCGGCGGCTTCGAACTCGATGAAGGTTTCGGGACAGCTTACGGCGGCTCGCCGAAGCGAGACGGTTGCCTCTTCCTCGGTCTCCTTTCGTAACAACAGAAGCTCGCCTATGTAAAAATCGGCTTCGCAAGCCTGATCGGCATTTTTTACTTTCGTACGAGCCTCATCTGCGGTTTGTTTTCCCAAATACAGTTGCACCAAGGGCGCCGGCCAGGCAGTTTCCGAAAGACGATTTGAACGGAGCGCCAACTCACTGCGTCCATCCTGACCCTCATGCATTCGAGTGAGAAACAGCCACAGTGCTGGATAGGGACCGGACAATTGATTGTTTGCGAAGGCGAGGTCAGCGATGGCAGGCCTATAGTCACCGCGGTAGTAGTAGACACGCGCCCGTAAAAATCGAGCCTGCGCTGAATCCGGCGCGAGGCGAAGAGCGGTATTGAACTCCTCCACGGCGTCGTCGAGTCTGCCTTGCGCGAGAAGAATCTCGCCGTGATCGATATGGACTTCGGCACTATTGGGACCGGCCTTCAATGCCGCGGCAAATTCCACTTCGGCAAGCGCCTTGTCGTGGAGATAGTAGGCGGCCTCGGCACGTTGAGAGAGCAGTAAGGCATCGTTGGGCTTTATGCTCAAGGCGCGGTCCAGATCCATGGCTGCCGCCCGACTGTCGTGCAGCGAGCTGTGAATGCTCGAACGAAATGCCAAAAAGGCGATATTGTCAGGGTTGATCGCCAACGCCTTGTCGATGTCGACAAGCGCCTGATCATAACGCTGATAGACACGATTGACCTCGGCGCGTCCCGCCAAAGCAACGTCGAAATCAGGTTTCAGGCTTAAGGCGGCATCGTCGTTCTCGATCGCTACATCAAGGCTGCCGTTTTGGGTATTGTAGTAAGCGCTGATGACAAGAAGATTAGCCTGCAGCCAGCGCCATGGCGATTGGAGGATTAAAATGCCTGCGATTACGAGGATGAGCGCAACGCCAGCCTGCATCCGCACGGACCACCCTTTGCTCTCGGCTCTTTCCATATACGATGGCGAGACGGGACGCGTCGTACGCGCATCCATCAGGAAAGCCAGTCCGAGGGAGCCCGGCGCAAGGCAAAGCGCACAAGCCGCAAGCGGCAACACAGCAAGCACGCCGCGCGAAAAGGCTTCGAGGCTAATCGCCAAGATAACAATCGATCCAATCAGCAGCGGGAAAGCGATCGCACGTCCCATTATCGTGGAACAGATTATCCTGACGAGCCTTCCAGGCGCCGTGGTTAGCGAGGGGCGTGAATTCGAGCTCTCGAGCAGATCGAGTGAAAAAACAATACGCAGCGCCACCATGCACAGCCCAGCGAGTGATGCCAGAACACCCAAATCGAGAAGCGTAGGGACGGTGAGCGACAGAGCACTCGCAAGTTGCATCACCTGCGGCGGGTAAGACGGCGCCCTGTCAAGCAGCATGATCGGCAGGTCGTAGCATCCGTGCAGGAAGGCTGCGAGGAGCAGAGTGCGTGCGAGCACGGCACGAGATCGCGCCCGTGTCGCTTGGTGCTCGGCCCGGACGAGACCTCGGCCGAGTAGGAGCCCAAGAAACGCGTGGGTGGGCACCGACATGGCGGCGCGAAGAAGCGCGAGGCTTTGCCAATTATTGGCACTGCCCACGACGTAGATGACGTTCTCGAGCAGCGCAAAGCCGAGCGCCACCGAGGCCGCGCCCAGCACGAGATCAATCGAGGTCCGTCGCAGGTAATGCGAACGCACGAAGCAATAGATAGCCGCGAGCTTCGCCGTCTCTTCAAATAGACCCGCACTGATGAAGGCGTCAAAAACGGTCTGCCACAGCGGGCTCAAAGGCGTCTTTAGTTTTGCCGTGAAAATCGCGAATAGTAGTACCGGGATCGCACCGAGCACGCCGGCAAACAGAGAGACGCCGAAAAGCTGAGGCGAAAAGCTGCGCCTGCCGAGCCTGATGATGAGGAGCGCCAGAAGGAGACCGCCCAGAAGGGCTGCCGGCACGGCCATTTCCCGCGACGAGAGCTGAAGAAAAATCACCGAACCGCCCCAGCTTGCTTGGATCTAGTGCTTTGCTAGGCGAGCAATCACGGCGAGGCCGATAAAGCCGATGAGCAGAAGCAACCCTAAGACCGCACCTGCGATGGAAACTCCGCCGGCGGCCTCGATACTCTCCTTGGCATCCTCTTCGCTGAACGTGCCTTTTCGAATCTGGGCGATAATCTTCTTGGCCTTGGTCACATATAGCATCCGTCCACTTGATCCGAGGAGGGCTGGCACCAGGGCGATCCCGGTATTCCACGACGATGGGACGTGCACGAATGCCCAGGCAATTGGCCAAAAAATCGAGAACGCAGCCATTCCGTAGAGCTTGCGGTAGAGAAACCAAACTTGCGGAAAAAAGAATCCCGCCCAACACCTGTGCCCTTTCCAGCCAGCGCGGCCGGCATCGTAGACGTCCAGAAATACTTGCGCATTTCGACCGGCAAACAAGCGCAGATCCTCGCGCATTTCATTCGAGCGCGGCGTCGGACCGTCCAGGAGCGTTTGGGTTGAAGCCTCGTCGAGAGCGGACGCGGCCGTAGTGTTCGTATTGGTCCAAGGAAGAGAGGGCTCACGCATCTCGATCGCCATTCAAATCACTTTACGCGGCGTTCCGGAGCCGCCGCGTTTCAAGATACCCTAATTAGATTTACCGCCTGGAGCCACTGCAAAAGCAAGGGCTAAATGATCTTTTCCAAGAGCGAAATCAGGCGGCGCTGCTCGCCGGGTGAAAGGGGCGCGAGTGTCGCGGCCGTCGCCGCGCGGGCGCGATCGAGAAGGCCGGAGACGAAGCATCGTCCCTCCCCGCTCAGCCGAAGCCGGACGCGACGCTGGTCCGTCGGATCCGCGGCACGCTCGACAAGGCCGCGCTCGATGAGGCGCGACACCACGCCTTTGGTGGTTGCGGGGTCCATTCCGGTCAACCGGCCGAGGTGGTTTTGCGACAGCTCCTTGGAATCGGCGAGCTTCACGAGGGCGGCGAATTGGGTGGGCGTCGGCCCCTCTTCGCCCATCTCGCTAAGGAAAATCGCGACGTGGCGCTGATGTGCACGGCGCAGCAGATGGCCGATCTGCGCTTCCAGCCGATAAGGTTCAGGTCGAGCTGACATGTTTACATCCGGCTCGGCAAATAAGTCGCGATGATCGGCAGCGCGATCAGAATCAGGAGGCGCACCATGTCGGCGATGATGAAGGGGATGACGCCCTTGAAGATCGTGGCGAATTTCACATCCTTCACGACGCTCTTGATGACGAAGACATTCATGCCGACCGGAGGATGAATAAGGCCGAGCTCGACCGTCATCACGATGATGACTCCGAACCAGATGGGATCAAAGCCGAGCGTTGTCACGACCGGGAAGATGATGGGTACAGTGAGGATGATCATTGCCATGGCATCCATCAGGCAACCCAGCACCAGATACATCAGCATGATCAGCGCCAGCACGCCGTAGGGGCCGAGCCCCAGGCCGGTCATGAGCTCGGTGATCTTTTGCGGCACTTGCGTCACGGTAAGGAAATAACCGAAGAGCAGCGCGCCGATGAGGACAGTGAACACGGCCGCGGCCGTGCGCGTGGCTTGCAGCAGCGAGCCGCGGATATCGGCGCGCGAAAGGCGGCCACGCGCGACGCCAAGAAGAAAGGCCCCGGCGGCCCCCACACCACCCGCCTCGGTCGGCGTGAAGACACCGCCATAAAGCCCGCCAATGACGAAAACGAATAAGAGAAGCGGCGCCCAGACATCGCGCAATCCCGCGAGGCGTTCCCGCCATTCGCTCTTCGGCCCTGCCGGAAGAAAGCCGGGGCGCACGGCGCCAATCACGCCGATCGTGATCATATGCATCGAAATGGCGAGCAGCCCTGGGAGTATTCCCGCGACGAAGAGCTTGCCAATGTCCTGCTGGGTGATGATGCCGTAGACGGCGAGCACGGTCGAGGGCGGCAGCATGGCACCGAGGGTGCCGCCGGCGGCGATGACGCCGGTCGCGAAGGATTGCGGATAGCCGTAGCGGCGCATCTCCGGATAGGCGACGGAGGAAAAGGTCGCGGCGGTCGCGACGGAGGAGCCGGAAATTGCGGCAAACCCCGCGCAGGCCGCGATAGTCGCGACGCCGAGCCCCCCCTTGCGATGACCGACGAACGTGTTCGCTGCACGAAATAGTTCACTGCTGATGCCCGAGGCCGAGACGAAGGCACCCATCAAAAGGAACATCGGTATGACGCCGAAAGTGTAATCGGTAACGGTACGCATCGAGGTCTGGCCGATGAGCTTCAGTGCCGGCCCGGAACCGACGAGATAGCCGAACCCGGTGACCCCGACGAGACCCATCGCCATGCCGACCGGCACGCGAAGCAGCATGAGCACGAAGAGCACGATGAAGCCGATGATGGCGACGCTGTCAGCACTCATCGGCAAACGATCCAGGCAGCGAGATCGCGGCGACCTTGACCGCCAGATGGGCGAGCGCGTCGGCGGTCATTCGACGGGCTTCAACGGCGCACGATTGAAGCTGCCCGGCTGAAAGATCAATCGCCACGTCCTGATCGCGATCAAGAGCACGGCCGAGACGTCCCCTGCCCAGGCAACCGCGAAGAAAGGCCAGGTCGGCAGATGCAGGTCGTAGGTGAGCACATTATCGGCGCGCGTTTGCGCTACCTTGTCGAACAGCATCGCTGTCTGCATGGTCACCACAAACAAAAGGACGAGTGTGGCGAAGATGTCGATGAGGCGCTGATATGTCGGAGAGGCGGCCGACCAGACGAGATCGACCGTGATATGCGTGCCCCGATAGCTCGTTGCGGCAATGCCCCAGAAAATCAGGATGCCGAGGAGCAGCCGTCCGAAATCATAGCTGTCGGGGATCGAGGTCGAGAAGAACTTCCGCAGCAGCACCGAGATGAACGTGTCGGCCGCGACGAGGCCGACGAAGATCGCGGCGAGGAGCTCGATACCGTCGATGAACCGATCCATGAAGCCGCGCGGCGGCGCTGTCGTCCCTGCCGCGTCGACAGCTTCTTGCGCAGGTTGAGGCGGCGGTCCTGCCATGGGCGCGTTCGATCGCGAAGGACCCCAAAAGCGCGCTCTATGGCCGCGCTCTAATAACCGGCCTTGTATTTTTCGAGCGTCGCGTTGAGATCGGCGAAGGCCTTCTCGGGATCGATCCCGGCCTTCTTCGCGCCCTCCGTCCATTTCGCCTTCAAGGGCTCTGCCGCCTTGCGCCAAGCGGCCACCTGCTCATCGTTGAGCTGATAGACCTCATGCCCCGCTTCAGCCTTCACCTTGTCGCGCCCCGCATGCTCGAAATCGGCCCAAGGGCTCGCGAAACGCTGTGCCCATTCGGAGGTGCAATGGTCGTCGATCACCTTCTTTTGAGCAGGCGACATCTCGTCATAGGTCTTCTTGTTCATGACCCAGGTGAAGGTGGTGACGTAAAGCGGAGCATCCATGTGGAACTTCACCACCTTATCGATGCCGAACAGCACAAGCGAGCCCCAGGGAAATGTGATGGCGTCGGCGACACCGCGCTCGAGGGCGTCGCGCGCCTCGGGCGCGGAGGCTTGCACATTGGTCCCGCCGAGGGAAACGACAAAGGCGCCGATCGTGGCGTCGGCCGGCCTGACCTTCATGCCGCTGATGTCGGAAGGTAGCATGATCTTCTTGTTGGCATGAATTCCACTCGGATCGTGCACGAAAGCGAAGCAATAATGCACGTCCTTCATCTCCTTCGCCTCGTAAGGCCGATACCAAGCGTCGAGCGCGGCGGAGCCCGTATGCGCGTCGGAGATCAAGAAGGGCAATTCGCCCGCCGCAATGATAGGGAAGCGGCCGGGCTGATAGCCGGGGTTCACGTATGAGAGGTCGGCAATGCCGTCACGCGCCATGTCGTAATGATCGAAAGCCTTGCCCAATTGTTCGGAAGGGAAAATGACGTAGTTGATCGTGCCGCCCGATGCCTTCTTCACATCCTCGGCCCAATCCTGAATCGCCTTCTGCAGCGGATGAGAGGGGGGCACCCAATGGGAAAGCTTGAGCGCCACCGGCTTGTCCTGCGCCGACACGGGGACGGAAGCGGCGAGCAAAAGCGCCATGGCGGCTACGATGGTTTTCATGGCCTTGTCCTCCCTCCGTCGCGTCGAGCGCGCCGGCTTTTGCCGGAGCCCTCTCGTATCGGCAGCGAGCGCGCGACGTCAAGCTTAGCGCTCCCCTTGCACGATTCTGGCGCTGGCACGCCTTCTCGGACGACCTCATGCCCCGAAAGGCAGCCCCACATAGTTCTCGGCGAGGCTTTGCGCGGCGGCGCGCGAGCTCACGACGTAATCGAGCTGCGAACGCTGCAGCCGCTGTCCGAAACCGTCCTCGTTGGGAAATTTATGCAGCATCGATGTCATGAACCACGAAAAATGCTCGGCACGCCAAATCCGTTTCAGGCATGTTGCCGAATAGCCGTCGAGAAGATCGGTGCGCTTCTCGCGAAAAAACGCACTGAGCGCCGCAGACAGAACACGCACATCCGCGACGGCGAGATTCATGCCCTTCGCGCCGGTCGGCGGCACGATATGGGCGGCATCGCCGGCAAGGAAAAGCCGGCCGTGCCGCATCGGCTCGGCAACGAAGCTTCGCATTCCCGTGACGCCTTTCTCGAGCACGGCCCCTTCATGGACCGTGTCGCCGGCTTCGGTGCGCAATCGCGTGTGCAGCTCCTCCCAGATGCGAGCATCCGGCCAAAGCTCGAGTTTCTCGTCGGGCCGGCATTGCAGATAGAGGCGCGCGACTTCATGCGAGCGCATGCTCGAAAGCGCGAACCCGCGAGGATGATTGACGTAGATCACCTCCTCGGAGGAGGGCTCTGCCTTGGCGAGAATGCCAAGCCAGGCGAAGGGATAGACCCGATCGTAAACGGTGATCGCGCCTGGCGGAACGGAGGCCCGGCAAACGCCGTGGAAGCCGTCGCAGCCCGCGATGAAATCGCAGGCGATCTCGCCTTCCTCCTGCGCTCGCGTGAACGTGATCCGCGGCCGCTCGCCCTGGAAATCGTGAATGGCAGCGTCCTCGGCTTCGAACAGGATCGCACCCTTGTCCGCGAGACGTTGAGCGATCAGATCCTTCACCACCTCCTGCTGCCCGTAGACGGTGATCACCTTGCCGCCTGTCAGCTCCTTGAGGTCCAGACGGTGACGGTGCTCCCCGATCTGGATCTGGATGCCCTCGTGGACGAGGCCTTCGCGTCGCAACCGCGCGTCGAGGCCGGCATCCCGCAAGGTGTCGACACTGCCTTGTTCGAGCACGCCCGCGCGCACCCGATTTTCGACGTACGCACGGCTTCGCGCCTCGACCACGATCGAGTCGATACCCTGAAGGTGCAAAAGATGCGAGAGCAGCAACCCGGCCGGGCCCGCCCCGACAATGCCCACCTGGGTGCGCTCGCGCATTCGATTCCCTTCCGCCGCTGCTCGCACTAGTACCTGCAATTGCAATTAGGTGACTCGGGTCTTTTTCGCGTCATGGCCGGCCTCGGATTTATTCCGAGGATCAGGCCCGGCCATCCATGCCTTTCTGGAGGAAGGGAAGAAGGGAAGTAGGCGCGGATGGCCGCACCAAGTGACACCAAGTGCAGTCATGACGCTTGATCACCGTATCACCCACCCGCGAATCTAGGTACTAGGCAGAGTGAATTTTCAGCCTTGCATCAAGCGGGTGGTGAAATGGTAGGAAGACCGCCCTCGAAGCGTCAAGGCGATTCCCGCCGCAAGGAGCCTACGATGAAGAGTTATCGGATCGCCGCGATCGGTGGCGACGGCATCGGCCCGGAAGTCATCGCGGCTGGCCTCGAGGCGATCGAGACATGCGCTCGGCGCGATGGCGGCTTTCGCTTCGAGGTCAGATCCTTCGATTGGGGGTCGGAGCATTACAAGCGCCATGGCGTGCTGATGCCGAATGGGGGTGTCGACGAGCTTCGCGGCTTCGATGCCATCTATTTCGGCGCTGTCGGCGCGCCGGATGTGCCCGACCATGTGACCCTGTGGGGCTTGCGCCTCGCGATCTGCCAAGGCCTCGACCAATACGCCAATGTGCGCCCGACGCGGATTCTGCCCGGCATTACCGGGCCGTTGCGGAATGTCTCTGCGAAGGAGCTCGATTGGATCATCGTACGCGAGAATTCCGAGGGCGAATACGCGGGCCAAGGAGGGCGATCTCACAAGGGCTTGCCTGAGGAAGTCGCAACCGAGGTGTCGATCTTCACGCGCGCAGGCGTCACTCGCATCATGCGCTTTGCCTTCGCGCTTGCGGGCTCACGCCCCCGCAAGCGCCTCACCGTGGTCACGAAGTCGAATGCCCAGCGTCACGGCATGGTGCTTTGGGACGAGATCGCGGCCGAGGTCGCCGCGGAGTTTCCCGACGTGATCACGGACAAGATGCTCGTCGATGCCATGACGATGCGCATGGTGCTCAAGCCGGAAACGCTCGACACGATCGTTGCCACCAACTTGCATGCCGACATTCTATCCGATCTCGCGGCCGCGCTCGCCGGCTCGCTCGGCATCGCGCCGACCGCGAACCTCAACCCCGAGCGCAAATTCCCGTCGATGTTCGAGCCGATCCACGGCTCGGCCTTCGACATCGTCGGCAAAGGCATCGCCAACCCGATCGGCACCTTCTGGACGGGCGTGATGATGCTCGACCATTTGGGCGAGCCCCGCGCGGCCGAACGCCTTATGCGCGCCATTGAGCGCGTGACCGCCGATGAAGCGCTCCACACGCCCGACCTCGGCGGCCAGGCGACCACGCGGCAGGTCACCGATGCGGTGATCGCGGCCCTCGAAGGGGACAATCTCTGAACTTTGGGACTGCCTGCGTCCTTGACCCACACATCCTTCGTTCGGGATGGGTGGACGGGGTGACGAGGTCGCGGCATGATCCAATGGAAATGCAGGGCTGATGGCGAGCCCGAAACCCGTATTTCTCAGGAGAAGAGGCCTGCATGAAAGATCCCGCATGAATATTGCGGCGCCCGCGGCAGCGCGCGGTCGCGGCGCACTAGCCGGGACACGCGCCTTCGACGAGCTTCGCCTCGAGGGTGTGCGACGCGATTTCGGCACGGTCAACGCGCTTCGCGACCTCACCTTGACCATTCCGCGCGGGCAGTTCGTTGCCCTCCTCGGCCCCTCCGGTTGCGGCAAGTCGACCGCGCTCAATTGCATCGCGGGCCTTCTTCCCGTCACTGGCGGCAGCATCTGGCTCGACGATAGGCGCATCGACACGCGCCGTGCCGAGGAGCGCGGCTTCGGCATGGTGTTCCAGAACTACGCCCTCTTCCCGCATATGACCGTGCGCAAAAATATTGGCTTTGGCCTTCGCATGCGGTCTGTCCCTGCCGCCGAGATCGAGCGGCGTGTCCATGAGGCGCTGCGGCTCGTGCGGCTCGGCGAGCATGCCGACAAGCTTCCAGGACAGTTATCCGGCGGCCAGCAGCAACGCGTCGCCATCGCCCGCGCCATCGTCATCGAGCCGCCCCTCGTCCTGATGGATGAGCCGCTCTCCAATCTCGACGCGAAGCTCAGGCTCGAGATGCGCCAGGAGATCCGACGTATCCATGCCCAGCTCGGCTCGACGACGATCTACGTCACGCATGATCAGGAGGAGGCCTTGTCGCTTGCCGATCGCATTGTCGTCCTGCGCGACGGGGTGATCCGCCAGGTCGGCACGCCGGCAGAGCTCTATGGCGCGCCGGCGCATCTCGATGTCGCCGACTTCATGGGCTACCGCAACCGAATCGAGGGAAAGCTCGTGCGCGGCGACAATGACCGCGCCCGTGTCGAGATCGGCGGCGCCATGATTGAGGGCTCGGTGCGAGGCGAGCCGAAAGGGGAGCGCGTGGTTGCCGCGATCAGGCCCGACGATCTCGTTCCGATCAGGACCGGTGAGGCTGGCATCGCAGCCGTGATCGAGGCCATCGAATACCGCGGGCGCGAGTTTCATGGCCTCGCGCGCACGGCGGCCGGGGCCGAGTTGCATTTCTCTTCACCTGCACCCCTCGCCGTCGGCGCGGCCGTATTGCTCGCCGCCGACCCCAAGCAGGTCCTGATCTTCGACATAGGCGAAGCGTGAGCACCGTCGCCTCGACCGTCGCCCCGATCCGCGCCGCCGCACCATCATTGCGGTTGCGGCTTGCAGCCACTGGGATCGATGGGGTGACGCTACTTCTTCTCCCGGCCGCCTTGTTCCTCATCGCACTCTTCATCTACCCCTTCATCTACGGCTTCGTGCTTTCCTTCGAGCCGAAGCAAGGCGGGACGTTGTCGAATTACCAGCGCTTCTTCAGCGACTCATATTTCGCGAACACCGTCGCGACCACGATGAAGATCGCGCTGCCGGTTACGCTCCTCAATCTCACGCTCGCGATCCCGATCGCTTTTCGCGTGCGGCTCTTGCGGCGCCAGCGCCTGTTGACGACTTTCCTCGTGCTGCCGATCACGCTCGGCACCGTGCTAGTCGCGGAGGGGATGCTCTTCTATTTCGGGCCCCAAGGCTGGTTCAACCGGACGCTCATGACGCTTGGCCTTATCTCGCACCCGGTGAGGCTCGTGCACAATTACTGGGGCGTGCTGATCTCGCTCGTCATCACCGGCTTCCCCTTCACCTTCCTTCTGACCCTCTCCTACATCACCGGCATCGACCCTTCGCTCGAGCAGGCCGCTGCCACGCTCGGCGCGAAGCCTGCGGCGCGCTTTCGCCATATCTTCTGGCCCTTGCTCCTCCCGGGCCTCGCCATCACCTTTTGCCTCTCTTTCGTTCAGGCGTATTCGGTTTTCCCTTCGGCGGTGCTGGTCGGCGAACCCGCGGCCGCGACGCGCGTGATCTCGATCGCGGCCTATCAGTCGGCCTTCGAGGATTACGATTATTCGATGGCGTCGGCCATTGCGATGATCATGGCGGCGACGCAGCTCATTGTGGTGCTCGCCGTCTTTGCCGGGCGTGCGCTCGTCTATCGCGGCCCCGTCGCCTCCGGCAAAGGATGACCAAGATGGCGATGCGCTGACATGAACCGCTCGCTCACGGAACGCCTCTGGGCAGCCGCGCTCTGGCTTCTGGTTGGCTTTTTCATCCTGAACCTGACCGCGCTCATTGCGACCGTCATCACCTCCTCCTTCGCCACGCGATGGCTAGGGACCTGGTTCCCGGCGGACTTCACGACGCGCTGGTACTTCTCCGCCTGGGACGAGTTTCAGCTCGGCGACGTTCTCATCGTGACCTTCGAGGTGGTGTTCGCCGTCGTGGTGCTCGCGGGCCTTCTCGGAGTGCCGGCGGCCTATGCGATGGCA
The DNA here is from genome assembly GCA_019246665.1 of Hyphomicrobiales bacterium. Classification (GTDB taxonomy): domain Bacteria; phylum Pseudomonadota; class Alphaproteobacteria; order Rhizobiales; family Beijerinckiaceae; genus GAS188. The sequence continues at coordinate 13,433 of JAFAQA010000482.1, forward strand.
AGGCGAAACTTTCCCGGCAAGAAGCTCCTGATGCTCCTCTTTCTTTTGCCGCTCCTCGTGCCGCCGATCACCTACGGCATCCCCATGGCGACGGTGCTCTACAAGACCGGGCTTGGCGGCACCTTGGCGGGCGTGATCCTTGCCAATCTCGTGCCGACCGTGCCCTTCGTCATCCTCGTCATGATCCCGTTCATCGAGCAGATCGATCCGCGCATCGAGGCCGCCGCAAGGGTCTTCGGCGCGGGAACCTTGCGCCTCTTCATTTACGTGCTCTTGCCGATCCTCACACCTGGCGTGCTTGCCGCGCTCCTCCTCGTGCTGGTGCGCACTATCGGCATGTTCGAGCTCACCTTCCTCACGGCTGGCCCGACGAGCCAGACTCTCGTCGTCGCGCTCTACTATGCGGTGTTCGCGGCCGGTGTGCGCGCCGTGCAATCCATTGATGCGATGGCGGTGATCTATATGGCGACCACGCTCGTCTGGCTCCTCATCGCGCTTCGCTTCGTCAACCCGACGCAGATCGTGGCGCGGGCGAAGCAGGCGCGCTGAGCCTGCGCCAGCGCGCGGCGCGATCAACCGCGACGCAGAGCCAACCCGCTGCGAGGAAAGTCGCGAGCAGAATGACGGCGTTCCCCGCAAGACGTGAATAGCCGAGCACCGCCGCATCGAGAAACGAATAGGGATAACTCGAAATGAGCGCGCCGCGCAGGAGAATGTAGACGAAATAAGCGACCGGATAAACGAGCCAATAAATCGGGTCGATCCAGCGCAGCTCCCCCTTCGGCACGAAAGCGATCCAATAAGCGAGGTAGAGCGGCGGAAGCACATCGTGCAACAGGCTGTCCGCGATGAGCTG
>JAFAQA010000154.1 GCA_019246665.1 Hyphomicrobiales bacterium
GCCGATCCCGATGCTTTTCCGGCTTGGCCGGACCTCGTCGTCATCGACGGCGGCAAGGGCCAATTGCAGGCGGCGCTCGCGACGCTTGCCGAAGTCGGTGCGCCCGATGTGCCGATCGTCGCGATCGCCAAGGGACCCGATCGCAATGCCGGCCGCGAGACCTTCCATGTCGCGGGGCGTGACACCTTCCGCCTCGAGCCTCGCGATCCGGCGCTTTATTTCATGCAGCGGCTGCGCGACGAGGCGCATCGTTTCGCCATCGGCACGCATCGCGCCAAGCGAGCACGCGAGCTCGTGAAGAGCCCGCTCGACGAGATCGGCGGCGTCGGGCCGCGCCGCAAGCGCGCGCTTCTCTTGCATTTCGGCACAGTCAAGGCGATCGAGCGCGCCTCGCTCGAGGATCTCGCGCATACGCCCGGCGTGAATGAAGCAACCGCGAAGGCCGTCTATGGCTTTTTCCATCCGAACGCTTGAGCCCGGCCCAGTTTCAAGCCGGTCGCACAGCGCCTATCGGTTATGTGATCGACGTGCGCTTTGCGTATGCAGGTGTGCCATGTAGGAGGGCGCAAGGCGCCGTTCGCGGCGCATCGGCCAATCAAGCAAAAGTCAAGCGAGGACGACATGATCACGCTTTACGGAATGACAAGCCCGAATGTGGTGAAGATCATCATTGCGCTCGAGGAGCTCGGGCTCCCTTACGAATTCAAGGCGGTCGACATCTTCACCGGCCAGCAATTCGACCCTGCCTTCGTCAAGCTCAACCCGAACGCCAAGGTGCCGGTGATCGTCGATTCCGATGGGCCTGGCGGAAAGCCCTACACGGTTTTCGAATCCGGAGCGATCCTCCTCTATCTCGCCGAGAAGGCCGGCAAGTTCTTGCCGACGGAACGTGCCGCACGCTATGACGTCATCCAATGGCTCGTGGTGCAGCTTACGGGTGTCGGCCCGATGTTCGGCCAATTCGTGCATTTCTTCCGCTTCGCGCCTCAAGGCAATGATTATTCGGTGAGCCGCTACCGCACCCAGGTGAAGCGCGTATGCGACGTTCTTGAAACGAGGCTCGGCGAGGTGCCTTATCTCGGAGGCGCCGAATATTCGATTGCCGACATGGCGACCTTTCCTTGGGGACGCAACATCAAGATGCTTCTCGGCGACGGCGCGAACGCCTATCCGAAAATCCTCGCCTGGGTGGAGAAGATCGAGAAGCGTCCTGCTGTCGCCAGCGCCATCGCAAAGGTCGAAAAAATGCGCGAGACGCTCACCGCCTTCGACAAGGCGAAACCCGAAATGCTCGACAAGATTTTCGGCCGCGGCCAGCACGCCTTGGCTTGAGGCACGCGAGAGCATGATCCGCAAAAGTGGCCCCACTTTTGCGATTAGATCATGCGAAAAAACAAAAAGATGACCTGGCGATACTGATCTCGTCTAAACGCAACACGGTCCAAGCACGCGATCTCCTGTCACAATGCATGACCCTTTCGCCTCTCCGGTATTCAAGTGCCGGAGAGGCGCGATGGACCGGCCTGCCCCTGCGTCGACAAGAAGCTGATCTCGCCGCCCTCGATCACCGCGCAAGTGAGGCGCCCCGTCGCGAAAGCGCCCGTGTCGACATTCACCCGGTTTGACCGCAGCTCGGGCTCGGCCATCGGCGTGTGCCCATGCACGATCATCTTGCCGAAATCCTCTCGACAGTTGAGGAACTCGTCGCGGATCCAGATCAGATCGTGAGGGGCTTGCGCCCCGAGGTCGACGCCGGGGCGCACGCCCGCATGGCAGAAGAAGAAATCCCCGATCGACGTCGAGAGCTTGAGCGAGAGGAAGAACTCGCGGTGCCGGTCGGGCAAGACCGCGAGGAAGGCGTCGCGCATATCTTCAGGGCTGAGCCCGAAATGAAAGGCGTCGATGTCGACCCCATAAGAGGCAAGCGTCTCGAGGCCGCCGAGACGGAACCAGTGAAGGCCGTCGCGCGGATCGACGAGGAAGCTCAAAAGCGCCTCCTCGTGATTGCCCAACAGGAAAATCGAGCGGGGTTGCTTCCTGGCAAATCCGAGAAGAAGTTCGATCACGTCGCGCGTGGAGGGACCGCGATCGACGTAATCGCCGAGCCAGACAACCGTCACGGAAGCGTCAGGCGCTCGTGCCGCGTGGGCGCAGATCAGCTCCTGCATCTGCGCGGCGAGATCGGCACGGCCATGAATGTCGCCGATCGCGTAAACCCGCTCGCCGGGTGGCAGCATTTTCGGCCTCGGCAATTCGACGGGCGCTTTCGGCAATGCGCTTTTCTCGCCAAAAACGCGCGAACGCCACGATTTGATCCATGGTGAGTTCCATCGCGAACCGAAATCAGCGGGCGATGGACAGATCGGGCGAGGAGGCAGCGAGCTCATTCGGGAGGGCGCGCGTGGGGCGGCCGCAACGCCTGCTCGCGTGCACCTTGGGTTGCGAATGCCCTTGCCTCGAACGTTGCTCTCACTCTCGAGCGCAAAGCCGCGCCACGACATCCCACTCTCGACTCTTTGCGCCCGCACGATCATGCTTCATCATCGCATCTTGTGATCAACCGAAATCGCTGAGGGGAGTAGCTCATGACAGATTACTGCCATCCGACCGCACCGCATAAAAGGCTGCGCATGCCGAATTGGTATGTGTCGGGCCTGATGATGGACCGCGCGCTCGATGCGATTGCGCGCAGGGTCAAGAACCTCGATCGCAAGCACGATGTTCCTTACGTCGCCGGCTATTCGAAGGACGGCAAGACCATTTACATCGACCGTCACTTGCCGAGCGAGATGGAATACAAGGGCCGCAAGATCAACACCGATCGTTTTCTCTTGCTGCACGAAGAGGTCGAGAAGACTTTGATCGATCAATTGAACCTGCACTATCTGCATGCTCATCAGATCGCCACGCGCGCCGAGGAGGCGGCCGTGCGCGCCGCTGGAATTTCCTGGCGCGACTATGACCGCTTCATGCAAAAATACGTAAAGAAAATGGGAGACGAACGCCTCACCAAAATCCCCGCCGATCTCGACCTCAAGCCATATCGCGACGAGCACGATGTCGAGCTTCTCGAGCGCATGGCCAGCGCGGTCACGAAGGGCCAGCATCCGCCCGGCATCGACAAGACCGAGCTCCACGCCAAGATCAAGGCGCATATCAAGGATCGCATTGCGCACGCGCATGCGCATATGCCGCCGGAACCTTCGCGAGCGCCGGCTCGGCGAAGGCCAGCCGCGAGGGGAGCGAGTAAGAAGGCGGCCGCGAGACGCAGATAGGCGCAGAATCTCGGGGGGAAGCCTTCATTCCTCCATCGTGAGAAGGCTCGCATTGCCGCCGGCGGCGGCGGTGTTCACCGAAACGACCTGCTCGGCGGCGAAGCGCTTGAGGTAATTCGGGCCTCCCGCCTTCGGGCCGGTGCCGGAAAGCCCGTGGCCGCCGAAAGGCTGAACGCCGACGACGGCGCCGATCATATTGCGGTTCACGTAAAGATTGCCCGCATGCGAAAGCTCGCGCACGGTTCTCGCCGTGTCGTCGATGCGCGAATGCAGGCCCATGGTCAGGCCGTAGCCCGAAGCGTTGATCTCTCCCATCAGGCGCGGCAGCGCTCCGGCCGGGTAGCGCACGACATGAAGGATCGGGCCGAACACTTCCTGCTTCAGATCAGCAGCTCGATCGAGGCGCATGACCGCCGGAGCCACGAAAGTTCCCTTGGCCGGCGCTGCCCCGCCATAGAGCATCCGGCCGTCGGCGCGCATGCGCGCCGCGTAATCGTCGAGCTTCTGCTTCGCCTCGGTATCGATGACCGGGCCGATTTGCACGGAAGGATCACGCGGATCGCCGAGCTTCAGCTCTTTTGCTGCGCCGATGACCATCTCCAACATGCGGTCGGCGACATCCTCTTGCAGGCATAGCATCCGCAAGGCGGAGCAGCGCTGCCCGGCTGAGCGGAAGGCGGAGAGCACCACGTCGTCGGAGACCTGCTCGGGGAGCGCGGTCGCGTCGACGATCATGGCGTTGATGCCGCCGGTCTCGGCGATCAGCGGCACGATCGGCCCGTCCTTGGCAGCAAGCTTGCGGTTGATGATGCGGGCGACCTCGGTCGAGCCGGTGAAGGCGACGCCGGCAACGGCGGGATGGGCGACGAGCGCGGCGCCGATCTCGCCATCCCCGGGAATGAGACTGAGCGCGCCGGGCGGCACGCCTGCCTCATGCAGGAGCGTCACGGCCTCGAAGGCGATGAGCGGCGTCTGTTCGGCGGGCTTGGCGACAACCGCATTGCCGGCCGCAAGGGCTGCGCTCACCTGGCCGATGAAGATCGCAAGCGGGAAGTTCCAAGGGCTGATGCAGATAAATGCGCCCCGTCCGCGAAGCATGAGGCGGTTCTCTTCGCCGGCCGGACCCGGAAGAAGCTCGCCCTCGCCGAAATGGGCGCGTGCCTGCATCGCGTAGTAGCGGCAGAAATCGACGGCTTCGCGAATCTCGGCGAGTGCGTCATCGAGCGTCTTGCCAGCCTCGACCTGCAGAAGCGCGGTGAAACGGCCGTGACGGGCCTCGATGAGATCGGCGGCACGTTCAAGGCAAAGAGCGCGCTTCGACGCGGGTGTCGCATCCCAGGCGGCCGCCGCGCGAGCGGCGCCCTCGACCGCTTGCGCGGCGAGCGCGGCTTCGGCCTCGACCACGTCGCCGATCGGGGCCCCATCGATGGGGCTTGCCAGGAAACGCATTTTGCCTGCCCGTTCCTTGCCGTCGACGAGCGGGGCCGCGTGAAACGCTTCTCCTGCCGCATTTCGCGCGGCGTCGAGGAAAGCTTCGAGGCTCTCGCGATGGCCGAATTCGACACCTGAGGAATTCTTGCGCGAGGGGCCGTAGAGATCGGCCGGAAGCGGCAGATGCGGATTGGCGGCCTTCGCCGGATCCCCGACGCGCGCCTGCGGTCTCTCGATCAAGGTTTCGGCCGGCACCTCGTTGTCGGCCGCCATGCTCACGAATGAGGAATTGGCCCCGTTCTCGAGAAGGCGCCGCACGAGATAGGCCAAGAGATCCCGATGCCCGCCGACGGGCGCATAGGTCCGGCAGGCAACTTGCGGCGCGATTTCGGCGAGCTCGCCATAAAGCGCTTCTCCCATGCCATGCAGGCGCTGAAATTCGAAGCCCGCCTCCGAAGCGCCGCTTCTGGGGTGCCCCTCACCCGCCCTTTCGAGCACGCTCGCCACCGTGAGCGCATTGTGAGTCGCGATCTGCGGGTAGATGCGCGGCCGCAAGGACAGGAGCTTCTCGGCGCAAGCCATGTAGTTGAGATCGGTCATTGCCTTGCGCGTGAAGACCGGATAGCCGGAAAGTCCGCGCTCTTGCGCGCGCTTGATCTCCGTATCCCAATAGGCGCCCTTAACGAGACGTACCATGAAACGCCGGTCGAGCGCCTGGGCGAGCGCCGCCACCCAATCGATGACGGCGAGCGCACGTTTTTGATAAGCTTGCACCGCAAGCCCGAAACCGTCCCAGCCCGCAAGCGAAGGATCGGCCACCACGGCCGCGATCACGTCGAGCGAGAGCTCCAGCCGATCGGCTTCCTCAGCATCCACCGTGAAGTTGAGGTCATGCGATTTCGCCCGGCGGGCGAGCTCGATAACCCCTCCGACGAGCTCCGACATGACCCGATCGCGGCTCGTCGCCTCATAGCGAGGATGCAGCGCCGAAAGCTTCACCGAGATGCCGGGCCTTTCGGGCAATGCCATATTGCCGGCGGCCCGCCCGATCGCCTCGATGGCGTCGGCGTAGCTCTGGAAATAGCGTGTCGCATCCGCGGCCGTGCGGGCCCCTTCGCCCAGCATGTCGAAGGAATAGCGCTTGAGTCGCCCGGCCCCGGAGCCCGCCCGCTTGAGCGCCGCCTCGATCGTCTCTCCCAGCACGAAGTGATTGCCCATCACCCGCATCGCCTGGCGCGTCGCACTGCGCACGGCAGGCAGGCCGATGCGCTTGGCGAGGCCTGCCACGATGCTGTGGGGCGTTTCGCCGGGCTGAATGATGCGCGAGGTGATCGAGAGTGCCCAGGCCGATGCCGAGACGAGAAGCGCGTCGGATTTCGTCTCATGATGGGCAAAATCACCTTGGCCGAGCTTGTCTTCGATCAGGCGGTCGGTGGTCGCGGCATCCGGCACGCGCAAAAGCGCTTCGGCCAGCACCATGAGCGCGAGCCCCTCCTTCGTGGAAAGCGCATATTCCCGCAAAACCTCCTCGACACCGCCAATGCCCCCGCTTCTCGAGCGGATGGCATCGATCAGCCTGAGCGCCGTCGCGTCGACCCTGCCCTCGACGGCAGGCGATGCCTCGGCGCCGTTGAAGAGGAGCCGCGCGAGCTTTGCGTCATCAGGCGCGAACGGCGCCGAAAAGGGAGGGATGGGCCACTTGGACGGCGGGGCTTCAGCGGACATGACGGGCTCCGGGCTCGACGACCGAGCGGGGTGAGAGTGAACCGTGAAGACTTGAGCGGCCGCTATTCACCCCTACAGCATGATCCGCAAAAGTGGCTCCACTTTTGCGATAAGATCATGCGGAAAAACAAGAAGATAACCTGACGTACTGATCTCATCTAAACGCAACGCGTTCTAAGCATTCACTACTCCAGTTGCGCCTTCCAGCAAGGATTTCGCCGTCATCTCATCGGTGATGAACACTGTTGGCCGCAGCGCCGCGATGGCGCCCAAGATGGCATCGGTTTTGTGCGTCCCGCCCGAGGCAAGAATGCGCACCGGAGTTTTCGTCAAGGTTTCGATCGGCACGGCCATGACGGCCTCATTGATCGGATGATCCACGAGCTGGCCTTGCCGATCATAGTAATGGCACAAGAGATCGCCGACCGCGCCCTTCGCGGTCAAGGATCGTCGCTCGCGCTCGCCGACGAAGCCGAAGCGAAAGATGGTGTCGTCCGACGACATGCCCCCGGCGCCGACCACCACCGCATCGAGCCTGCGGGCGAGATCGAGAATATCCTTCAGACCGCAACGTTCGATGAGGGCGCGCTTCGTCTCGACGCTGTCGACGAGAGCCGGCGCGGCGATCAGATAGCAATCGGCCTGAAAGAAGCGCGCGAACTGCCAGGCGAATTCGGAAGGGTTGTATTGCTTCGTCTTGGTGATGCCTCCAAGCAGCGACACCACCGAGAGATTGGCGACCGGCCTCTCGCTCACGAAGGGAAGCGCGTTGATGAGCGTGCGGCCCCAGCCAAGCCCGATCCTCATTTCGTTGCGCACGAGCTTCGAAACGTATTCGCCGGTGGCGGCACCGATCGGGATCGTGGGATCGGCCTCCTTGGCCGACAAGGGAGCCACCACCACCTCCTTGATGCCGAAGGCTTGCTGCAAGGCAAATTCGAGCTGCAAGAGCTCCGCGAGATGGCGGCTTACTGAAACGCGCACCTCGTGCAAGGCGCGGGCATCGTTGAGAAGGCGCACGACGGTGACGCGTCCGACGCCCAGCCGGTCAGCGATGGCGTTTTGCGTCATTTCTTCGACGTAGTACATCCAGGCAGCGCGCAAGCGCAGACGGGCCGAGCGCCGCCCGGGGCCGGGTTCCGTTTCCGCTGGGGGAGCCGAGACACGGGATTCGGTGGCCCTCTTGCGTTTTCGCATTGCCGCTCCCCGCTCCCGTCCATCAAGGCTCTACAACGAAAATCGGCGTATGCAAGCTCGCCGGAATTGCCGTCTCTCCGTTTGCGACGTCCAGCCGCGTGGGGATGATCATCGGGGGGCCCGCCGGCTCCCGCGGCTGCGACGTTGATCTGGCGGCGCGCCGCGAAGCGACCTTGCACATTCGCTCTTTTCAAATTACAAAAGTTCAAGCACTTCGAATCGCCGCTTGCGAGGCTTTTGCGTGGTCAATCATCACGGCATCGGGCGGATCGGCATGGCGGCCGAGATCGCGGCTTTTGCGGATCGGCACGGGCCGATCACGATCGGCCTTGCGGGTGCGGGTCAGATGGGCACCGATATCGTGGTCCAGGTCGCGCTCATGGCCGGGGTGCGCATCGGCGCGGTTTCGGAGGTGCGGCCGCAGGCGGCGATCGACGCCGCCTTGATGGCAGGCCATGCAGCCCTCGATATCACGCGCGCCGAGACCGCCGAAGCCATCGACCGAAGCATCGAGAACGGCAAGCTCGCGATCACCGAGAACTTCCACGCGCTTTGCGCCGCAGGGCGCATCGATGTGGTGATCGACGCGACCGGCAACCCGAATATCGGCACGCTCGTCGCGCTCGAAGCGATGCGCAATGGCAAGCATGTGGTGATGCTCAATGTCGAGGCGGACATCACCGTCGGGCGCTTTCTCAAGGATGAGGCGAAACGGACGGGTGTCGTCTATACAGGCGCGGCCGGCGATGAACCTGCGGCCGCCCTCGAGCTCATCGGATTTGCCCAGAGCCTCGGTTTCGAGATCGTCGCCGCCGGCAAGGGAAAGAACAACCCGCTCAAATTCGACGCCATGCCGGAGGCCTACGAGGCGGAGGCGCGGGCGCGCAACATGAATGCGCGCATGCTCGTCGAATTCGTGGACGGCTCGAAGACGATGGTGGAGATGGTCGCCATCGCCAACGCCACGGGTCTCGTCCCCGACGTGCCGGGCATGCATGGCCCTGCCGCGACGCGCGAGGAGTTGGCGCAGGTGCTCGCCACCAAAGCCGATGGCGGCATCCTGTCGCGCGCGGGCGTTGTCGATTACTCGATCGGCAAGGGCGTGGCACCTGGCGTGTTCTGCATCGTCAAGCCGCGCCACCACCGCGTCGGCGAACGCATGAGCGACCTCAAAGTGGGGCCCGGCCCGTGCTACTCGCTTTTGCGGCCCTATCATCTCACGAGCCTCGAGACGCCGCTTTCGGCAGTGCGGGCCGTGATGCACAAACGACCCGACATGCAGCCGCTCGACCATCCTGTTGCCGAATGCGTGGCGCTCGCGAAGCGCGATCTCTCGGCGGACCAAAAGCTCGGCAGAATCGGCGAGCGCGATTATCGGGGCTTTGCCATGAGCTGGCTCGAGGCGAGGCAGGCGCGCGCCCTCCCGCTCGGCCTTGCCGAGGCGGCGCGGGTCGTGAAGCCGATCAAGGCCGGCGAAAAGCTCACTTACGAAAATTGCGTGCCCGCGGATGATTTCGTGGTGACGCAGACGCGCCGCCGGCTCGATCAAGCGGATGCGCGATTCCTGCCGCCCACAATGGTTGGCGCGAGCGCGCCGGCGAGGAGCTGACGATGGCGGTCCAGGAGATGAAGCTGCGCGAAAAAAGCGCACCCGCGCGCGTTCGCGTGGTCGTCGAGGAGGCAGCGCCGCCAATGATGCCGGTGATCTATCGGCGCCTGTCTGCCGAAAGCTTGCGGCAAGCCTTGCGCAAGATGCTTCTCATCCGCCGTTTCGAGGAAAGCGCCGAGGACGCCTATATGCGCGGCCTTGTGCACGGCACGATGCACCTTTCGATCGGCCAGGAAGCGAGCGCGGTCGGCATTTGCGCGGCGCTCGACCCCACCGATTACATGACCTCGACCCATCGAGGTCACGGCCATTGCATCGCCAAGGGTGCGCAAGTGTCGCGCATGTTCGCGGAATTCTTCGGCAAGGAAGACGGATATTGCCGTGGCCGCGGCGGCTCGATGCATATCGCGGATGTGTCGACCGGAAATCTCGGCGCAAACGGCATTGTCGGCGGCGGCATCCCGATCGCGGTCGGCGTCGCGCTCTCGATGAAAAGGCAAAAACGATCATCCGTGGTCGTCTCCTTCTTCGGCGACGGGGCCAACAACGAGGGCGCGTTCCACGAAGCCCTCAACATGGCGTCCATCTGGAAGCTTCCCGTCATCTTCGTTTGCGAGAACAACGGTTACGGCATGTCGACCTCGAGCGACCGCTCGACCGCCGTCAAGGACGTGGCGCAACGCGCGAGCGCCTATGCGATGGCGGGCCGTATCGTCGACGGCAACGACTTTGCCGAGGTGGCGCAGGCCGCATTCGATGCGGTGGAACGGGCAAGGCAGGGCGGCGGCCCATCGCTGATCGAGAGCAAGACCTACCGCATTCGCGGCCATTCGCGTTCGGATCGCAACCGCTACCGCACCAAGGAAGAGATCGAAGCGTGGCTGGCACGCGACCCGATCGGCGCCTTCGAGCGCCAGCTTCTGAGGCTCGGCTTCATCACCACGGCCGACATCGACGCGATCCGCGCCGACGTGGAGCGGGAGATCGAGGAGGCGATTGCCTTCGCCAAGGCAAGCCCCGCGCCCTCCATCGAGGAGCTGACGCGCTATGTCTACTCTGATTGAGACCCGCCCGGCCCAGAGGCCGCAAGACGTTTTCGCCGGCGATGGCCGATCGCACGTAAGCCGCGCGCGCGAGCTCACCTATGCGCAAGCCATTCAGGAGGCTCTGGCCATCGCCATGGAGGCCGACGAGCGCGTTTTCCTGATGGGCGAGGATATCGGCATCTATGGCGGCGCCTTTCAGGTGACCGGCGATCTCGTGCAGCGCTTCGGCACGGAGAGGGTCATGGACACACCGATCTCCGAGCTCGGCGCCGCGGGCGTTGCGGTCGGCGCGGCGCTCACCGGGCTTCGGCCGATCTTCGAGTTCCAATTCTCCGACTTCTCAACGCTCGCGATGGAGCAGATCGTCAACCAGGCCGCCAAGCTCCGCTTCATGCTCGGTGGCGCGGTCTCGGTGCCGCTCGTCATGCGCTTCCCTTCAGGCTCGGGGACGGGAGCGGCCGCTCAGCACAGCCAGAGCCTCGAGGCCTGGTTCGCGCATGTGCCGGGCCTCAAGGTGGTGCAACCGGCAACGCCCTACGATGCCAAAGGATGCCTGCTCGCCGCGATCGCCGATCCCGACCCGGTGATGATCTTCGAGCACAAGCTTCTCTACAAGATGAAGGGCGAGGTGCCGGAAGGCCATTACACAGTGCCGCTCGGCAAGGCGCGGCTTTGTCGTCCGGGCCGCGACGTCACGGTCGTCGCGACCTCGATCATGGTGCACCGCTCGCTCGCTGCGGCCGAGGAGCTCGCCGACGAAGGGATCGAGGCGGAGGTCATCGATTTGCGCTCGCTGCGCCCGCTCGATCGCGATGCGCTCGCGGCAAGCGTCAAGCGCACGCATCGCCTGGTTTGCGTCTATGAAGGCGTGAAGACGCTGGGCATCGGAGCGGAGCTCAGCGCCAGCATCGCCGAGAGCGATGCGTTCGACTATCTCGACGCGCCGATCCTGCGCCTCGGAGGAGCCGAATGCCCCATCCCCTACAATCCCGAGCTCGAGAAGGCCGCGGTGCCGCAGACACCCGCGATCATTGCGGCTGTGCGCAATCTCGTCCGCGGCCGCCGCTGAGTCTTTCCAGTGCCAACCGAGGTCATTCTGCCCCGTGTGGACATGGACATGTCAGAGGGCCGCATCTCGCGCTGGTACGTCGAAGAGGGCGCGAGCGTCACCAAGGGACAGCCGATCTTCGAGATCGAAACCGAGAAGGCTGCCATGGAGGTCGAAGCTCCGGCTTCGGGCGTGATCCGCGATCTCAGCGTCACGCTCCATGTGCCGCTCCCGGTCGGCAGCGTGATCGCCTTGATCGACGCCGAGGGCGAAGGCACGACGGACGCGGACCATCGGGATGCCGCGAAGACGCCCGGAAGCGGAACGTCGCCGGCCATGAGCCTGCGCCAAGCCGAACGAGCGCCGCCGCCTGTGCAAGCCTATGATGAAGAGTGCGCGGCGGACGATCCGGGAGCTGCGCAGCGCGCCACCCCGCTCGCGCGCAGATTGGCGCGCGAGACCGGCATCGACATCTTCTCAATCGAAGGCTCCGGCCCGAAGGGTCGCGTCCAGGGCGAGGATGTCGAGAGGGCTCGGCTCGAGTCAAAGGCCGCACGGTCAATGCCTGGCCGCGCCGGCGCCGCAAAAGCCTCGCGCGCTCCGCTCCATTTCCAATGGCTTCGCCGTGGCGAGGGCCCGCCCGTCATCCTCATTCACGGCTTCGGTGCCGACCTCAACGCCTGGCGTCTTTTTCTCGCCTCCGCGCGACTCGGCTCTCCCGTGCTCGCCATCGACTTGCCGGGTCATGGCGGGTCGGCCGCGAACTGCGCGAGCTTCGACGCGATGGTTGATGAGGTGGCGGCCACGCTGCAGGCCGAGAGCCCGGTCGCTTTGCACCTTGCGGGCCACTCGCTCGGCGGCGCGGTGGCGGCAGCGCTGAGCCGGCGCGAAGCCTTAAAGGCCCTGTCGCTCTTCCTCGTGGCTCCCGCCGGTCTCGGACCGGACATCAACGACGATTTCATCTCCGGTTTTCCGCGGGCGCGGAGCGCGGCGGAGCTCGAGCCCCTCATCGCTCAGCTCGTGAAGGATCCTGCAGTTCTCGGCCCATCCTTCATCAAGGCCACGCTCCAGCAACGAAAAGATGTGGACGTGGCGCTCGAGGAAGTTGGCGCGCTCCTGTTTCCCGGGGGAACGCAGAGCTTCAGCATTCGCTCGATCTTCGACCACCTTGTGGTTCCGGCGAAAATCGTCGTGGGCGCGCAAGACCAAATCATTCCGTCCCGGCACGCGCGCGGGCTTCCGGGCGAGGTCGCGATCCACTCCTTTCCCAAGCTTGGCCACATGCCGCATCTCGAGGCGCCGATCGTGATTGCGCGGCTCTTGAAGGAGCTCATGCGATCGGCGCAATGAGCATGCAGCCTCGTCTCGGCTTCGCCTGGAGCATGATCCGCAAAAGTGGGGCCACTTTTGCGATAAGATCATGCGGATAGCCTGATGCGACTGATCTCTCTAAACGCAACGCGTTCTAGGCGAAAGTCGAGAGGCATCTCCTTATAGCTCAGCGAGCTCGAGAAAGGAGCGACCATCTCGATCCTCGACCTCGACGATCC